>CADAPG010000011.1 GCA_902789675.1 uncultured Eubacteriales bacterium
AAAATCTCCCCCGCAACGAAACGGACATATTGATACACAAGGTACTTTTTGAACAAATGCTGCATGATCAGAAATCGTCCATCTACAGTAAAACCGAAGCCGCAAATCAATGCGGCCCCGGCTTTTACAGGAGTGTGTGTCATGAAAAAATCAGAATTCGAGGTTCCTGTCGGTTTCCTTGGAGAAGACGTGTACGACGTTGCCCTTGAAGCCGAAGCGGACGGGATCGCCCATCCGGAAGTTGCCCTTCATATCGACCGTCGGAACAATAATAATGACGTCACGGTTCTCCGCCGTGATATGCAGATGGACCGAGGATCCCATCATTTCCGCGACGTCGACGGTTCCGGCTACACCGCCGTTCTCGTCGAGGTCGGTGTGCTCGGGACGAACGCCCAGAGTGATCGCCTGCGGTTCGACCTTGTTTGCCGCAAGGCGTTCCTGCTTGTCTTCGGCAAGCCTGACCTTTTCGTCGGCGAGTTTTACAAAGTATCTGCCGTTTTCAAGCAGCAGCTCCGCGTCGAAGAAGTTCATGACAGGCATGCCGATGAAGCCCGCGACAAACAGGTTTGCCGGGTGGTTGAACACCTCCTGCGGCGTGCCGATCTGCTGGACATACCCGTCGCGCATGATGACAATGCGATCGCCGAGCGTCATTGCCTCGGTCTGGTCGTGGGTGACGTAGATGAACGTCGTGTCGATGCGCTCGCGGAGCTTCAGAATCTCGGCGCGCATTTCGTTACGGAGCTTTGCGTCGAGGTTCGAAAGCGGTTCGTCCATCAGCATGACCTTCGGCGCGCGGACGATCGCTCTGCCGATTGCGACACGCTGTCTCTGACCGCCGGAAAGCGCCTTTGGTTTGCGGTCGAGGTACTGCGTGATGTCGAGGATCTCCGCCGCCTGCCGAACTTTCTGCTCGATCTCGGCTTTGGGGACATGACGAAGCTTCAGTGCGAACGCCATGTTCTCGCGCACGGTCATGTGCGGATACAGCGCATAGTTCTGGAAGACCATTGCGATATCGCGGTCTTTCGGCGCGACGTCATTCACGAGCTTGCCGTCGATATACAGTTCACCGCCGGAGATCTCCTCGAGCCCTGCAACCATGCGCAGCGTCGTGGATTTGCCGCAGCCGGACGGTCCGACGAGCACGATGAATTCCTTGTCTGCGATATCCAGATTGAACTCCTGCACCGCGACAACGCCTTCGTCCGTGATCTGCAGATTGATTTTTTTCTTCTCAGGTTCGTTTGCTTTCTGCTTCTTGCTCTTCTTTTTCTGTTCGCCGGAAACGAACGGATAAACCTTCTTGAGATTCACAAGTTTGACTTCTGACATAAGCTTTGGCTCAGGACGTTTGACATCCGCCCGAAACGTCCTCGCAGTCACCATCCGGTGCGCTGCATTACGACAGGTCTCCACACTGCCGCACCCCGAGCCGAGGGAAAATATCCTCCTTTTTTGAATGAGTCGACGCGAGAAAGTGGAGTCGCTGCCGTCCCATCGGGATGATTTTTAAGTATCAGTCGAAAATGCTGCTCATGGATGCCACATACAGCTCGGTGATTTTCACCTCGCCGGCGGCAAACAATTCGATTGCTTTGGAGTCTTTCTGTTCGGGATAGGCACGGATCGAAATCGCTTTGTAATCGTTGAAATATGCTTCGACCAGCGAACGGTCGATGTAGATCTCCATCGTGATCGTTCCGTCCTCATTCGGCAATGCGCCGGAAACGGCTTTCGCCTTGGCGCCTTCGCCTTTGTTCTCGGTCATGCCGTGAACGGTTTCGTTCGCAACATCGTAAGTGATCTTCGTTTCGTCCCATCTGCCGCCCTTCAGCATCGTGATGCCGAATTCCTGCGCCTTGGAAACGTCCGCAACGATACGGATATACAGAAGATCGTCGTTGACATCGGCGAACGCTGCGTTCGCTTCGTCGATCGTTACGTTCTTTTTGTCGATCCAGACTTTATCCTCCAGAGTATGGAGTGCTTCGATCGGCTCCATCATGAGGTCGGTGCCCTCGTCGTTCAGGAAGATACGTCTTGCAAGCCCCACGGTATGCGCCCAGCCGGACGCGCCCTGTTCGGCGGCGCCGCGCTGATCCTGCATAATAGAGAACATATAGATGTTTCCGCTTACGGGATCGACGAGACAGCTCGGTCCGGTGAAGACGTTCGCGCCGTAGTCCAGGAGATGCGGTTCGCCCCGGAACGCTTCGTCCGGTGTGAACTTGCCTGTCTCGAGATCGAAGTCGCCGAGCCAGTAATAGACCTTGTTGTCCGCAATGCTGGCGGGCGCCGGGCTGATCTCAAAGAAATACTTTGTGATCGTGCCCGCATTGTTGGTCACCGGCAGGATGATCGGAAGCTCCCAGCTCGTACCGTACAGTGCGCTCTGATTCTGCATTTCGTATACGGGACCGCGATACTGCCAGTTCATTTCCACGTGATCGCCCTGCAGTTCCAGCGTATCGGTGGTGTACAGCAGTGCCGTGCCGCCCTTCGATCCGGTCGCGCCGGAGCAGATCAGCATGCACCAGGTTTCGCCCTCTTTCCAGATATGCGGATCGCGGAACTCGCCCGGTCTGCCCTGCCCCTGCTGCTGAATGAGTGCAAGATCCTTTCCGATGATCCATTCGGTCAGTTCGGGATCATTGAGATCCTTCGGCCATGCGACGCCGATGTTCTGATTCGAGATCAGTCCCGGCGTATTGCGGAAGCTGTCGTTGCCTGCCGTGAAGAACAGCAGCGGAACACCGTTCCTGTCGAGCGTTGCACCGCCGGACCAGACGCCGTCCGGAACGACGGAATCCTCGGTGGGCGTGATCGCCTCCCTGATCGGCTTCCAGTTGACCATGTCGGTGCTGACATAGTGTCCCCAGCAGATATTCCGCCAGTAGGACCCCGTCATGTTTGCCTGATAGAACAAGTGGTACACGCCGTTGTAATAGACCGGCGCGTGCGGTTCGTTCATCCAGAACTGGTACGGACCGCCGTGGAACTGCGTACGCGTATAATCGTCCTGCAGGATGTTCTGGAGCCAGATCTGATCGAAGTCGATCTCCGGAACCGCAACACTCTTATAGTAGTCGGCAATCTCCTGTTCGGTAAGCGCCGCACCGTAGAGCTTGACCTCATCAAGATAGCCGCTTGCCACATTGAGGTACCCCGCCGTCAGGCGTTCCGCGTCCGTGTTGCGTCCGACAACCAGTGCCGTGCGCTTTGCGGGAGCGATTTCCGCGTCCTTTTCGACGGAGCGGGATGCGACCATTTCACCGTTCAGATACAGCGCCATTTCGCCTGCATCCGCATCGAACGTCGCCGTTACGAGATTCCATGCGTACTTTTTGAGGTTGTCGCCGTTTGACCAGACGGTCAGCCAGTCGTCGCCGGTGCCGACCTGGAACGTCAGTCTGCCGAAGCGCTCATAGCCGAGCAGAAAGCCCTGCTTGTTCGCCTTGTTCGCCTGACTGATGATGCCCGTCGGGGAATCGGTACCGTTGTCCGCAGCGTTCGGATCGTCCCACTCAAAGGTACGCGGCGCGATCCATGCCTGCACGGTCAGTGCTTTGCCCGATACCTGAATGTCGTTGCGGTTGTACTGCACATAGGTGGACGAGCCGTCCAGCAGCAGACAGCCGCCGTTGATGCCGTCCGTTCTCCATTCCGGATCCCGGTCGTCCATGTACGCGGCGCCGTGATACGCATAGTTCATGTCGGTATCCGGCACCTTGCCCGCGGCGTCGGTGACTGTTAAGCCTTTGCCCTCATCAAACTTGAGGTACAAAAGCAGGTCCTTTTCGTGCTTGTCCTTCCCCCCGCCGGCGCAGGCGGTCAGAATGACCGCCGCCAGCAGAAGTGTGCACAGAACTGTGAGGATCTTTTTCATAAGCCCTCCCTGTGGGATTCAGAAATTATGCTGCGAGATTTTCCGCCAGCTGCCACGGGATCTGAATTTCGCCAGCCTGATTGCCGTCCATGACGGTATCGAAGAGGTTTGCGTAATCCGGCGCGGTCTCGTAATAGGTGACGACCTCGTCAAAGAAGCCGTGCGCCCAGCCGCCGTCGATGACTTCGTCATGCAGCTCGATGTAGAGCTCCTGACCGAGGTATGCACTGAGATCGATGACATAGGTGCCCATGTCCGCCCAGGAACCGCCCTGACCGACCGACGGGAAGAACTCGTCGTGGAAGCGGGTCTGCTTATAATAGCCGATCTGCGTGCCGTCCGCGGTGAATACCTTGACCGCAGCCGCAGCGCCGCCCATACGGACGGAGATGAAGCCGGAGCCGGAAAGCGTGAAGGTCGTGGAACGGATCGCCCACGGATCGGGTTCGCCGATACCGGTGTTCCAGCCGTCAAGATGGAAGCTGCCCGCCTGATTGTACGGAAGCGCTTCGCCCCAGTAGCTTTCTGCGGAGATGACGCCCGGATACTGTCCGTCGACCTTCGCCCATGCGTCGGTGAGGATCGTCCAGCCCGCGAGGTTGCCGCTCTCAAAGCCGCCGTTTGCGATCTCCTTATGATCCGCCATCGCAACGACTGTGAACGCGGTCTCGACGGTCTTGCCGTTGTACTCCGCACCGTAGGTGACCGTATAGAAGCCCGGTGCGCTCATGTCGAAGGCGTCAAAGCCCTCGGTAGCCTCGTTGCCTTCAAACGCGACCTTGGTGATCGCAACCGGTACGTCTTCGCTGCCGAACGCTGCTTTTGCATCCGCGACGAACGCCGTGAGGTCCACGGTGCCGCAGTCGACGACCTGATTGTCCGCATATGCGGTCAGCGTCAGCGACTGAAGCGGTACGGGGTACGGATAGTTGGTGTAGTAATTTCTGAGATTGGTAAGGTCGTCATAGGACGGCGAGTTGTAGGTCTCGTTCTGGATCTTTTCCATCTGCTCGACCTCCAGAGCCGCGACTTCGTCCTTGGTCAGCGACACGCGGAAGTCATCGACGTTGATGAACGCGAAGCCGCCCTTGCTGGTATCGTTGTCGTCAACAACCTTGATGTAGCAGACTCTGCCGATGTACTCGCTCGCATCCATGTAGTAACGGAGCAGGGTCAGCGCAAGCGCCGGATCCGAGAAGTAGGTGTTCTCCTGCTTGATCAGCTCTTCATCGGTGTTGCCGTCGCAAAGCGCCACATAGGAACCGCCGTTTCCGGAGCCCATCATGAAGGTGATGAAGCCGTCGCCGCCGAGTGTGAACTTGGTGGAACGGATGGAACCGAGAAGCGTCTCCTGGATCGCGCCGTTGTTGGAACCGTCGAGGTAATATTCGCCCTCGCCGTAGACCATACGGTCATTCCAGTACATCTGCGAGGTGGGCACGATCGCCGAGCGGGTCAGCGCGGTGCCGTCAAGGAGCAGCCAACCGGTGAGGTCGCCGGTCTCAAATCCGCCGTTTTCAATCGTGTTGGACGTTTCGTCCTCAACAAACGGCTTCGGACCGAACTCGGCGAACTGACGGTCATGCTCCGCCTTCGCCGCGTCGACTTCCGCCTGATCCCTGCAAACCTTGAACGCGTCGAGGTTCAGCCAGGAAACGTCGTTGCCGTCGTCGTTGTCAGTGACAACGATGTAGATCGTCTTTCCGACATACGCGGACAGATCTACGACCTTGGTCAGAAGATGATCGGTGATGAACACGCCGTCGCATTCGTCGTTCACGACTTTTGCGATTGCCTCGTCATTGCCCTGCTCAAAGAACTCGACATAGCACTTTTCGGTGTTCTTGCCGCCGCCCATCTTGAATGTGATGAAGCCGTTACCGCCGAGTTTGAACGGATCGGAGGTCAGTGTGCCGCGCATTGCCGGGTTGCCGCCGACCGTGCCCGCAAAGAAGTACGTGCCGTTCTTTTCGATCGGTGCGCCGTTCACCTTCTCCGCATCGGTAACGCCGCGGAAGTTGAACGCGGCGTCTTTACGCGTCCAGCCGACCCACGCGCCGGAGGACACGTCTTCAAAATCGCCGTTTACGATGTCGTCCGCAACAACAGCTTCCGGCTTATCGCTGCCGCCGGCATTACCGTAGCACGCGACCACGCTGAAAACCATAAGGACAACAATCAGCACAGCAAACATACGGTGCAAATTTGATTTCATAAATACTCCCTCTCTAAGAAAATCGGATAGTGTTTTTTCCGCATTTTTGGTGAGCATGCGGACGACAGGTGGTTTTAGATCGGTCTGATATCGTGTAACGTTTCACGTTATCACGATTGTAGTATAACAGATGAAAATACGCTTGTCAATTGTATATTCACTTATAATACAATATTTTTTTATAAAAAAACATCCTGCCGCTGCGCCGGATGTTTTTGATTTGATACTTAATCTGGTTTTATCGTGAAACGTTATTTATCAAGCAGTTTCAGAATGTCGCTTTCCGATCCTTTCAGGAACCCGTCCCGTTTCACAAGGATTCCTTTGTTTGCCGCAGTGATGAAAATAAGAAGATGATCGCTTGTCAGCGTCTTTGCGATATCGGAATACATCACCGTGATCTCCCGGCCTTCCGGGTTGACGATCAGCCGGTCCGCATAGAACATCGTCGTACGTTCCGCATCTTCTCCGTATAATTCCAGAAACGCACGATACGCTTTTCTGCGTTTGTTCCACGGCGTATACACCGCTACCCACAGAGACGCGAGAATCAGAACAAGCGCCTCGACTGCGAGAAATACAACGCTCGGCTTTGTCAGAAGCGTGATAACCGCGATGATCACCCACGCTGCGACCATGATCAGCACCATGCGAAGCGCAAAGCGGGAGTACGTTTCCCTGCTCGTCCGTTTGTTTCCCTCATAGAAAAGCTCTTTTGTGAGCGTATAGCGATTGATTGCAACCGATTCCGTCACGGGATGTATTCCTCCTCAGGCAGATTGTCCGGAAAAGCTTCGCGGATCTGATCTTCGACTTTAAAGTCCTTATTCAGCGGACGGTAGATAAAGAAAACCGAAAGGAACAGGACATACCAGTCGCCGAGGATCGGTACGACGAACGCAGACCACGGCAGAAGGAAGAACAGGATCAGCCAGTAAACGACTTGAAGCGCAGCCGCGCCGAATACCCTGCCCGGATGGAACAGGATGAAAAACAGTGTGTTTTTCAGGCGGATCCCGACTTTCTGCGAGAACAGGACCGCCTGCGGCCACCAGACGGTCAGAACCGCCGCAAGAATGACCGAACCGACCAGAATGATCGCAATTGTACCGAGCGACGGCTTTGTCGCGCCCCACAGCATCAGCGCGCCGGAAAACACCGCCAGCCCTATGAATACGCACTGCACGATGCCGGTGAGAATCGAGATCAGCAGGTTCTGTTTGAACGCACGCTTCCAGCAGACCCACCACTCGCTTTTGTCATTGCGAAGCCGCCGAAGGATCAGATCGTACAGGCAGCCGAGACCCGGTCCGGCAAATGCGCCGCCCACAATGCCTGCCACAATCGCGACCAGCGTGCTTTTGCTGAGGATCGCGTAAACCATGCCGCCTGCAAACGGAATAAACAGGATCAGCGAAATGAACCCGACGAGATAGAGCGCTTTCCAGCTGCCCTCCAGAACCTCGCGGTAACGTGCGAAGCCGACCGATCGCACTCCTTCGATTTTGTGGTCATCCTCCCGAAAAAACAGCCCCATGGTTTCCTCCTGTCTGTCAGTAATGCAGCTTGCTCAGAAACTGCATCAGAACATCTTCCGTATTGCCCGAAAAATCCTCTTTGGCAAGCACTTCGACCGTGACGGCGTTCGCGCCGAACTGCAGGAATGCCGCTTCTCCATGGTGATACGGATTCTCCGCACCGCTGTTCAAAAGATGCAGGACGCGGTATTCCCGCCCGTTCACGGTTACGGTTGTTTCCGTTGTTTCATACGCCTCCGCTTCCCTCTTGATCCAGTCGTTGACGTCGGCTTCCGTGCCCTTTTCCGTTTGTCCTTCCTTCAGAAGGAGATAGACCTGCGCATCATAAACCTTGGCGTTCTTTCCCTGCGCGTTCTTGATTTCCGTCCCCTCTCCCGCCGTCCACGTTGCATACCAGAGACCGGCGATCGACATGACGTCGTTGGTTTCGTTCAGAGTAAAGCCGTCGATCGTCTCCGCGGCAAGCACGTTTCCGAAGCGAACCGGGTATTCATTCCATTCCGGATGCTCGTCAACGGGCGCTTCCTTTGTGCAGCCGATCAACAGAACAAGTACAAACAGAAGGATCATCAATCGTTTTTTCACGGATTTGCTCCTTTCGTCAAAAGCTCCCACAGCGCGGCGTCGCTTTCATGTCCGCCTGTTTCTTTTCCCGCATACCAGCGTCTCCCGAGATACAGGTCCGAAAACGCCGGATCCAACTCGGACAGCGCGGTAATATCGGAGAGCTTAACGGTTTTATCATCGGTCTCAAAATCGTACTCGTCCGGCTCGGATCCGTCCGCGTTCGCCAGAATCCCGTATGAACGCTGCAGATGATAAGGATCGTCGGTCAGGAAGAAGTAGCTGTCTCCCTTTGTAATATCTGCAAGGAGTTTGGCGTCCGCCGCCTGGTTGTAAAGAAGCGCGGTCTCCGCGTCGCCGGTGCGCCCCGTTCCATACTGATTGAGCGTCACTTTGACCTTTCCGTCTCCGTTAACGTCGGCGCCGACGGCGGCGGCAGCTTCTTCAAACGCGGCTGCCTGTTCCTCGGTGAGCGGGTTTTTGCCGACATACGCAAAGACATAGTCCGGTCTGGTTTTACCGATGCCGAGAATATTCCAGAGCATCGTTCCCGTCACGATCAGCAGCACCGCGCCGATTGCAAACCAGTACCAGTGGTAATGCAGCCAGTTGGCGATCTTTTCCTTGCGCGAATAGACGACCGGCTCCCGGGGTGTCTCTTCCTGCACTTCTCTCTGCGCTTTTTGTTTCAGATATTCGCTCGCCATGTTGTTTATTTCAGCGTCGTTCCGCCGCATTCATAACGCACGGGCAGGCAGAGCAATGACGGGATCTGACCGGGATCGGTGTTCAGAATCATATTCACGCAGGTTTCCGCGATCGCGTCCACGGGCTGCACGATGGTGGAACAAACCAATTCCATATCTCCGAACTGCCGGATTCCGTCAAAACCGATGATCTGTACATCCTCCGGAACTCTGAGTCCCATTTCTTTCAGCGTTCCGCGGATCTGATAAGCGACCGAATCCGTTACGCAGAACAGCCCGTCGTAATCCAGCTTCCCGTTATGAAAATGCGCGTGCAGGAAATCGACAAATTCCTGATACGGCGCACCATCCTCCAGATTCATCTGATCGCAGGCAAGTCCCATCGCCTCGCAGCCCGCAACAAATCCGTCACGGCGTTTTGCCGGCTCATGCGGCAGTTTACTTGCGATCCGCAGCATGGCGACGCATTTGCAGCCGTTTTCCTTCAGCTTCTCGGCGGCAAGATATCCGCCGCCGTAGTTGTCGCTTGAAACGCACGGGATCTTTGCGCCGAAATAGCGGTCGATCGAAACAAGCGGAATATCTTCAGACAGTTCAAGTCTGGGGTTGTAGCTCAAACAGATGATGCCGTCCACCTTTTGCTGTTCCGCAAGGCGTACGTATTCCTGTTCCTGATCCGGATCGTAATCGGTCCCGAAGAACACCATATAATGTTTTCTTGCTGCAAGGGTTTTGCCGAGGCTGTTCACGAGCGACGCAAAATAGGGACTGACCAGATTGGGCATAATCACCGCAATCGCCCGCGTTTTGCCGCTTTTCATGCCCTGCGCATAGCTGTTGACCCGATAGTTCAGTTTTTTGATCGTCTTTTCCACCCGGATGCGATATTCCTCGCCGACCGGAATCCCGTTGACGACCTTTGACACCGTTCCGAGCGCAACGCCCGCTTCGCGCGCGACGTCGTTCATCGTCGGGTTGTTCCCCTTCTTTGCCATGTCGTACCTCCGTTTCGTGAAATTTCATGAAATCTGTGTCTATACTATAACGCAACGTTTCACGAATGTAAAGAGTAAAAATACACGGATTATGAAAAATACCGCTGTAAGCAGCGTCTCACATGAAAGTTGTCGCATATTTTTGCAGATTTTACGTTGACAAATCCGGTTGGTTCGTGATATTATAACAACGGTTTTAGATGTAACGTTTCACGCTGCTCGCATCTTTCATCGCACAGGCCGGTGACCCGACGGTGAAAAGGCGGGCTATTGGAGTCACTTCACTTATCCTCGCACTTATGGAATTAAGGAGGGATCCCCTGTGAGCACTGTCACAAAAGCTGAGGGGAAGAAAGTCAAGCCGCTGAAGCACGGAAAGTCGCTCGGTCGCCGAATTATGGAGAACTGGCAGCTTTATCTCATGCTTCTGATTCCGATTGCGATCACGATCGTTTATAAGTACATCCCGATGTACGGCATTCAGATCGCCTTCCGCAATTATAAACCCGCACAGGGCTTCTTCGGAAGCAAGTGGGTCGGACTCGACTGGTTTGAACGGTTCTTTACGGCACCGACGTTCGGCAGAATGATCAAAAACACCGTCCTGCTTTCCACACTGTCCCTGCTGTTCAGCTTCCCCGTTCCCATTCTGTTGGCGCTCGCCATCAACCAACTTCGTTTCAAGCGCTATAAGAGAGTGGTGCAGACCGTTCTCTACGCGCCGCACTTCATTTCCATCATGGTTGTTTGCGGTATGATCCGCATCTTCCTCTCCCCCTACGGCGGTCTCATCAATCTGATTTTCGGAAACCAGATCGATTACATGACGCTGCCCGAGGCGTTCCGTCCCATCTACATCATATCCGGTATCTGGCAGGATGCAGGCTGGGGCACCATCATCTACCTCGCGACGCTGTCCGCGGTCGACCCCGGTCTCTATGAGGCGGCGAAGATCGACGGCGCATCCATGTTCCAGCGCATCCGCGTCATCGACGTTCCGGAATTGATCCCGATGGTCATTCTGCAGCTGATCATGGCGGTATCCGGCATCATGAGCGTCGGCTTTGAAAAGGTCTTCCTTCTTCAGACCCAGCTCAACAAGGCGACAAGCGACGTCATCGCGGTCTATGTATACGAACAAGGTATCGTAGACCACGCGTACAGCTACTCCACGGCAATCGGTCTTTTCAACACGGTCATCAACATCATCCTGCTGGTGGTCGTCAACAAGATCGCAAAGAAAGCCGCGGACGTCAGCTTCGTGTAAGGAGGGTTCGACATGAAGAGAAAACAAGGTATGCACACCATGTCGGATAAAGCCAGCGATATCGTGCTGGTCGTCCTGACGGCTCTGATCATGCTGATCATCGCCTATCCGCTTTATTACGTCGTCGTTGCGTCGGTCTCCGATCCGTACGATGTATATGCAGGCAAAACGTTCCTGATCCCGAGCCAGTTCACGCTGGAAGGCTATAAAATGGTGTTCAAGAACTCCAGCCTTTTCAACGGATTTTTGCACTCTATCCTGTACACCGTGCTCGGTACGGTCTTCTCCGTCGCAATGGTCTATCTCACGGCGTTCCCGCTGAGCAAGAAAAAACTGCCGGGCAGAAAGTGGATCTCCATTTTCTTCATCATTACGATGTACTTCGGCGGCGGTCTGATCCCGACCTACCTGGTCGTCCGCGACACCGGGCTTCTGAACACGATGTGGGCGCTGTTCCTGCCGGGCGGCGTTGCAATGGGCAACGTCATTATCGTCAGAAACTTCTTCGAGAACAACATCCCGAAGGAACTGTATGAAGCGGCGGAAATCGACGGCGCAAACGACTTCACGACGTTCTGGCGCATCGTGGTTCCGCTCTCCCGTTCCATCATGGCGGTTATCGTCGTCTTCTCGATGGTCGCCTACTGGAACGACTGGTTCACCGCGTTGATCTACCTCCAGAAAGATCAGTATCCCTTCCCGCTCGTGCTGAGAGGCATTCTGATTACGTCTGAAGCAATGACGCAAATGACCGGCGGTATGAGCTACGCCGAGTCGAACCGTATCTCCGAGCTCGTCAAGTTCGCTTCCATGATCGTGGCGGCGGCGCCGATGCTCATCCTCTACCCCTTCGTTCAGAAATACTTCGAGCAGGGCTTTATGTCCGGCGCGGTGAAGGGCTAATTCATAAAAAGGAGAAACAACATGAAGAAAGTACTTTCCATTGCACTTGCACTCATTATGGTGCTCGGCATCGTCGCATGCGGCGGCGGCAACAAGCCGGCGGAGATCAACCCCGATCAGACCGACTTTCTGATCGTCGGCGGCATGTCCGTTCTGTCGAGCGGCAACGACTCGAACCCGGTTCTTGTTGAACTTGCGGAAAAAGCAGGCGTCGAGATCGAATGGGACCTCATGAGCGACTCGCTCGGTGAGAAGGTCGGTGTTCTGATCGGCGGCAACCAGCTGCCCGACGCGTTCATCGCGGTCGGATTCTCGCAGAACGACATCAACGAATACGGCAGCGACGGCACGTTCATCGACCTCACGCCGTACATCACTCCCGAGATCATGCCGAATCTGTGCGCGATCTTCGAGAAGCATCCGAACATCAAATCCGGCATCACGCAGGCGGACGGCAAGATTTACGGTCTGCCCTCCGGCGAGCTGATGGGCACCGCGGCAATCGGTGCGACCGATGATCTTTCGATTTACGCGGTTCCGGAGTTCTCCATGATCAACAAGACCTGGCTCGACGAACTCGGTCTTCCGGTTCCCACGAATCTGACCGAGCTCCACGATGCGCTCGTCGCTTTCCGCGATAACGATATGGCGACAAGAAACGGCAACGGCGCAGGCTCCACGATCCCGATGTCCACCGGCTTCGACCAGTGGTGCTGGGGTCAGGAGATCTTCTATGCGGGCTTCGGCTTCACGAACTTCACCAGCGATATCTGCTTCGACCTGCTGGCGAAGCCGGACGGCACCGTGGAATTCGTGAGTGCGACCGACGCCTATCGCGATGCGGTCACCTATTTCCATGACTGGTATGCCGAAGGTCTCATGGACCTCGAAATGTTCTCCCAGAGCACCTCGCAGCTGATCGCAAAGGTCTCGCAGGGACGCGTCGGCGTCACGACCTGGTGGGAGATCAAGGAAATTGCGGGCGACTATACCGATGATTTCGTATTCATGCCCCCGCTGTACGGGCCGAAGGGCACCAAGTATGAGAATACCCGCAACCTGACGATCCGCTCGGGCCCGGGCGTTACCTCCGGCAACTTCAACATCACTTCCGCCTGCGGCAATCCCGAACTGCTCCTGAAGTACTTCGATCAGTGGTATGATCCCGAAGTCGTCATGCAGCTCCAGTACGGTCCGATCGGCATTTACTACACCGAGAAGGATGCGAACGGTGTCTGGCAGACCATCACGGATGACGCCGCAAAGGCACAGTTCGGCAAGAGTGCCGGCGAGCTCAAGGCACAGTATGAAGTCTACGGTCCGCGTCTGATCCTCGCAGAGTACTACAACAAGGTATTCTACATGGAAGACCGCGCAACGCAGCGTCTGCATGATATCGAGGAGATCTGGATGCCCTACGTTGAAGCACCCGTCTACTATCCGAACGACGTCACGTTCACCGATGAAGAGCTCGAAATCATCAGCCGTTATAAGGCAGACTTCGTTTCCCAGGTCGCAGAATATGAAGGCACCTGGCTCAAGAACGGCGGACCGACCGACGCTGAATGGGATGCGTATCTCAAGATGCTGAAAGACAACTGCGGCATGGATCGCCTGCTTGCTGTCTATCAGGATGCGTACACCCGTTATCTCGGCAGATAATCTCTATCCCTCCTATTGGATGTACAGCGGCCGCATCGGAAGGGATGCGGCTGCTGTATTAAAAGTTTTATAAGGAGCACCACCATGAAAGACAAATTGCAGAGAGCCCGTTTATTTGAACAGAAATATCATCCGAATCTGTCGAAGTTCGACCAGCCGCGTTTTCACGTGACCGGCGGCATAGGCTGGATCAATGATCCGAACGGTTTCTCCGTCTATCAAGGCGAGTACCATCTTTTCTATCAGTATTATCCCTATGATACCAAATGGGGTCCGATGCACTGGGGACATGTCAAGACATCCGATTTTATCAGGTGGAACCGTCTTCCCTGCGCGCTTGCACCGGAAGAAAGCTACGACAAGGATGGATGCTTCTCCGGCGGAGCGATCGAACTCCCGGACGGACGGCATCTCCTGATGTACACCGGTGTGCGAAACAAACGCCGTTCCAACGGCGTCGTCGACGGATATCAGACGCAGTGCCTTGCTGTCGGCGACGGAACGAACTACAAAAAATACGAGGGCAATCCCGTTCTGGACGCAAAGGATCTTCCGGAGGGCGGCAGTCCGATCGACTTCCGCGATCCGAAGATCTGGTTTGAGGACGGTAAATACTGGGCGGTGATCGGAAACCGCCCCGCAGACGGCAGCGGCTCGATTCTGCTGTTTGAGAGCGAAAACGGATTTCAGTGGAAGTTCTCCTCCGTTCTCTCGTCCTGTCATAATCAATACGGCAAGATGTGGGAATGTCCCGATTTCTTTGAACTGGACGGAAAACATGTACTGTTGACCAGTCCGCAGAATATGACCTCAATGGGACTGGAATTTCATCCCGGCAACAGTACGCTCTGTATCATCGGGAGATACGACCGTGATCGACGTCATCTGCTGCGCGACAACACGCAGGCGATCGATTACGGCACGGATTTCTATGCGACGCAGTCTCTTCTGTCGCTTGACGGAAGGCGCATCATGATCGCATGGATGCAGAGCTGGGAATCCTCCGGCTGCAAGCTGAAGGGCCTCCCCTTCTGCGGTCAAATGACACTGCCGCGCGAGCTCTCGATCCGCGACGGACGGCTCATTCAGAATCCGGTTCGTGAGATTGAAGCATACCGTTCTACGAAAGTCAGCTACCGGAACGTCATGATCTCAGACGAAACGAACCTGCAGGGCGTTTTCGGGCGTTTCCTTGACATGACCGTCACCGTTCGTCCCTCCAACCGCGAACATATGTATCGCTATTTCAAGATCTTTGTTGCAAAGGACGGCGAGCGCGTCACAATGATCCGGCACAAACCGGAAAACAACACGATCCGCGTCGACAGAAGCCGTTCCGGTTTCCCGCATGACATCGTCAATGTCCGTGATTTTCCGATCGCATCGCATAACGAACTGAAGCTGCGGCTTATCATGGATCGCTACAGTCTGGAATTGTTTGTCAACGACGGCGAGCAGTCGGCGTCCTTCGTTCTCTACACGCCTGTCAGCGCCGATTCCATCTCCTTTTCCTGCGACGGTGCGGCAATCATTGACGTTGAAAAGTACGATATTGAGGTATAATTGTGGAAAAGCAATTCGAAACAGTCGCTCTCGGCGAACTGCTGATCGACTTTACGGAATACGGCACAAGCGAACAAGGCAACCCGCTTTGGGAGGCGAATCCCGGCGGTGCGCCGTGCAACGTGCTTGCCATGCTGAATAAGCTCAGCAGAAAAACCGCATTCATCGGCAAAGTAGGAAACGACGTCTACGGGCAGCAGCTCCGAAAAGTCGTGACCGACGCAGGTATTGATACACGTGCGCTGTTCGCCGATCCGGAAGTGCATACGACGCTTGCAGTCGTGCACAAGCTCGAAAACGGCGACCGCGACTTCTCCTTCTACCGCAATCCCGGCGCGGATATGATGCTGAATGCGGACGATCTTCCTTTCGAACTGTTGCAGGATTGCAGAATCTTCCATTTCGGCTCGCTCTCCATGACGCACGACGGCGTACGGGCTGCGACGGAACAGGCGGTGCAATACGCCAAAGCCTGCGGCGCTCTGATCTCCTTTGATCCGAATCTTCGTCCCCCGCTGTGGAGCAGTCTCGACGAAGCAAAAACGCAGATCGCGTGGGGACTCGCACACGCGGACATTGTGAAGATTGCCGACAACGAACTGGAGTTTTTAACCGGTGAGACCGATTTTGACAAGGGCGCGGCGATCCTTCGCAGCCGGTTTCCCAACATCCGGCTCCTGAACGTCACCGCCGGCCCCGACGGCAGTTACTGTTATTACGGCGATACGCGCGTCTATGTGCCCGCGTTCCTGCTCGGCGGCTCGATCGAAACCACCGGCGCCGGAGACACCTTCTGCGCCTGTGTGCTGCACGACGTACTCACAAACGGTATTGACAACCGTTCCGAAGAGAGTCTGCGCTCCATGCTTCGCTTTGCCAACGCGGCAGCCTATCTGGTCACGACCAAAAAAGGCGCGATCCGTTCCATGCCGTCGCTTTCCGAAATCCAGGCGATTCTTTCATGATCGTCCACCTGACATAAGCCCTGTCTGCAAACGGCAGGGCTTTTCTTTCGCCGCATGTGACAAGCGCAGCATGGAAATCCTAAGATAGTTTTTGTCCTTTTATATAGTTCCTCATGGGAGCGTCCTCTTCCCGCATCGCCTTCTTGATTGCTCGAATCTCATCGATCCGGAAGAAATGTGCATCCTTATCCTCAACCTTCGGCCGCTCAACCCTATCGGCGGGATTGAAGGAAATCATGCCCTCCCGAACGGCTTGCTCGAGAACCGTATGAATGAGGCGATGATGCCCAAGTATCGTCTTATTCGAGAGCACTCCGCCATTCTTTGCTACTCCCTTTTTCCCGAGCGAGAGATACAAATCGTTGAGCATATCCGGGCGAATCTCCTTCAGTTGAAGATGGCCGATGATATCTGCGTCAATACCACTCCGATCTTGCGCGGCAGCACACGATAACACAACAAAGCCCGACCGTCACGGTCGGGCTTTTCATTCTTGCAAACATTTCACATCGTATTCCGATAATCCTCGCAAATCCCGGTTATTTACCCCGCAGCGCATCTTCCGCCCCGTTCTCCCCGGGTTCGGGCTTCCGTTCACCGGTATTTTCACAGAGAATCCCCGGTTTCATCGTGCATAAACCTTATTCCGCCGGTTCGCACCATTCGGTGAAAGTTTCTTCACCTGCAACTTCCAGGGCAAGATGCGAAAACCACGCATTCGGCGCTGCGCCGTGCCAGTGCTTGACGTTCGCGGGGATATTGACGATATCGCCGGGATGCAGTTCTTGCGGCACCTTTCCCCATTCCTGATAGTATCCTCTGCCGCCGACGCAGATCAGCATCTGTCCGCCGCCGTTTTTTGCATGATGGATATGCCAGTTGTTGCGGCACCCCGGCTCGAAGGTCACGTTATAAAGCGGCATCTGCGCCGTAGAAAGCGGTGCAAGATAGCTTTGTCCGACGAAGAACTGTCCATACGGATTCGGCTCTCCGATCGGGAAGAAAATCGTGCTCTGAAAACGATCCTTCTCCGTCGGCTCCTCGATCGGATCGTTATAAACCTCCTTTGCAAGGTTGAATGTCGCCCATGCTTTGGGCCAGCCCGCATAGAACGCTGCGTGCGTGACCGCCGCGGCCATTTCCCTTTGGCTGACGCCGTGATTCCTGGCATTTTGAATGTGGTACTTGAGGCTGCTGTCTGTGATGCCCTGTGCCATCAGCGCGATGACGGTGATCAAGCTCCTCGTCTTGAGATCAATATCTTTGTTATTCCAGTTTTCACCGAACAGCACGTCGTCGTTATAGTGGGCAAATTCCGGTGCAAATTCGCCGAGCGCGTTTCTGCCCGCCGTTTGTACGATCTTTTCGCTCATGACAGAATCCTCTCTTTCGCTTTTTTTCTCCGTGCGGCTCCGTCAATATCCGAAGATCTCCACGGCTTTTTTCATATTTTTGCGGATCGCAACGCCGAAGGGACAGCGATGTTCGCATGCGCCGCATTGGATGCAGTCCGAACCGTGCGCTTCCAGGACTTTATAGTGTTCCCGCACCGTTTCGGGAACGGCGCCGGACGACACGGCAAGGTTCAAAAACTTCGTCACGTCCGCAACGCTGATCTTCATGGGGCACGGTGCGCAATGAGAGCAGTACATGCAGTGCCCGCTCCAGCTGATCTTCGGGAACGACGCGAACGCCGAAGCATAATCGCGCTCCGCATCCGATGCGGTTTCGTAGGCAATGCATTCCCTGAGCTGTCCCGTTGTATGCGCGCCGCAAAGAACGGTGGCGACGGCGGGACGGGTCAGGCAATAATGAATGCACTGCGCGGGTGTCAGCGCGGCGCCCGCCGGGGAAAGCTCCGCATTCAGAAGATCGCCGCCCGCAAAGCACTTCATCACGGTGATGCCGACGCCCCTGCTTTGACAGACCTCGTACAGACGCTGCCGATCGGGATCCATATTCATATAGGTCTTCTTGTAAACATCGTCCGCCCACAGATCGTCCACGTTTTCGGTCGGCGGCTGCAGATCGTAAACCGGATTCACGCTGAACATCAGCACCTCGATGTTGCCGCTTTCGACCGCCTTCCGCGCAACGATCGGATTATGCGAACTCAAACCGATATGACGGATCAGCCCTTTCGCTTTCAATTCCCTCGCGTAATCCAGGATACCGTTGTCGAGAATCTCCTGCCAGTCCTTTTCCGCGTCGCAATAGTGGATCATTCCAACGTCGATGTAATCTGTCTTCAAAAGCGAGAGCATTTCTGAAAAGCCCTCTTTGACCTCCGCAAGGTTTCGCGTCCGAAGATACTGTCCGTTTTTCCAAACAGAACAGATATGGGACTGGATCATGATCTTCTCCCGTCTGCCCTCGAGCGCGTTTCCTACTGCGCTGCGCAGTTTCGGATCGGAAGCATACAGATCGAAGTAATTGATCCCCTCCCGCTCCGCAAGATCGAACAGTTCCTTTGTCATAGCACAGTTGTTCTCGGAAAACCCCTCGCAGCCCATGCCGATCTCGCTGACGAGCAGTCCCGTGTTGCCCAATTCCCTGTAACGCATTTATTTACCCCCTCTCAATTCCTTCCAAACGAATTCGCCTTGAGATCGATCACAACGATCTCCGAATGACATCCGGTCTTGAATCGGAACGTCCAGTTGCTGACGCCGCTCGATACGATAAAATCGGTGTTTTGCCGCTTTTCGTGTCCATAACGCAGGGCGTTTTCGCCGATCCATTCGCCGATATGGTTGATCGGGATGAACTGACCGCCGTGCGTATGCCCGCACAGCACAAGATCCGCGCCCGCCGCCGCTTCGGCATCGAAATCATACGGCTGGTGATCCAGAAGAATAACGTATCGATCCATATCAACAGACGACAGCAGTTCTTCCGCCGTCATGCGTCCGCCGCTTCTCTGCTCCTCGGATCGATCCTTCCTCCCAACGATGCAAAGACTGTCCCCGACCGAAACCGATGCGTCCTCCAATACGATCACGCCGTTCTGCTCCAGTCTGTTTCTGAGTTCCGCGCTGCTCCAGCCGCGGTTCGATTCGCTGAAATATCCTTTGTCGTGATTGCCGTAGACAAAGAATACGCCTTGCGGTGCGGTGAGCTTTCCCAAGGCGTCGCAGGCGGAAAGCATATCCTGCCGCGAGGTATCGTCGTCCACGAAATCGCCGGTGATCACAACCGCGTCCGGGTGCAGATTGTTGATCCGCTCGATGTGCCGGGTAAACCCCTCTGCATCGAAGGTCGCGCCGATATGCGAATCTGTCATTTGTACGATCCGCAGATCCCGATCCAGTTTATTCGATGCGAAGGAATAGTTCGTTACCCATACATGATGCTCGGCGATCCATCCTCCCGCAAGCCATAATACACAAAGGGCGATCGCTGCGGCACCCGCAAGATACCGTTTCGGGCGTTTCTTTCCGATCTTTTCGACGAGAAATGCCGCAAAATCGCAGATCAGCCAGAAAAGGACGAGATGGATCATGCAGGCGACGGCGTTCATCATGTTCCATGCAAGCCATAAAACCGCAGTCAAAAGAACGAAAAATCCGAAGCACAGCAGGCGCGCAAGCCATTTCCTGCCATGCGCGACCCGCTGCACCGCCGCAAAGTGCGCTGCCCGGAAGGAGATGTACAATAGTCCGCCTGCAAACGCCGCAAGCATCAGCCCGATGATGATCAGCCACATATAGGTTTCCCCGTTGATTCGTGCGTGTTCCATTTTGCTTTCCGATACGACCGAGTATACCGGAAGTCACCATGCCGACGACTTCAAGCAACACGAGTACGGCGAGATCGTCCGGGAAGAAGAACACTCGCAGTTCGCTGCGAAGAACACAAACATCATCGTACCCGCCATATAGCCCGGAAAACCGCGCTTGATAAACGCATACACGCCGCAGATCCGGATTGCACCCGCAAAGATGCAGACAGCGATACTGTGCCTCGTCAGCAGCGTGACGCCGATCACACGCGCCTGCGCTTTCTCGCTGCCCTCCGGCGAGAGATTTTTCTGTCTTTCAGCGCTTCGCTGCTGTCAATC
Organism: uncultured Eubacteriales bacterium; assembly: GCA_902789675.1. Classification (GTDB taxonomy): domain Bacteria; phylum Bacillota; class Clostridia; order Christensenellales; family CAG-138; genus UBA3792. The sequence goes on from CADAPG010000011.1 coordinate 20,332, forward strand.
GGCAACGTCCACATCCGGCACGATCACGATTTCGTAGTCCGGATACATTCCGCAGATTTCTTTGTACATCGTTTCAAGAGCTTCTTTCCGGTCGACGTCGAAGCTCATGACGACGTCGAAACGAGCCGTTTTCTTTTCCGTGTCCGCATAGAAGCCGTGCATCTGCAATGCCCATTCGTGCGACAGGACGGTTTCCTGAACCTTGTTGCGCATTTGCGCTGCTTCGTCGTTCGACGTGTTGTAGGAATACACACCGATACCGGTCAGGATCACGCCGGTCTTTTGATAAACGTCAACCTGAATTTTACGCGTAATACGGTCGACGTCGTCAACGGTCAGCGTGTCCGGCAGTTCCACATGCACGGAGCCGTAGTTCCTGTTCGGTCCGTAATTGAACAGCGTCACGTCATACGCGCCGAGAACGGATTCTTCCTCACAGATAATCTGTTTCAGCTCCTTCGTGGTCTCCGCATCCTCGCGCTTGCCGATGATGTCGTTCAGCGTTTCAATCATCATTTCGACGCCCGCCTTGATGATGAATCCGGCAATCACGACGCCGACGTATGCTTCCAGTGAGACGCCCCAGATCAGATAAACGATCGCCGAAGCAAGCACCGAAGCGGACAGGATCGCATCAAACATGGCGTCCGAGCCGGAGGCAACGAGCGCACCGGAGTTAACCTTTTTACCCTGTTTTTTCACGTACAGACCGAGAATCAGTTTGACAACGATCGCCACCGAGATGATGACGAGCGTTACGGTACCGTATTCGGCGGCTTCCGGGCGGATGATCTTTTTGATCGATTCCACCAATGACGTGATGCCTGCGTAAAGCACGAGCGCGGCGACGATCATGGAACTCAGATATTCGATCCTGCCGTAGCCCAGCGGATGCTTTTTGTCAGGCAGTTTTGCACCGAGCTTCGCGCCGATGATCGTCACGACAGACGAAAGAGCATCGGACAGATTGTTGACCGCATCCAGAATGATCGCGATGGAGTTGGACATCAGCCCGACGAACGCTTTGAATCCGACGAGCAGCACGTTCGTCAGGATACCGATGATGCTGGTTTTAACGATCGTTTTCTCTCTGTTTGCCGCAAGGACGTCAATATCATTGTTTTGTTCTTTCATACTGTACTCCGATTTCTCCCGTTGCCGAATTGTGTTGTCCTGTATTCAGTTTCAGCAATCTATGCTTCGTTGACGATCTTCCCTGTGATATGTTCCGGGATCAATGCAAACATCAATGTGCCCGGTCCGGAACGCTCGATCTCGCTTCTGATGTACGCTTCGTCATCCGTAAATTTCCGGCTGAGCGCTTCGGCCATCCGAATCATGACATCTTGATCCTCAATAAACTCGATTCTGCCGAAAACGATGACCGACCGAATGTTCAGCGCCCATTCCCCATCTTTACGGAAGCCCTTATCATAGACGCAGAAGGATGCTTTTTGATGTCGCTTTAAGGCGTCGATCTTATGCCCCGTCCTGCCGCCGTGGAAATAGATCTTTCCGTCCGTTTCGCAATAGCAGTGGTTGATCGGTACGCCGTACGGATAGTCGTCGTCGCCCAGAACGCACAGCACGCCGCGCAGTTCGGTTTTGAGCAGGCGGATGCATTCCTCCTCCGAGAGCTTCTGTTTCTTTCTCTGCATTTCTCTGAATACTGTCATTTGCCTTTTCGTACCATCCGAAATAAATGCTATCAAGTGCAGATCCGGTTCGGTTTTTTCCTACAGAATTTCTTCGACGGCCTTTTTGACATCCGCCATATCGACGGTCGGCTCGAAGCGCGCAACGACTCTGCCTTCGCGGTCGATCAAGAATTTTGTGAAGTTCCACTTGATGTACGCCTTGTCACCGAACTGCTTGTTGTTCATCTTGGCGAACTTTTCGAGCATGGCGTTTTTGATGCCCTTTCCGAAGCCCTCGAACGGCTTTTCCGCCGCAAGGTATGCAAACAGCGGATCGGCAGTCTCGCCGTTGACGTCGATCTTCTTAAACTGCGGGAAGTCCGTGCCGAATTTCAGCGTGCAGAATTCGTGGATCTCATCCTCGCTGCCGGGCGCCTGATTGGCAAACTGATTGCAGGGGAAGTCCAGAATCTCAAAGCCCTTGTCCTTCAGTTCTTTGTACATTGCTTCGAGCGGATCGTAATGCGGCGTAAAGCCGCAGCCGGTCGCCGTGTTGACGATCAAAAGCACCTTGCCCCTGTATTCGGAAAGACTGACGTCGTTTCCTGTTCTGTCCTTTACCGTGAAATCATAGACCGTTTTCATTGTTTTGCTCCTTTTCTTTTTTGATTGTCCAAGAGTTCATACAGCAGCGTGTAAAGCGCCTGCGCTTTCTCCGGCGGCAACGCTATGCAGCTTGCCGCCTTCGCGGGAATATCCTTTGCCTGCTCCTGCAGCGCTCTTCCCGCTTCCGTCAGCGAGATCACGACCACACGGTCATCCTTTTCGCTTCTTGTTCGCTTAATATACCCCGCCTGCTGCATCTTTTTCAGCAGGGGAGAAATCGTCCCGTTATCCAGCATCAGCGTTTCGCAAAGTTCACCGACCGTGACCCCGTCCTTCTCCCACAGCGTCAGAAAGACGATATACTGCGTATATGTCAGACCGAGCGGACTGAGATACGGCGTATAGAGACCGATTACGTTCCTTGACGCCGCATACAGCGGAAAGCACAGCTGATTTTTGAGCTTCATTGCCTCATGATAATCATGATCCATTGTGCCATGCTCCTCATCTTGTTTGAATCAATTATATTTCATCAAATATAAATTGTCAAGCAGTTTTATCCGCTGATTCTGCAAAGGGACGGTATTGTGTTTTCCCGATCACATTGTTCCGTCAGAAAGAAGCCGGGCGAAGGCCTTGGCGGTTCGCTTATCCGGATCTTGAAAATGATTGCCCGGATTCCATTCGAACACGCAGTCAACGCCCTGTGCGCGCAGCAGACCGTGCGCTTCGGTGATCCTCGTGCCGACCGTTGCCAGGACGGGATTGCGCGTTCGTTCTTCCCGATCGCCCAGGCTCAGATACACGTGTCTCAAGCGGATCGGATGTTTCCGCATGTAGTCCGTAAAGCGCGGAAACCAAATCGAAGGAGACGCCGCCGCGACGCCCGCGAACGTATCCGTCTGATATGCCGCCCACAGTGCGAACAGTCCCGCAAGCGAGTATCCGCCGATGAAATATATTTTGCTTCTGTCCGTGCAAAGCGGAAGAATCTCTTTGAGAAAGCCGTCTGCCCCGTTACCGAAGCGTTCCGAACCGAACACCGGCGGCGCGTCCCACGGGGACAGATCTTTGTTCCAGTCGTTGACTTTCACCGCAATCAAACGGAAGTCGTCCGTTGTTTCGCGGATCGCGGCGACCTCGCTTTCGATCAGCGCAAGATCGTGATCGTCAACCGGTTGTATGAGGACTGTTTTTGACGCTTGATTTCCGTATTCTTGCATGTTCATATTGTTATCTCATCGAAACGCCCACGCGCAGGATAAAGTTTTACCTGTCTTTTTTCGCAGATTTCTTGACTTCCTCGTGGTAAAAGTAATTGACGATCACCGGCGGCGCGTCAAACGGTTGCTGCATGCTGTCGTCGTCACGCACATAGAGAAGCCCCGCGCTTTCCGCATATCCCCGCAGTCCGGCATCGAGCGTCTCCCAATACCGGCGGCTGCCGGTTGTGTAGATTTCCCGGTACAGGGGAACCAGTTCCGGATGCTTCTCGCGGATATAGTCGAGGATCACGCCCTTGTAGCTTCCGCGCAGATTGAGGTTTTCAAGCCAGATGAGCTGGCACTGTGTCTTTACCCGCTCAATGATCGCAGCGACGTCCGTGATGCCGGGAAAAATCGGCGAGATAAAGCAGGTGGTGCGGATACCCGCTTCATGCAGTGTTTTCATGGCGGCAAGACGGCGCTCGACAGAAACCGCACTGTCCATGTCTGCACGGAACCCCTCATCCAGCGTGTTGATCGAAAAGCCGACGCGCAGACCGGGAAAGGTCTTCAAAAGATCAAGATCACGCAGCACCAGATCGGACTTGGTCTGGATGCTGATCTTGACGCCGCTCCCTTTGAGCTGTTCCAAAAGCGCGCGCGTGCGCCGAAAAGTACCTTCCTGCGGGTTATAAGGATCGGTGACCGTTCCGAAGAACAGTTCTTTTCCGGCGTATTTCTCCGGATGCTTGATTTCCGGCCAATATTTCACATCCAGAAACGCGCCCCACTCCTCCGGATGGTTGGTAAACCGCTTCATAAAACAGGCATAACAGTATTTGCAGCCGTGTGTACAGCCGACATAAGGATTCACGGCATAATCGCAGACGGGAACGTCCGTCTTTGTGATCACGCTCTTTGTCTCGATCTGATGAATGACCGGTTCCATCGTTTTACCTCCTTCTGTCCAAAAGCAGCTGTTCGTCAGCGTCCGGATCGCTTTGCGGCGATGCCGAAAAGCGCCGGGATCCTGTGCCGTGCCGTCTTTGGCTGCTTGCGGATCCCGATTTCATGCAGCCTCGGATGATCGTATGGATTATACCACGGAATACCGTGCGCTGTCATCCGTAAATCGGAAGCAAACCGTTTTTTTCTTGAAAACGGACCGTTCGGCTGATATAATACGAGTAATCAAAAATCAGGAGGAATCATTATGAAACAACCGATCAAAACCACCGAAGCCATCTTCCCGATGCCGGTTCTGCTCGTCTCGACTTTCAATCCGGACGGCACCGTCGACGTCATGAACGCGGCGTGGGGCACCATGCTCGACCGCGACATGGTCGCGCTGAATCTGACCGAAACGCACCGGACCGTACAGAACATCAAGGCGCGCAAGGGATTTGTCGTGCACATTGCCGACGCAAAGCACGTTGTCGAGGCGGACTGGTTCGGCGTCGTCAGCGGAAGCAAAGAACCGGAAAAGTTTGCAAAATCCGGTATGACCTATGTGAAATCCGATCTCGTGGACGCGCCGGTCATCAACGAACTGCCCATCGCGCTCGAATGTGAATTCATCGAGTATCAGAACGATTCCACAGGCCTCGGCGTCATTGGCAAGGTGCTGCGCACGTCTGTCGAGGAAGCGCACATGAAGGACGGCAAGGTCGATATCGATTCGCTCGAAGCGATCGCGTTCGATCCCTATACGCACGGCTATTACAAAGTGGGCGGCAGAGTCGGCGACGCGTTCAAGGACGGCTTGAAGCTGAAGTAAACCGATTCGAAAGCGACTGCTTATCGTGAAATAGCGGGCATTGAACGATGCCCGCTTTTTTGATCGGTCACGAATTTCCCGACAGCGAAGACCCTGCCGTTTCCCGCAGGATATGACCGGTGTACGGTGCAGGCAAGCATCGCAGGCATCGGTCAATTGTCTATGTTTTTCGCGTGTTTTCGCTTGCTTTTTTCGGCAAGCCGTCCTATCATAGGCGTATCGGAATATTTCGGAGACAAACGGTATGACAAAAACGGAACTAAGGGAAAACCAAACGGTCGGCGCAATCCTGTTGAATATGCTGATTGCCGCAGTCAGTCTGTTTGTTAACGGTTTCGGACTGTATCTGACGATCCGTGCCAACATCGGCGCGGCGCCGTGGGATGTGCTGAATCTCGGGATTTCAAAGACGTTCGGCATTCTGTACGGCACCGCATCCATCGCCGTTTCGGTCACGATCCTGATCATTGATATCCTCATGAAAGAGCCGATCGGAATCGCCATGTTCATCGACGCAGTTGTTGTCGGGAAAGCAGTCGACTTTTTTAACTGGATCGATCCCATTGCTCCGTGCAAGTCTGTTTTCACCGGAATCCCTTTGATGGTCGCCGGTCTGTTCGTTCTTGCATATACGCAGTATACCTATATGATCGCGTCGCTTGGCTGCGGTCCGCGTGACACGCTGATGGTCGGACTTGCAAAGCGTGTCAAGCGTATTCCGATCGGCGTCGTCAGCATCGCGATCCTGACTGCCGTCACCTTGATCGGCTGGCTGTTGGGCGGCCCCGTCGGCATCGGAACGCTCATCTGTGCGTTCGGGGCGGGACCGATCATGCAGCTTGCCTTCCGTACCGTTCGCTTTGACGCCACGGCGATCCGGCATCAGCGTCTCAGAGATTCCCTCAAAGTGGTTTTCTCAAAACGGAACAGCACATCTTCATAACGCCCCGAGCAGAACGTGTGCAGGCGGTATAAAACCGATCCCGGCTGCATCGCCGGAGCATCATATACGCACACCCTGCCGGTACGGCAAAATACGAAAACAGGAAGCGCTCCGAACGGCGCGCTTCTCTGTGAATCAGTTCTGTTGCTTTTGCCGAACCCGATCAGTCGATGACGGTGGTACAGACCGTGGACTCGGTGACTGCGCCTTCAGCGTGATGTCCGCGGTCGCCGCATAGCTGCCGGTCAGTACTGCGGGCAGCTCGGCGACGTTGTTGTATTCCTCTGTGACCCAGCCGAGGAAGGTGTATCCGGCGGGCGCGTTCGCTGTCGGCAGCGTGACGGTCTCATTTGCCTTGCAGTGCATGGCGGCGGGTGCCTGCGCCGCCGGATGATCCTGTTACTTGCCGTCCGGAAAGCTGGTAAACGAGCCGCGTTCCAAAGCCGGCAAGCCGTGAGTCTGCTTTGCGTCCGCAATTGCTTTGATCAAAAACGCCATGCTGCGCGCCAGATTGCGCATTGTTTGCAGGCCCTCAAGGTCCTTTTTGACGTCCTCCGCCGTGAAACCATGCACCTGATTCCAGTATGTGGACGAAGCGACCGGCATGCTGCTGATTGTGAAATACTTGTTCAGTACGTCGAACGACGCGGTGTTGCCGCCCCTGCGGCAGGAAACAACCGACGCGCCGACTTTCATATGCTTCGGAAACGGTGTGCTGTAAAACAATCGATCCAGAAAGGACAGCAGCGTACCGTTCGGCGAACCGTAATAGACCGGGCTGCCAACGACCAGCCCGTCCGCTGCCTCAAATTTCGGCGCGACCTCGTTGACAAGATCGTCGAATACGCACTTTCCGCGTTCTGCGCATCGATTGCAGGCAATGCAGCCGCGTATGTTCCGATTCCCGACATGGATCAGTTCTGTTTCCATGCCCTCCTTCTCAAACGTGCGGATCATCTCCGTCAAAGCAGCCGCCGTACAGCCGTCCTTTCGCGGACTCCCGTTGAGCAACAAAATACCAGCCATCGTTATGCCTCCTGTCTTTGATATCTTGAATTATAGCGAAAAAGCTCTGCTTCATCAAGAAAAAAAGCAAAAAGAATCAAGAAAAACGTGACACGGATCGCAACACTATGGTACATCAATATACAACTGCAGATAAAATATGATCGAATTATACTGGTTTGGCTCGATATTTGATCAACTATGAGCAGAAAATTAGCACGATGCTGTCGTGCTAATTTTATTTTTCGAGGAAATCATAGGAATAACCGCACTTCCCTGCCTAAGAGAAGCGGGAAGTGCTCTTCTGTGTAACGGACGAAAATCTCCTCCGGAACCAAATAGACATTAAGATACACAACAAACCAAGCAAATACGACAAAAGTCCCGCCGCGTCACCGGCGGGGCTTTTGCCAGGAGGGGGTGCTCATGAAATGACTGGCCGCACCTCGGAATAAAACAGAGTCAGGATAAAAGTGCCTGCACCTCGGAGAGCGTCGGCATGGATTTCAGTGCTCCTTTGCGTGTCGTGATGATCGCTGCCGCTGCGTTTGCAAAACGCAGCATGGCGGCAAGGCTTTCTTCGGTTCGATCGGAAAGACCGTTGTTCAGAATATCGTGCAGAACACACGCACAGAAGGTATCCCCCGCGCCGGTCGTTTCGATCGTTTGTACGCGGAAGCCGGGAACAAAGACGTGCAGATCGCCGTAAAAGCTGTGACTGCCGTCCGGACCTGCCGTGATGTTCAGAAGCCGGATATTTGGAAACCACGCGCGAAGGATCGCGGCACCCTTTTCAAAATCGGTCTCGCCGGTCAAAAAGGTCATTTCGTTGTCGGCGATCTTCACGACGTCGCTGTGTTTGAGTCCCCATGCGATCTGCATTTTCGCTTCGTTCAGGTTGTTCCACAGCGGCTCACGCAGGTTGGGATCGAACGAGATCAACGCGCCTGCGTCCTTTGCGAGATTGAGCGCCGTCTGTGTCGCCGTGCGGCACGGCTCGTCGGTCAGCGACAGCGAGCCGAAATGGAAGATCCGGCAATCGCCGATCATCTCCTCTTTGAGTTCGTTCGCCGAAAGGGAGACGTCCGCGCCGGGCTTTCTGTAAAAGCTGAATTCCCGATCACCGTCCGGCAGCGTATGCACAAACGCCAGCGTCGTATGCACGTCCGGATCCTGCAAAAGGCCTTTTGTCTCAATGCCGCGTTCCCTGACAGTCTCGATGAGAAGATCGCCGAAGCTGTCCTTCCCCACCTTGCCGAGAAACGCACAGCGTCTGCCGAGATTATTCAGCATTGCAAGAACGTTGCAAGGCGCGCCGCCCGGATTGACCTCAAGGAGCGGATTGCCCTGCGGGCTCATTCCCGTTTCGGTAAAGTCGATCAAAAGTTCGCCGAGCGCAACAACATCATACTGTTTCATGGTTATCCTCCCAGAGAAGGTCGTATTTCGTAACGTCGATATTGACCGCGCCATCTGCGACAAAGGAGATATCGCTTGCGGAAAGCTCGGTCAGGATCGTCGCCGTCATAGTTTGCTCGCCGTCGTTGATGAAGATCTCCGCACTGAAGCGGTCGAGAATCAGCCGCAGTTTGATCTCGCCGTTGCGATTCGGCACCAGACAGCGCCGCTGATGGATGTACGCACGGCGAGAGCCGGAGAACTTGCGGTCGATGCGCAGGATGGATTCGCGCGTACGATAGGTGAGTTCCGTGAAGAATTTCTCATTCTGCATAAACCGCACGGCAAAGTTGTGATACATCGGTTCTCCCGGCGCGGGACGCACGGTAATCGTCAGATCGACCGTCCTCCCCGTTATCCCGTCCAGGCGCATTTCATCCTCGATGCGGACGTTTTCGTAATGCACGCCGCCGCGGCGGAGTTTTTCCAGCTCCCGGATCGGTTGTTGATACAGGCGACCGTTTTTAATGCAAATCTCACGCGGAAGCGACATCTGTCCGAACCATCTGCGATTCTTTCTGCCGGTCAGCTTGGTCGTGTCCCAGTTCTGCATCCAGCCGATCATGACGCGCCGTCCGTCGGGCATCAGAATCGTCGTCGGCGCATAGAAGTCGATGCCGTAGTCGACCGCATGATCGCTTTCCGGAATGAACCTGCGGCTTTCTGGATCAAAATGACCGATCAGACACACCGTGCCGTTGCCGTTGTGGTATTCAAAGCCCTCCGGAAGCATATCCTGCGGGCTGACGAGCAGTACCTGTTTCCCGTCGAGATCAAAATAATCCGGGCATTCCCACATCAAGCCGAGACGTCCGTCGTTTTCGATCAGTATGCCGTCATATGCCCATTTGATCCCGTCCGCACTGCGATAACGCAGAAGCTTGCCTAAGCCGTTTTCGTCACAGGAGCCGACGATGCAGAAGAACGTGCCGTCCGCTTCACGCCAGACTTTGGGATCGCGGAAGTTGTACTTCTCACAGCCGTCCGGCAGATCGCGCTCGGTCAAAACCGGATTGTGCGGGATTTTTTTGTAATCCAGACCGTCGCCGATCGCAACGCACTGCGTCTGAATGTCCTTGTCGCTCTCGCCGCCCTCTTTGCATACGCCAGTATAGAGCAGCAGATGTCTGCCGTCGTCCAGCTCGATCGCGCTGCCCGAGAAGCAGCCGAATCCGTCGTATGGTTTATCCGGCGCCATGATTGCGGGCAGATACTCCCAATGCAGTAAATCGGTACTGACGGCATGCCCCCAGTGCATGTCGTTCCAAACCGTATCGTATGGATAATACTGATAGAACAAATGGAACTTGCCCTTATAGAAGGAAAATCCGTTCGGATCGTTCATCCAGCCGGTATAAGGTGTCAGATGGAACAACGGACGCGCCGTATCGGGAATCAGCTTTGCTGCTTCCTTTTCGTATGCTCTTGCAAACAACAGTTTTTGCTTCATCAGTCTTCCCCTCTCTGCACCCGTTCAAGATCCTCCGGACGCATATGCTTTTTGAATATCGCTTCCATCGGGAAGGTCGAACCCCAATAGATCCCGGCTGGGATAATGATCATCAGTGGCGGAATCGTCAGCGCAAGCGCGATTCCCCCGACCAGCAGCACCATGATGCACAGCAGCAGAAGCGGATGCGCACGGAACAGGATCCAGCTGTATTTCAGCACTTCCTTCACTGTCCCGTTGAACCGCGCGCCGTAGGCCGCAAGATAGATCGTCCATGTCAGCACAAACGTGATGATGACCAGAACAGCATAGTAAACCCATCCGAACGGTCTGCCCTGCAGGTAGATGCTGCGGAATACGATCGCGTCAAATGTCAGTACGATCAAAATGCCGAGCGGAACGAGCCATGCAAGCGTGGAACGCTTGAAGTTGGACTTAAATGCCGACCAAAAGCTGCTCCAGAGATAGTCATCGCCTTTTCTGACGTGCTGATAGACCGCATGGTAGAGCGCCGCGGATGCCGCACCCATCGTGACAATTGGCAGTGAAAACACCGTCCAGAAGATGCTTAGAGCGATCAGATCGAATACCGTGATCAGCGCCTTCATGATCGGGTTGTTGATGTCAAGCAGTTTGCGCATAGCGCTCCTTTCGTCAGCGGGTGTATTGTTTGAGATTCGAAATCGTGACAGTGTTATTCTCGACAAACAGGCGCACCGGTCTGCCGGAGACGCCGTAGAGACGCACGGTCAGGGATGCAATGCCGTCAAGGCATAAGATGCCGACGGAACCTTCCTGCACGTAGGTGAACGTGTAGTCCTTGCCCGGTTCGATCGGAGCGGCGGTTTCGGTGATCAGCGTATCGCCCTCGTTGAACGCAAGCGACAGTTTATCTCCCGCGGGATCGAGCGTGATCGTCTTGTATTTGTCGGTTCTGCCGTTGTAATCGAATGCAAATCCGAACGTGCCGTTCTTCTCAAACCGGATCGTGCCGGTCAGAAGAAAGCTTTCATACGCTATGCAAAGATCGGTATAGCTGTAAGCCGCGCCGGACGAAAGCGTTGCCGTCATGCTGTCGATCAACAGCTCACGGCGGTTCTTGAACTGGTTGACAAGCGCATCCACAGGCGCAAGCGTCAGCGTGCCGTCCGGATTCTGTACGACCTTCTGCACGGCAAGGTTGCCCGCCCAGCCGGAGACCTCCTGCGTGGAGGAAACGGATTCGGAGCGGCGCGCCCAACCAACCATATAGGTGTTGGAACCGTCTTCGATATGCTTTGCGGCATAGAACAGTTCGCCGTCGAGGCGCACCGGATCGGAATACGGACCGTACGGCGTATCGGACATCGCATACCACAGCGTATCATGTGTTTCCGATCTGGAACGTATCGGTGCATTCAAGGTTCCAGAACGTCTCCGGGTCGGTGAAAATGATACCGTCATAGGTAACGGTCTCTAAATCTCCGGAAAGCGTGTACTTGATGACGCGCGCCTTGTTGCTCTGCGACGCGGTCACAGTCAGGGTGATCGTGTCGGTCTCCGCGTCATAGTAGCCCTGCGGATCGCGGAAGTCGTTTTTCTGTCCGAGGTCGTTCGGCGGAACGATTTCCCAGCCCTCTACCTTCTCGAACGAGGTCAGGTCGCTGCTTTTCGCGACCATGATTTTTTCTTTGTACTCGTAGGAATCCGAACCTGCGTGACCGGTATAGAAGAAATAGTAGACGTCTTTCACCTTGACGACCGAGCCGGTGCCGATCCAGCCGTCCTGACCGCCGCTGCGCGACGCTTCGAGCACGACTGCGTCCTGTTCCGTATAGGTTACGAAGTCGCTGGTGGTCGTCAGATAGACCGAGTGATTATAGGAATCGCCGCCC
>CADAPG010000012.1 GCA_902789675.1 uncultured Eubacteriales bacterium
GAAGATCCTGCTGGATGCATACTCCACCAACGAGATGGTGCAGAAAGCAGCTGTGGCGATCTACCGCTACTCGCAGTTTGCTGACATTGTGAAGGGCAATCCGGCGGACGTCAACAAGGACAACGGCAGCACCCACTGATCCGAAGCAAAACAACATATAACCGACTCCGGCGCGGTCCCAAACGGGACCGCGCCGGTTTCTTCGTGACAAAAGAACTGTTCAGAATAGGAGAAGAAGATCCGAAAGGGAAGAAATCGTCCGATCGGCAGGATCATCCGCCGGGCGGTATGCCGCGGAAGGACCGGAGAGGATCCGGACGGTTTTCATGCCGAGCGCCTTTGCGGGGAGGATGTCGTTGTCGATGCGGTCGCCGATCATGGCGGCGTTCTGCGGCGCGCAGTCCGCATGCCGCAGCGCCCAAAGGAAGAGCCCGGGATCCGGCTTTGCCGCGCCGACCTCCGCCGACGCCGCGATCACGTCAAAGAACTGCAGGAGGTTCCATTCAAGCAGCCGCTGCTCCGTGCCGGGCTGCTGGTTTGCGATCACGCCGAGCCGGTATCCTCGACGCCTCAGCGCCCGCAGAACGGCTTCGGCGTCCGCATAGGGGAATTCCTCTTCGGAGCGCCACGGCGCCTTTGAAAGCCCGAACAGCGCGATTGCAGCGGCATATCCGTCAAGCCCCTGTGCGGAAAAGTCCTTGAAAGCGGCTTCAAACGCCGGCACGGTTACGGGGGAGCCGTCGACGGTTTCGCGGATGCGGCACGTATATGCCGCGGTCTCGTCGATCAGCGTGGAGCCGAGATCAAAGAACAGCCATTCCGGATTCTGCACGGCTTTGCACCTCCGTTTATTCAAACCGGATCTGACTGACCGGCCTAATCCAGTTTCCCTTGCGATAGTAGATGAAATAGATCGTGTTTTTCGCGATATCGTCGCAGATCTGCATGATGACGAAGGTCGTGACGAACGGAAGCTTAAAGACGAGTCCGAGCAGCGCGGCGATCGGGATCACGACAAGATACTGCACGGCAAGGTCGCCGAAGAAGCCGATGCGCGTATCGCCGCCGGCACGGAAGATGCCGACGACCTCAATGTACGGGATGTTGCGCAAGCCGATCTCAAACGCGTACATCAGCAGCAGCGCGCGCGCAACCGCCTTGGAGGAGTCCTCGATCTGAAAGAGATCGACGACCGGACCGCGCAGGATCAGCACGATCATGCCGAGCGCAAGCCCCGCAAGCGGCGTCAGCACGAGGAACGATCGCGCAATACGCCTTGCGCCGTCCTCGTCGCCCGCGCCGATATGCTTCCCGACGATGATATTGCAGGAATGGCAGATGCCGATGAAGAACACGAAAACCAGGTTTTCGATCGTGCGGACGGTGGAAAGACCGGCATAGTTTTCCTTGCCCATATGTCCGAAGATCATGTTGACGATGACGATCGACAGTGACCACAGCGTTTCGTTGAGAAACGCGGGCAGAGAGCGCTTCCAGAACGGCAGGAAGAAATGCCGGATGTCGAAGACCTTTCGAAGCGGCGCGATCAGCACGTTGCGCCTGACGATCGAAACGGTAAGAAGGATCAGAGGACTCACGGCGGCACTGATCGCCGTCGCGATCCCGGCGCCGCGCGCGCCGAGCGCAGGCAGTCCGAAGTGTCCGAAGATCAGCGCGTAGTTCAGAAGCGCGTTCAGCGCGGCGCCCGTCCCGCTTGCGATCAGCGGCAGATGCACGCGCTCGGTCGAGCGAAGAACGGTGGAGAGGATCGAATTCACAACGATCGCGATATAGGAAAACGCCGCGACGGAGAGATAGGAAACGCCGATCGTGCGGAGCGTTTCGTCGTTGGTGAGGAGCTCCATGATCGTGCGGGGAAAGAGGATCGACACAAGGGTCGCCAGTATGCCGACCGGAACGAGCGAGACGATCGCCGTGCCCATAACGCGGCGGATGCCGTCCGTGTTTTTTGCACCGTGATACTGCGCCAGAAAGACCGCACAGCCGCTGGACACGCCGAAGGAGATCAGGTCGACGAAAAACGAGACTTGACTTGCCAGATCGACGGCGGCGAGCGCGTCGCCGCTGAGCTGTCCCAGCATCAGCATGTCGACGAGACGGAACGACGCCATCAAAAGATTCTGCAGCGCGATCGGGATCGCGAGCGGCAGCATTTCACGGAAGAAAGCTTTATTGAACAGGTGTTTCATACGTACGGTCGTTCAGATCGATCCGATCGCCGCGGTCAGGGCGGCAATGCTGTCCGTAAGCGGCAGATCCTTTTCAAGCGGGATATGCACGAACGCAACGCGCGTCGGCGTGCCGGAAAAACGATGCAGCAGCGTGTAAAGGAGATCGTTGCAGACGTATGTTCCGGCGGTGTAGGAAAGCTTTGCGGGGATCCCGGCGGATCGGATCGCCTCGACCATGCTGCGCACCGGCAGCGTGGAAAAGATCGCCGCGGGACCGTCCGCTTGAATCGGCTCGCCCGCGGGCTGATATCCCGCGTTGTCCGGGATGGAAGCATCCCGCACGTTCAGCCCGACCGCTTCCGGTGTGACGGCGGTTCTGCCCGCCGCAAGCCCTACGCAGAGGATCGCGTCGGCACGGCAGTCGGCTGCGGCCTGCAGCGCGAGTTCGGCGGCATGCCCGAATTCCACGGGCAAAAGAAGCTTTGTGAGCGTCCGGTCGCCGATGCAGGTAGGCAAAGCATTGACCGCCTCCCACGAAGGATTCCTGTCCTCGGTTCCGAACGGCTCAAAGCCCGTGATCAACAGCGTTTTCGGTTCCATGCTGCCCTCCGTCGCACATCCTTGATACGGTCGTATTCTATCATGCCCGGGCTTTTCCGTCAAACCGTATCGTCCGGATTTTATTATATTTTTTCGGAACGGTTCGGAACCGTATACAAACACAAATCGGTGTGTTAAAATGTGGTCGAATAGAGGTGGAAATCGCCCCTAAAAGAAAATTACGGAGGATTTGCATTCTTATGACCGCACAGGAAATTATGACGCTCATCAAGGAACAGGATATCAAGATGGTCGATTTCAAGATCGTCGACATCGACGGACAGTTCCGCCACGTGACCATCCCCGCGGCAAACTTCACCGAGGAGACGTTACAAAACGGCATCGGCTTTGACGCGTCGAACTACGGCTATGCCGTCGTTGAAAAGAGCGACATGGTTTATATCCCCGATCTGGACACCGCGATGATCGATCCCTTCTGCACCGTCAAGACGATTACCATGATCGGCAACGCAATGATCATCGACTATCCGCAGAATCGCCCCCTCGCGCAGTACCCGCGCAACATCGTCAACGCCGCCGTGCAGTACATGAAGGACACCGGCATTGCGGACGAGATGAAGATCCTGCCGGAGTTTGAATTCTACCTCTTCGATCAGGTCGGCTGGAAGGTCGATCACAATGCGATCGCGGCGTTCCTCGACGCGGATCAGGCATACTGGAACAGCGAGACCGAAGGCCGCGGCTGCGTCGTTCCGTTCCAGAAGCATTATCATGTCGCAAAGCCGCTCGACCGGACGTATGAGTGCCGCAGCGAAATGTGCATGGAAATCGAAAAGGCGGGCATCCCCGTGAAGTATCATCACCCCGAAGTCGGCGGCGCAGGTCAGTTCGAGATCGAACCGCTCCTCGGTGAAATGACGAAGATGGCGGACGGCAGCATGATGATCAAGTACATCATCCGCAACGTCGCGGAGAAGTTCGGTCTCAGTGCAACGCTGATGCCGAAGCCCGTGTACGGCGAAGCCGGCAGCGGCATGCACGTCCATATGGTGCTCTATAAGAACGGCGAACCGGTCTTCAGTGACGACAACGGCTATTCGCACCTTTCGAAGGAAGCGCACTGGTTCATGGGCGGACTCTTACAGCACATCGCATCGCTCTGCGCGATCACGAACCCGTCGACGAATTCCTTCAAGCGCCTCGTTCCGGGCTTTGAAGCGCCGGTCACCGTGGGCTATGCAACCAGTAACCGCAGCGCGGTCATCCGCATCCCGGCGTATGCAAAGTCGCCGAAGCTCCGTCGTTTCGAGCTCCGGAACCCGGACGGCACCTGCAACCCGTACTTCTGCTACGCGGCGATCCTGATGGCTGGTCTGGACGGCATCAAGAACCGGATCGATCCGCACGCAAACGGCTGGGGTCCCTATGACATGAACCTCTTCGAGCTGCCGCCGGAGGAGAAGGCGAAGCTGCATCATCTGCCGACCTCTTTGGAGCAGGCGCTGGATGCGCTCGAAGCCGATCACGATTACCTCACCGCGGGCGGCGTGTTCCCGGAGGGACTTCTCAAGAACTACATCAAGCGCAAGCGCAATGAGTGCCTCGAGCTTAGTAAGATCCCGCATCCGGCGGAGTTCGAGAAGTATTACAACATGTAATTGATGCCGCAGGGGGCGGCGGGGCAGTTCCGGCACATGGAGAAGCAGATCAAAGGCAAAAGAAGGTCGGTCGGTCCGGCACGCGCACGGCGGAGAAAAACCGCCGTCGCGATTGTGTGCCTGCTTTCGATCATCGCGTTCTTTGCGGTGTTCGCGATCCCGATGGGATTGAGCAATTCGATCAACACGCTGATGAAAACGGCGTTCGATCTTCTGATCAACACGGTGTTCTATATCATGGCGCTCGCCGTCATCGCCGGCGCGCTGTCCGAGCTGATGACGGTATTCGGCGTCGTCGATCTGATCAACCGCGTGCTTTCGCCGCTGATGCGTCCGCTGTTCGGCATGCCCGGCGCGTCCGCACTCGGCATTGTCACGACGTACCTCAGCGATAACCCCGCGGTCCTGACGCTTGCAAACGATTCGAAGTTCCGCCGTTTCTTCAAGGCGTATCAGGTCCCGGCGCTGACCAACCTCGGCACGTCGTTCGGCATGGGACTCATCGTGACGAGCTTCATGCTCGCGTTCTCGAACACAAAGATGGCGGGCGGCGGAACGCTCGGCAGCGGCGTGATCTGGGCGGCGCTCTGCGGCAATCTCGGCACGATCGTCGGCGCGATCGTTTCCACCCGGCTGATGCTGTTCTTTACGAAGCGGTTTTTCGGCAAGGATCGTCCTGCGGACGTGGAGCCGGAGATCGAGAAGGACCGGCTGACGGAGGCGCCGAAGGGCTTCCTCCACGTGCTGAACGCGCTGATGGACGGCGGCAAGAAGGGCGTCGAACTCGGTCTTGCGATCATTCCGGGCGTGCTGATCATCTGCTCCGTCGTTATGATGCTCACCAAGGGCATGCCGGAAGGCGGATATACCGGCGGCGCGTACGAAGGGATCGGGGCGATCCCGTGGCTTGCGGGAAAGATCAATTTCCTCTTAAAGCCCCTGTTCGGCTTTGCAAGCACCGAAGCGCTCGGCGTTCCGGTCACGGCGCTCGGCAGCGCGGGCGCGGCGCTCCCCATGATCGAAGCGATCGTCAAGGACGGCGCGGCAAGCGGCGTCGCATCGAAAGCGATCCTGAACGACATCTCCGTGTTCACCGCGATCTGCATGTGCTGGAGCGGATATCTCTCCACACACGTTTCCATGATGGATGCGCTGAAGTGCAACCGCTTCACCGGCAAGGCGATCCTGAGCCACACGGTCGGCGGTTTATGCGCCGGCATCGCGGCGCACTGGCTGTTTACGCTGGTCGCCTGGATCTTCAAACTGTAATATCCCAAAACAACAACAGCGGTCCGATTTCCGGACCGCTGTTTTGTGTTGCTGTGTTACACGACGGAAGGCTCGGTAAACAGATTGCCTTCGGCAAAGCGGGAAAGCTTCAGCCGCGACGCGTCGATGGTGGGCTCCATGCCGAGGATCATCTCGGACATGACGGTGCCGGTGACGGGACCGAACATGAAACCGTGACCGCTGAAGCCGACGGCGACGTAGAAGCCCTCGACGCCCTCGACCTTGTCATAGATAGGCTGACGGTCCGGAGACATGTTGTAAAGTCCCGCCCATTGACGGATGACGCGCAGCTTGCCGATCGCCGGCAGCACCAGGTCGATTGTCTTCGCCATTTCCTCCAGGAAGTGCCACGAGGAGGTCCTTCGAAGATCCCTGGGCTCGGAGGAATCGCTGCGGCCCATGATGAACGAGCCGTGCGGCGTCTGCTGGACGTACAGGTTCAGGTTGAACGCCATGACCATCGGATCCTGCATGGGCTCGACGGGCTCGGTGACGAGGATCTGATGACGCTCGGAGTAGAGCGGCAGATCGACGCCGACCATCTTTGCGATGCCCTGCGACCATGCGTTCGCGGCGTTGACCACGATGCGGGTCTCGATATAGCCCTTGTTGGTCTCAACCCCGACGATCCTGCCGTTTTCGACCTTGATGCCGGTCACTTCCGTGTAGGTGTTGAACTCAACGCCCAGCCGCTTTGCGGCTTTGTAGAACGCGTCGGTGGTCTTGTGCGGGTTCAGAAAACCGTCCTTCGGGCAGTAAGCGGCGCCCGAAAGAACGTCGGTGTTGAGATGGGGGACGAGCTCCTTTGCTTCCTCAAGGCTCATCATGCGCGAAGGAATACCGCAGGCGTGCTGGACTTCGATGTTCTTTTTGAACTGCGTGAGCTCCTTTTCGGTGTCGGCGATCATCAGATAGCCGCTCTGACGCAGCTCGATATCGCCGTCGTATTCGAGGATCTCGTTTGCGTGCTCATAGAACTCCGTGGAGAACTTGGACATGCGGCAGTTCATTTCCGTGCCCCACTGCATTCGGAAGCCTGCGCCGCACGCGCCGGTGGAGCCGGAACAGATAAAGCCCTTTTCCAGAACGACGATGTTCTTTGCGCCGCGGACGGCGAGATTGTAGGCGATGGAGCAGCCGGACATGCCGGCGCCGATGATGACGATATCCGCTTTATTCTTCATGGCTTTCCGCCTCCTCTGCGATCAGATGCAGCTTGACGCCCACCACCGGGGGACGAATGGTGTGGAATCTGAGATCCGCCATGTTCTGACCGGTCGCGTTGGCGATCTCGCGGAGCACCAACTGTCCGCAGGTCTTGCCCTGGCACGGTCCCATGCCGATGCGCGTGATGCGCTTGATCTCGTCGTAAGTCACGTATCCCTGGGCGATCAGATCCCGGATCTCTTTCAATGTGACGTCGGAGCAACGGCAGATGATGGTGTTTTCATCCATACGGTCACGCCTCCCTTCTGAAGTTTCTGAAGTCATAGAGATACTTGCGGTCCACCTCCAGCGTAACGACCGGCGTGCGGTCGAAGGACGGGGGATTCATCACTCTCCTGACCAGAGCTTTGCAGATCGGCTGTCCCGCGCGGTCGAGACCGATGACCGTCTCGCCTGCTTCAGGCAGCGGAAGGAATTCATAGGGAATGCGGAATTCCACGGTCTCGGCGGACTTGGAGCCGTCGACGATCATGATCGCCAGTCCGGGACACCTTGCAACGCACACGCCGCAGCCGCCGCAGAGATTCTCATCCCGCACGGGAATGTTGTTGATGTCCTCACCGATTTTGATCGCGCCGACGGGGCAGGCGGTCTGGCACGGGTTGCAGGGGATCTTCTGATAACACTCCACGACCGCGACGGGACCTTTGTTGATCCGCTCGACGGGAGGGAACTTCTCCATGACCATTTCTCTGGAGGCTATTCCTGTTTTCTCAAACATTTCTTTATCCCTCCTTACAGTTGGCTGATTTTCATTCCGGCGCGGATGCGATCGCCGACGGGACCGGATCTCAGGTTTGCAAGCTGATCGAGATATTCCTGCCTGCGCTGCGCAAAGTCCGCCGGTTCGTAACCGAGCTTCGCCGCGGCGCAAAGCCCCGCAAGGTATCCCTCCGCCATGGCGGAGCTTGCTTCCTCGATGCCGGAGGCGTCGCCTGCAACGAAGATGCCGGGGATGTTGGTCTCGCAGGACTCGGTCCGCATGGGAACGGTTCCACTTAGCTGCGGGACGTATTTCATCGCAACGCCGCGCATGGCAAGGAGCTCGTTCAGCGGGCTCAGCCCGACGGAGATGCACATCACGTCCACGTCGTACCGCTTTTCGGTGCCGGGGATGGGACGGAACCTGTCGTCCACTTCGCACACGATCGCAGCTTCGAGACAGTCGGTGCCGATGGCTTCCTTGACCGTGTGGGAGGTGAGGATCGGCACGCCCATTCTGGCAAGCTTGGAAGCGTGGACCAGATACGCGCCGATGCGCGGCGCGGCGTCGAGGACCGCAACGACTTCGATGCCCGCCTGCATGAGCTGATAGCTCACGATCACGCCGATATTGCCTGCGCCGACCATCAATACCCGGTCGCCGGGACGGACGCCGTATACGTTCATCAGCGTCTGCACGGCGCCTGCGCCGTAGATACCCGGCAGGTCGTTGTTCGGGAAGGCGAGGAACTTTTCATATGCGCCGGTGGCGCAGATGACGGAGCGGGCTTTGACCTTGAAGTATTTCGTTTCATCCTTCAGCACGGTGACGACGTTGTCCTCGTAGAAGCCGACGGCGGTTGCGTTGAGCATGATCTCGATGCGATCGCCGTATTCCTCGATCTTCTTGAGAAGGATGCCGGCAATGTCAACGCCTCTGTGAGAGGCATACTGGCTTTCCGAGCCGAAAAACATATGCGTCTGCTTGATGAGCTGTCCGCCGGGGCGGAAGCTGCGCTCCAGAATGAGCACGTTTGCGCCGGATGACGCCGCGGAGATTGCGGCGCACAGACCCGCGGGTCCGGATCCGATGACCAGCAGTTCAACTTCTTTCATTTGATCCTCCCCTTTCCTTCCTGCGTTTCGACCTGCATGCCTTCCTTGAGGAGCGTGATGCAGGTACGGACGTTCGGCTCTCCGTCCACGACCATCTGACAGGAAGCACAGTTGCCGATCGCGCAGTAGAATCCGCGCGGGCGGTGCTTTTCCGGGCTTTTTGCAAGCTCCTTCACGCCTGCCGCGTGGAGCGCCGCCGCGATCGTTTCGCCTTCATATCCCTTCATCGGCTGCCCGTTGAAGGTGAAATGGATCTCCTTACCGCGGTCAAAGGTAAGGATCGGGTGTTGAGTAATCCTCATTTCCGCAGTTCCTTTCATAAGAATAATTCTCCGATAGCAGGAAGAAAGCCGGGATGATACGAGGCTTTCTTCCGAACTGTTCTATTTATTTTTCCGACATATAGGGATAGGCGATCGCGTCGGAGGGATTGAAGGTCTCCTTCACGCAGTGCGGGCTCATCCAGCGGATCATGTTGAGCGCGGTGCCCGCCTTGTCGTTCGTGCCGGACGCGCGCGCGCCGCCGAACGGCTGCTGGCCTACGACCGCGCCGGTGCACTTGTCGTTGATGTAGAAGTTGCCCGCGGAGTGGAGCAGCGCCTTCTCCATCAGGACGATCGCTTCGCGGTCCTGCGCGAAGATCGCGCCGGTCAGCGCGTACGGGGAAGCCTCGTCGCAGATCTTCAGCGTCTCTTCCAGCCTGTCGTCCGGGTAGACGTACACGGACACGATCGGCCCGAAGATCTCGTTGACCATGGATTCATAATCCGGCTTTTTGCAGACGATGACGGTCGGTTCCACGAACCAGCCCTTCGAATCGTCGCAGTTGCCGCCGATGACGATCTCACAGTCGGGGCTCTGCTTTGCGCGGTCCAGATAGCCCTTGCAGCGATCGAACGACGCCTTGTCGATGACCGCGGCGAGGAACGTGTCGAAGTCCTGCACGTCGCCCATCGTGGCCTGCTTCATCATCTCTTTCATGGTCGAAAGGACCTCCGGCCAGATGCTTTCGGGAACGAACGCGCGGGAGCATGCCGAGCACTTCTGTCCCTGGAACTCAAAGGAGCCGCGGATCAGCGCCGCCGCAAGCGGGCGGACCTTTGCGCTCTTATGCGCAAAGATGAAGTCCTTGCCGCCGGTCTCGCCGACGATGCGCGGATAGTTGCGGTAGGAGGCGATGTTCTCGCCGATCTGCTTCCAGACGCTCTGGAAGACCTCGGTGGAACCGGTGAAGTGGAAGCCCGCAAGCTCCTTGCGCGAGATGACGTACTTTGCCACGTCGCTGCCGTTCGACGGCACGAAATTGATGACGCCCGCCGGAAGTCCGCAGTCCATCAGAAGCTTCATGTAGTAATAGTTGGAAAGCACCGCGGTGCGGGACGGCTTCCAGACCGCCACGTTGCCGACGATCGCCGGCGCGGTGGGCAGGTTCCCGCCGATGGAGGTGAAGTTAAACGGCGTGATGGCGCAGATGAATCCGTCCAGCGCGCGGTAGTCCTGACGGTCCCAGATGCCGGGGATGGAGGCGGGCTGATCCTTGAAGATCTCCTGTGCGGACCAGACGCCGAAGCGCAAAAAGTCCGCAAGCTCCGCAATGTCGATCTCCGCCTGGAACACGGTCTTGGACTGACCGAGCATCGTCGAGGCGTTCAGCACCTTGCGGTACGGTCCCGTAATCATGTCGGCTGCTTTCAGGAAGATCGCGGAACGGTGTTCCCACGGCATTTCTTCCCATGCCTTCTTGGCTGCCAGCGCAGCGTCGACCGCCATGGTCAGTTCCTTTTCGCCGGCGATCGAGCACTCGGCGATCACATGACCGTGATCATGCGGCATCGTGACCTTGAACGTCTTCTCCGTGAAGATCTCTTTTCCGCCGATGATCAGCGGGATCTTCACGACTTCGGCGGACTGGCGGGCAAGCTCTTCCTTGAGCTCCGCACGCTCTTTGGACCCCGGCAGATAGCCGCGGAACGCATCATTGTCCGGTCGTTTGATGGTGAAATAAGCGTTTGACATAGATCCTCCTTATAAGTTGATACACAAAATCATTACCACCGTTTTTCCCGGGTGATCCCGGAAAAAACAGCGATAATACACCACGTTTAATATATCATATCCGCCTGCCACTGTCAACGAAAAGTCGCTCGTTTCACGCCTTCGTTCCGCGCTTTTTATCCCCCAAAGCGCCTGCGGAAAAGCGTCGGTTCGTTCGCTGCAATCATGCTGGCAGCGGCCCGAAAAACGGGTCGGTTTTTGCCTGTCAAGCACCTCTTGACAAAAGCAAGCAAGCGGTGCTTGCGCATATCGTGCGTGCATGCTATCATAAACGCGAAAGAGAGGGATGAGCATGACGATCGGAGAACGGATGCAGAAGCACAGAAAGGATCTGGGGTTATCGCAGGAGGAGCTCGGACAGCGCCTTATGGTAAGCCGTCAGACCGTGAGCCTTTGGGAAACGGATCAGACGCTGCCGACGATCGACAATCTTTTGCGGCTCAAGGATTTGTTCGGCATTTCGGTGGACGAGCTTCTTGAAGGGAAGAAAGAGGAACAGGAAGAACAGGAAAAACCGCTGGAATCCTATTGTATGACCTTTTCGGCGGAGGAGCTGAAGAAAAGGCATAAGGCGTTTTTGTGGCGCGCTGCAAGACCGGTTCTGTTTCCTTTGCTCGTAATCGTATGTACCGTGATCATTGGATTTCGCAATACGGCAACAGATCAGCCGATTGTGTATGCCGCGATCGGCTTTTTTGCATGTACGATTCTGTATACGGTTTTATTCTTTATACGCACATGGAAATCCTGCAAAAGTGAAACCGAAAGGATCATCCCAAACACATATTATTACGACGTTTTTTCCGATTATTTCGTTGCGAGGATCGAGAGGAACGGGGAAACAGTCGTGAATGATAAAGTTCTGTTCTCGGAAGTGGGGGAGATTCGACGCATCGGAGAACAGACCGCAGTGCAAGTCGGTACCGGCGCTTGGTTGTTCAGAACAAGCGAATTGAAGAACAATTCCGCGATCATACATCTTCAGAATGAGATTGTTCTGCGTACGCAGTTTACAAAAGCCACCGGGATTTGGAGATTCCTGTCCATCCTGTTTTGTGTTTTGTCTTTTATCACCATGCCTCTTGCGATAAAGGCTGCAATGGGAAGCTCGCTGCAAATTGCTGCAAGCACGCAAACCGTATTATCGGCTGCGGAAATGTATCGGCATTCGTGGAGAACGTTTCTCTTTCTGCCGATTCCCCTTGCATCGATCGCACTGGGATTGATCCTGAAGAAAAAGCACTTTTTCTATAAAATGAATATCATCATTGGCGTTATACATGTTATTATGCTGTTTGTATACGGTTGTGCTTTTCTGATGTTTTCATCGAAGGTATTCGGATAAACACGATAACGTCCGATCATTATAACAACAGCGGTCCGAAATAACGGATCGCTGTTTTGCTATGATGTAGTTGGTTCGGGGGATTCAGCCCTCGCCGAACCCGAACGAAATCTCCGGATCGGAGAGGGAGAAGGTCTCCGTCTGCGTGGAATGCAGCGTGGAACCGTCGTTGCCGATCTGCTGCGTGCTGCTCTGCATCGTGACGGTCTTTGCGGTCGTATCGATCGCTATGTCGAGATCGAATTTCGTGACGTCCCACCAGTTGAAGTGGAAGGTGCCGATGCGCATCGGGTGCTCAACGCCGTCGATCTTGAGCATGAAGCCGTACGGCTCCTTTTCGCCGCCGCGAATGCGGACATGCGCCGTTCCGCCGAGAACCGAAAAACGCGGCGTACCGTGAAAGACGTCCCGGTTTTCGGAGAATTCGTCGGCGCGCAGCGGGTACGGCTTCCCATCGACGGTGACGGTCACCGTGCCGGTGATGCGGTCAAAGGGGTAGATGCGGTAATAGAGCGTCGGCAACGCAGCCCGCAGGAGCGCAAGCAGCCCGCCGATCAGGAGCAGCGTGCCGAGTACGGCGCACAGGACGATGACCCAAGCTTTTTTGCGACGCAAAGGAAACACCTCGCTTTCCTCTGCAGTATAACAAACCCGCTGCGGCAAGGGAAGCGGATGCACGGTTTGTTTACCAAGATATGACATTTTGTACGCATCGGGCGGCTTGCTCGCGGATGGATGAATTGCGGCGGAGCCGCATTAAAATTCGATCACGCCGGTAAGGGAGAGGATGGTTTTCAAAAAAAGCAGACCGAGCACGAAGAACATGACGAGCCGGATCTTCTTGCTGCCGCCTTTGATCGCGTAGCGCGCACCGAGGTAGTTGCCGAG
Source organism: uncultured Eubacteriales bacterium (assembly GCA_902789675.1). Classification (GTDB taxonomy): domain Bacteria; phylum Bacillota; class Clostridia; order Christensenellales; family CAG-138; genus UBA3792. The sequence continues at coordinate 13,035 of CADAPG010000012.1, forward strand.
CATGGAGCAGCAGATGGCGGGGACGCCGACGGAAAACAGTACGCTGCGGTTGATGAGATAGACGACGAGCGAGGCGATGTTGGACGACAGGTTGGCAACGCGCGCGCAGCCCGCGGCGTTTAAAAGTCCGATGCCGAGCACGAGCGAAAACGCGATCGTGAGAAACGTGCCGGTGCCGGGACCGATCAGTCCGTCGTAGACGCCGAGGACCAGACCGATGAGAGCGGACCAGAAGACCGTTTTGCCGCGGGAAAGCTGCTTTTCGCGCTCGTCCGTCTTGTTCCGCGCAAGCACGAGGATCAGCGCGGCGAGCGGCAGCGCCGCAAGGATGACGATTTCGAGGACGTTGTCGGGCAGCTTGACGGCAAGCGACGAGCCGCCGGTCGCGCCCAGAAGACAGCCGATCGCCGCCGGGATCGCGCAGTCCCATCGGATCTTGCCGCTTCTGGCATACTTGAATACCGAGGTTGCCGTGCCGCAGCCGTTTGCGAGCTTGTTCGTGCCGGCGGCAAGCTTCACGGGAATGCCCGCGATGAGATACGCCGGCAGCGAGATGACCCCGCCGCCGCCCGCGACCGAATCCACAAAGCCCGCCAGAAACACGAGCGGGCAGACGATGAAATAGGTCCAGACGGTGGGCGTAAAGGTCGGCACGGTGCGGCTCCTTTCGGTGTGATATCGGTATTATAGCACAGAGAATATACATAAAACAATTGTTTTCGGAACAAGCCGGAAAATTCCTCTCGATTCCGGCGGCGGGATATGGTATAATGACAGCGGAAAGAGAAAGGACGGAGGACCCGATGCAGAAGCAGTACGTTGCGATCGATCTGAAATCATTCTATGCCTCCGTCGAATGTACGGAGCGCGGGCTCGACCCACTCGACGCAAACCTTGTCGTTGCGGACGAGAGCCGCACGGACAAGACGATCTGTCTTGCCGTGTCGCCTGCGCTGAAGGCACATAAGATCGCGGGCCGCGCAAGGCTGTTTGAGGTGAAGCAGCGCGTCGACGAGGTCAACCGCGAGCGGCTTGTGCATGCGCCCGGACACCGGTTCACCGGAAAATCCGTCTATGCCTCCGCGCTTGCGCGAGATCCGTCGCTGGAGCTCGACTTTGTCGTCGCAACGCCGCGCATGCATTACTATATGGACTACTCGCGCAGCATCGTCGAGATCTACCTTCGGTACGTTTCGCCGGAGGATCTTTTGGTCTATTCGATCGACGAGGTCTTTATCGACGTTACGCCGTACCTGAAGCGTTATCGGACGACGGCGCACGATTTTGCGATGAAGCTGATCCGCGAGGTCCTTGAGGAGACGCGCATCACCGCGACGGCGGGCATCGGCACGAACATGTATCTTGCGAAGATCGCCATGGACATCGTGGCAAAGCGCATGCCCGCGGACAAGGACGGCGTGCGCATCGCCGAGCTCAACGAACAAAGCTATCGCGAAGCGCTGTGGTGCCATCGGCCGCTCACCGATTTCTGGCGGATCGGCAAGGGTATTGCGCGGAAGCTCGAAACGTACGGCATGCACACGATGGGCGACGTTGCGCGCTGTTCGATCGGCAAACCGACCGACTATAAAAACGAAGATCTTCTGTATCGCCTGTTCGGCGTCAACGCGGAGCTCATCATCGACCACGCGTGGGGCTGGGAGCCGACCGAGATCGCGGATTGCAAGGACTATACGCCCGAAACAAAGAGCCTCAGCCAGGGACAGGTGCTGTCCCGTCCGTACACGGCGGCGGAGGGACGCGTCGTGGTGCAGGAGATGGCGGATCAGCTGTCGATGGATTTGGTGCGGAAGGGGCTGTACACCGATCAGGTCGTGCTGGATATCGTTTATGACGTCGAAAACCTGACCGATCCGAAGCGCGCGGACGCGTACAAGGGCGAGATCATCACGGATTGGTACGGCAGGCGCGCACCGAAGCCCGTGCACGGCTCCGTGAACCTCGGACGGCATGTCGCCTCGACCGAGCGGATCGTGGAGGCGGTGCGCACGATCTTCGACCGCATTGCGGACGAAACGCTGCTCATGCGCCGGTTCAACGTCGTGATGTGCAATCTTCTGACCGCGGACGAGCGCAGAGAGGCGGAAGCCGCGCCGGAACAGCTCGACCTGTTCACGGATTACGAAGCGCAGGAGAAGGCAAAACAGGCCGAGGACGCCGCGCTCGAAAAGGAGACCCGGCGGCAGAAGGCGCTTTTGAACATCCGCGACAAGTACGGCAAGAACGCTGTGGTGCGCGGATTGAACCTGCAGGACGGCGCGACGGCGATCGAGCGCAACGCGCAGATCGGCGGGCACAAGGCATAGGAGGATCGCATGACGGAGACGCTTACCCTGTACATCCCGAAGCCGGAGGACGGCTGGTTTTACACGAAGATGATGTCCGATCCGGAGACGATGGCGTACAACGCGCCGTGGTTCCCGCCGGATGGGTGCATCCCGAACCCGGAGGCGGAATGGAAACGGCTCTGTGCGGACTGGATCGGCGCGGAACCGGAACGGTTCTATGCCTATCTCAGACGAACGTCGGACGGCGCGTTCGTCGGAGACGTGAATTTCCACCATACGCCGGAACGCGGCCGGTGGGACATGGGCGTTGTGATCTATGCTCCGGAACGCGGCAAGGGATACGGCAGGCAGGGACTTCGGCTTTTGGCGGAGCATGCGTTTTCGCATGGGGTGACGCGCCTGCACAACGAGTTTGAAACGACGCGGGACGCCGCGTATCGGATGCATCGCGCGGTCGGGTTCCGGGAGACCGGACGCGAAAACGGCGCGATCATGCTGGAACTTACGGAAAACGATTTTCGGAAAGGAAATACGCATATGGAACCGAGAGAATTTCTGGATATCCTGCATGTTGCGGAACGGCTGAAGGACACGCCGCGGCACTGCACGACCTCGAAAGGACGGCGCGAGAGCGTCGCCGAGCACAGCTTCCGGATCGCGCTGATGGCGATGCTTCTGCGGAGCGAGTTTCCGGACCTCGATATCGATAAGGTCACGCGGATGTGCCTCATCCACGACCTCGGCGAGTGCTTCACCGGCGACATCCCGACGTTTCTCAAAACGAGCGCGGATGAGGAGACCGAGGAGCTGCTTCTGGACCGGTGGGTACGGTCGCTGCCCGCGCCGGTTTCGCAAGAGCTTTCGACGCTGTACGCCGAGATGAACGCGCAACAAACGCCGGAGGCGAAGCTCTGGAAAGCGCTCGACAAGCTCGAAGCGGTGATCCAGCACAACGAATCGCCGATCGAAACGTGGGAGCCGAATGAGTACGAGCTGAACAAGACCTACGCGTTCGACGTCGTTGCGTTCTCGGACTGGCTGACGGCTTTGCGCAAGGAGATCTACAACGATACGATTGCAAAAATCGAATCGGGAAAATAATCAAATCAAAGGAGAATTGTCATGAAAATCATTGCAACGAACGAAGCGCCCGCGGCGATCGGACCGTACTCGCAGGGCATGATCGTCGGAAATCTTGTGTACACCTCGGGACAGATCCCGGTGGACCCGAAGACCGGCTCGATCGCGGGAGACACGATCGAAACGCAGGCGGAGCAGTCTTTGAAAAATGTCAAGGCGGTTCTGGAGGCTGGCGGCGCAACGATGGACAGCATCGTGAAGACGACCTGCTTCATTGCGGACATGGCGGACTTTGCCGCGTTCAACGCGGTCTATGCGCAGTACATCAAGGGCGCGCCGGCGCGTTCCTGCGTGGCGGTGAAGACCCTGCCGAAGAACGTGCTCGTCGAGATCGAAGCGATCGCCGAGATCGCAGAGTAAAGAAAGGAAACGCGGCATGAACGACGCAAGAGCGCAGTACGGCGATATCATCGACCGGGAGCATCCCGATTCACCGAAGCATCCGAGGATGCCCCGGAAGAATCGCGCCGCCCAGTTTGCGCCGTTTGCCGCGCTGACCGGCTACGACGATCTCATTAACGAAGCGGCGCGGTATACGGAGCGGCGGATTGTGCTCGACGAGAACAAGAAGGAGGAGCTGAACCGAAAGCTGCACGCGCTTCTGAACGAGCCGCGCGAGGCGGTTTTCACCTGCTTCGTACCCGATGCGCAGAAGAGCGGCGGCACCTACGAGGACGTGGCGGGAAGAATCGAAAACGCCGATTTTCTGTACGGATATCTCACGCTCGACTCCGGCCGCGTACTGGATATCGGGGACGTGATCGAGATCGAAAGCGACCTTTTTACGCGTGTGCAGATCTGAAAACGGAGGCTTGTGCGCATGTGTGAAGAGGGTTTTAACTTTCCGTTAACAGAGCCCCGAACCCGTTGACCGGCGTCCCGTTTCGGAGTAAAATACAGATGAAAACAAGAGCGGAGGGACGATACCATGGAAGAAAAAACGACGCGGCCGATTCTCACGGACGACACCGTGATTGAGGACAAGGAAGTTCCGTTTGAAGATCTGATCTCCGAATTGCGCTATTGATTCCGGACGAAAAGATGCCTTGATTCGGCATCTTTTTTTATGCCCGCAAATGAGCGAAACCAAGACGGGAGGAGGGCTTTTTTATGCCGTTTGAGATCATCCGAAACGACATCACGCGCGTACACGCGGACGCGATCGTCAATCCCGCGAATCCGGAACCGGTCGTCGGCGGGGGAACGGACAGCGCGATCCATCTTGCCGCCGGTCCGCTCCTGCTTGCGGCGCGGAAAAAGATCGGAGAGATTGCCGTCGGCACTTCGGCGGAAACAAAGGCGTACGATCTTCCGGCAAAGTACGTGCTGCACACCGTTTCGCCGGTCTGGATCGACGGCGCGCACGGCGAGGAAGCGCTTCTGCGGCGATCGTACGACGCCGCGCTTTCGCTGGCGGACCGGCTGCGCTGCCGCTCGATCGCGTTTCCGCTGCTGTCTGCCGGGACGTACGGCTTCCCGCGCGAGCGCGCGCTTCGCACCGCAATCTCCGCGTTCACCGATTTTCTGCTGACGCACGACATGCAGATTCTTCTGGTCGTGTTCGGACAGGAGCCGTATTCACTTGCCCGCGGGTTGTTCGGCGACCTCAAGGCATACATCGATGACCGTTATGTCGGCGATGCGGAAAAAGCCGAGTACGGCGCGGACCGCTATGTGTTGAACGGCAGAAGACGCGCAATGCTGCAGGCGATGCGCGAGGACGATCTGATCCCACCCGAGGCGGACGAGGCGGCGTGCGAAGCGTCGTTTGACGCCGCAAAGCCGCTGATGCATCGCCCCGCTTCGCATGCAAAAGCTGCGGCAGTTCCGCAGGCGGCGCCGAAAGCGCCTGCGCCGCAAAGCCTTGACGCGATCCTCGGCAGGGTCGAAAGCACGTTTTCCGAGCATCTTCTGGATCTTCTGAAGGAGCGCGGGGAAAAGGATTCAGACGTCTATCGCCGCGCGGAGATCAGCCGTCAGCTGTTCCACAAGATCATCAACAAAAAGGATTATCAGCCGACCAAAAGCACGGCGATCCAGCTTGCGCTGGGGCTGCGCCTCAATCTTGCGCAAACGCAGAAGCTGCTCGAAAAGGCAGGGTATTCGCTGACGCGCAGCAGCAAAACGGACCTGGTCGTACAGTATTTCATTGAGCGCGGCGAATACAGCATCGTCACGGTGAACACGGCGCTGTACGACTGCGGACTGCCGCTTCTGAAAACCGGCGGCGCTTCTTAAAAATGTCAACCGGGAATTGACAAAAACCTCCTTTGGATTTGGTATGATGCAGTCAACAAAAACAAAGGAGGTTCTTCTTATGAACAACAATCTGACCGAACTCGTATTTATTCTGGATCGCAGCGGCTCCATGGCGGGGCTCGAGACGGACACGATCGGCGGTTTCAACGCCATGGTCGAAAAGCAAAAGCGCGAGGAGGGCGAGGCGTATCTTTCGACGGTCCTGTTCAGTGACAGGAGCAGCGTCCTCTATGACCGGGTCGATCTCAAAAAGGTCGAGCCGATGACGGAACGGCAGTACTATGTCGGCGGCTGCACGGCGCTTCTGGATGCGATCGGAGACGCGGTGCATCACATCGCCAACGTGCACAAGTACGCCCGCGAGGAGGATCGTCCCGCAAAGACGATCTTCGTGATCACCACCGACGGCATGGAGAACGCAAGCCGCCGCCATACCTATGACGAGGTGCGCAGCCTGATCGAACGGCAGCGCGAGCGGTTCGGCTGGGAATTCCTGTTCCTCGGCGCGAACATGGACGCCGTCTCCGCCGCGCGGCGGTTCGGGATCCGCGAGGATCGCGCGGTGCGCTATGAATGCGACGCCAAGGGCACGGCGCTGAATTACAAGGTGGTCAGCGAAACGATCGGGCACGTCCGCGCGGGCAGACCGCTTGCGGCAGACTGGAAGGCGGAGATCGAAAAGGACTACGAAAAGCGCGGCAAACACTGACAGAAGAATCAAAGGCGGCGGGCGATCCGCCGCTTTTGCACGATTGACGCAAAGGAAAGGATGAAGTATAATGAACTATCAAGAATCCGGAAAGGAGACCGCCGTGAACGAACCGGGAACGATCCGCGTGACGGGCAAGGGACTGATCCGCCTGAAGCCCGATACGGTGCGCGTTACGATGACGCTTGAGGGAATGGATCCCGACTATGCGGAAACGCTGAAACGCTCCGCCGCCGATACGGGCAAGGTGCGGGAGGCGATCGCGCCGCTCGGCTTTCTGCGGGAGGATCTCAGGACGCTGAACTTTCATGTGGAGGCGGAGTACGAAGGCTATCAGGAGGAAGGCGTTTATCGGCAGCGGCTTACAGGCTATCGCTTCCGCCATGAACTGAAGCTGGAATTCCCGCTTGACGACGAACGGCTCGGACAGGTGCTTGCGGCGCTTGCAAACGCCGCGCTGACGCCGGAGATCGGCATCGCCTATACCGTGAAGGACCGCGAAGCGGCAAAGAACGCGCTTTTGGGCCTTGCGGTTGCCGATGCAAAGCAAAAGGCTTCGGCGCTCACGGAAGCCGCAAACGTGAAGCTCGGACGCATCCGGCACATCGACTATTCGATCTGCGAGAACGCCTTCGCCGTGCAGCCGGTTCTGTACGCCGGAAAGGCGCGGAAGATGTGCGCGGACAGCTTCAATCCCGGGATCGTGCCGGAGGACATCGAGGCGGAGGACACCGTTGCGGTGATCTGGGAGATCGAATGATACCCGATCGGGAATCAGATAAATCCATTGCAAGGAGGAAACAAAATGGCGAAGTATCAGTGCGGCCCCTGCGGCTATATCTATGATCCGGCGGAGGGCGATCCGGACGGCGGCATCGCGCCCGGCACCCCGTTTGAAGATCTGCCCGAGGATTGGTGCTGCCCGATCTGCGGCGTAGGCAAGGACATGTTTGAAAAGGTCGAGGAATGACGGCGATCGGCATCCATCGGTTTTGAACGACCCGCAGGGCTTTGCGGGAAGGCAGGGGCTATTCTGGATTCAGAGCAGCCCCTTTCTTTGTACGACGGGCGAATTGCGCTTCGTTCCGCTTTTTTTAAGCGGAGCGGTAAGATCGGATCGGATTTGTCGTGTATATGGGTGAAAGGAGGCGAGTCCCTTTGGATGATGAAATGATCGTTCGGCTCTACTGGAACCGGAACGAAAATGCAATCTCGGAATCATCAAGGAAGTACGGCGCATACTGCACTGCGATTGCCCAAAACATCCTGCAGAACAGGTCCGATGCGGAGGAGTGCGTCAACGATACATGGCTCCGCGCGTGGAACGCAATGCCGCCGCACATGCCGTCCGTGCTGTCCGTCTTTCTCGGAAAGATCACAAGGAACCTCTCATTTGACCGATTCAGAAGGATTCACCGGGAAAAGCGCGGCGGCGGGAGTTTCGACGTCGTATTGGATGAGCTCGCGGAATGCGTATCCGGCAGCGACGATACGGAACGCCGGTGGGAGGAAAAAGAACTGAAAGAGGAGATCGACCGGTTTCTTTCCCGCCTGCCGAAGGAACAGCGATACATGTTTATTTTGCGATACTGGTACGCGGACAGCGTTTCGGACATCGCAGAACGCTTTCGGACGAGCGCAAACAATGTATCCGTAACGCTGAGCCGCATCCGGCAAAAGCTGAAACGGGATCTGATCGAAAGGGGATTTGACGTATGAAGAAGGAAGAACTGTTTGAAGCGTTGGGAGACGTCAACGCAAACGACGTCAGAAAAGCAAAGGAATACAAGCGGCATAAAACGCCGGGCTGGGTAAAATGGACGGCGATCGCCGCATGCGCCGCGCTCCTGGTCGGCGCGATCGTGGGGATCCCCGCGCTCGGAAAGAGGAATCGGAAACAGGCGGAAGGCAGCGTGAAAACCGTATCGGCGGCATATCCCGCGCCGGTCGCGGCGAATCTCGACGCGCAAGCCTTCCTGCACGGCGACGAGCATTGGAACTGGTGGAATGCGTACCGGACGAAGGTGAAAGCATCCGAAGATCTTCAAAACGGGATCGACGGCTATTATGCGGCGATCATGCGGGAAGTCCTTCCCGCCGAAGAGGAAAACACGGTCTGTTCGCCGATCAACATCTATATCGCGTTTGCGATGCTCGCGGAGGTTTCGGACGGGAATACACGGCAGCAGGTCCTGGACATGCTCGGCGCGCCCGACATCGATACCCTGCGATCCAACGTTTCCGCGCTGTGGGAAGGCAATTATGCGGACACGCCCGTTTTCAAAAGCCTGCTTGCAAATTCGCTCTGGCTGAACGCAAAGTATCAATATAACGACGAGACGCTGTCGCGTCTTTCCGAGCAGTATTATGCGTCCTCCTTCCTGGGAACGCCGGGATCGCCGGAAATGGACGAGGCGCTGCAGGAATGGACGGACAAACATACCGACGGGCTTCTGCACGAGTATGTCAAGGAGATGAAGCTCGATCCGGCGACCGTTCTGGAGATCGTATCGACGATCTATTATAAGGCGCAGTGGACCGAACTGTTTCTGCCCGGCAACACAACGCAGGAGGTCTTCCACGGCACGACCGGCGACACGACCGTGGACATGATGCACAGGACCGACATGCTCGGCGTATACCGGACGGATACGTTTACCTCGGTCGGCCTGAATCTTTTTGACAGCGGCTCGATGTATTTCTTCCTGCCGAAGGAAGGCGTCGACGTCAACGCGCTTGCCGCCGATCCCGAGCTGCTTGCCGCCACGAGATACTCCGTGGACAACGAAAAATGGTCTTCGCCTTTGGTCCGTCTTTCCGTTCCGAAATTCAAGGCGTCAAGCCGGACGGATCTTCTGGAGATCATCCGGTCGCTCGGACTGACGGACGCTTTGGATCCCGCCCTTGCGGACTTTACGCCGCTGACGACGGACCGGGACGACCTTTACCTGAGCGCGGCGGAACATGCCGCGAAGGTGGAGATCGACGAGCAGGGCGTGACCGGCGCCGCATATACGGCGCTCGATATGGAGAAAGGCGCGCCGGAGCCGGACGAGGAGATCGACTTTGTTCTGGACCGCCCATTCCTGTTCCTTATCACCGGCAGAGACGGCTCCGTCCTCTTTTCCGGCATCATCCGGAATATCGGCTGACGAAAACGCCTTCGGAGCACGGGTTTTTCGTTGACGGACATTTTCACAGGAAGCAAAAACCGGAGAGGGATATCGCCTTCTCCGGTCGTTCTTTGTATAGATGTGATAAATCGGATCCGCCGCTTCCCGATCAAAGCGAGTCGATGATCTCCAAAAGTTCTGAAGGATGCGAGATCACGTGCGCCGCGCCCGCTTCCTTGAGGAACGCTTCGCCGCGATAGCCCCAGCCGCAGCCGACGCAGGTGAGCCCTGCGTTTTTCGCAAACTGCAGGTCGACGTCCATATCGCCGAGATACAGCGTTTCTTCGCGGGTAAATCCGAGCGATTCACGCACGACGTCGAGCATTGTCGGATCGGGCTTCACGGGGTAGTCCGCGCACTGTCCCTGCACGACGGCAAAGAGCCCTTCTTCGGGGAAAAGCGTGCGGATCATCTTCTTTGCGTGCGGGTCGGGCTTGTTCGTGACGACCGCGAGCGTGATGCCGCGCGCCTTCAGCGCATGCAGCATTTCGGGCATCTCCGGGTACGGCACGGTCGTGTCGCACAGATGCTCGGCGTAGTCGGCGAGAAAGCCGTCGCGCACGTCGACCCATGCGTCGGGATTGTCTGCGGGGACGGCATGCTTGCACATATAGACGATGCTCTTGCCGATGAGCCCGGAAACGCCTTCATCCGAATAAGTGGGAAATCCGAGCGCGGCGAGCGCACGGTTCAGCGAGGACGCAATGTCCGAAAGCGTATTGCAGATCGTACCGTCCAGATCGAACGCGACCAACTTGAATCGATTGTTGTTTTGCTTCGTTTGTTCCATACCCGCACATTCTACACGTTTTTTGCGCGTTCGTCAATGCCGATCTTTTTTTCGGGCTTCACAAATCTAAAAAATATGATATACTGAAAAAACAGGAGTTTTTATGATCGAATACGAACGCATTACCGGTGAAAACATTTCGGCGCTGACGCCGTATTTTGAAATATTTGCCTGCGGCATCTGCGACAATACGATTGGCGCCGTGTATCAGTGGCGCGATATCTACGTGTCGTATTACGCGATCGTCGAAGGCATGCTGTGCATTCGCGCAAACTACGGTGCATACGGCGAGTGCTATACCGTGCCTTTGGGCGCGGGGGATTTTGAAGCGGCGTGCAAGGCGAATGAAGCGGACGCGAAGGAACGGGGAATCCCGCTGCGCTATTGCGTCGTGCCGGACTGCCAGATACCGCTGTTAAGATCGCATTACGGCGCGAGGATGACGACGGAGAGCATCCGCGACTGGGCGGATTATATCTACGACGCCGAAAGCTTCCGCACCTTTTCCGGCAAGGCGTATCACGGGCAGAAGAACCATGTGAACCGCTTTTACCGCGAACATCCGGACGCGGAGACCGTCGTGGTTTCGGACGCGGAAACCGAACGGGAATGCCTTGCTTTTCTGGATCGCTTCCGCGAAAAGCATCCGGAGTTCTCCCCGCTCGAGGAAAACGAGTGGAACGGCGCGAAGGACCTTCTGGTGCACCGCGACGCGCTCGGGCAGACGGCGATCGCGCTCCGGGCGGACGGCGAGGTCGTTGCAATGGCGATCGGCGAGATGAAGCGCGATATGCTCTTCGAACACGTGGAAAAGGCGATGCCGGACGTGCCCGGCGCGTATCCCGCAATGGCGCAGGCGTTCGTAAAAAGCTTTCCGGACGCGAAGCACCTGAACCGCGAGGACGACGGCGGCGACGAGGGGCTTCGGTATTCCAAACTGAACTATAAGCCTCTGGAGCTCAGAGAAAAGTTTCTCGTCACGGTGCGTGACGAATCAGCTATCAAAACAGAATGAAGGGAGCATTTCAATGAAAAAACCGATTCTTTTGATCATGGCAGCGGGCATGGGAAGCCGCTTCGGCGGTCCGAAACAGATCGAGCCGATCGACGATCACGATCATGTCATTCTCGATTTCTCCGTATTTGACGCGGTCCGCGCGGGCTTTGAAAAGGTCGTGCTGATCATCAAGAAGGAGATGGAGCAGGACTTCGAGGAGCGCGTGGGCAGGCGCATCCGTCCGCATGTACAGCTTGAGTATGCGTTCCAGTCGCTCGACAAGCTGCCGGAGGGTTACGAGATTCCCGAAGGTCGTGTGAAGCCGTGGGGCACCGCGCATGCGATCCTTTGCGCAAAGGACAAGCTCGACGCGCCTTTTGCCGTGCTGAACGCCGACGACTTTTACGGCGCGGACGCATACAAGAAGATCTATGCGTTCCTGAGCGCGGAGCACACCGAAAGCGAGTACGCCATGGTCGGCTATCAGCTCGGCAACACGCTCAGCGATTTCGGTTCCGTGGCGCGCGGCGTCTGCGAGATCGGACCGGACGGCAAGCTTGTCACGCTCACCGAGCGGCTGAAGATCGAAAAGCGCGACGGCGCGGCGGCGTTCACCGAGGACGACGGCGCAACGTACACCCCGCTTGCTCTGGACACGCTCGTTTCCATGAACCTGTTCGGTCTGCAGCGGAACGTGCTCGACGAGTTCGAAAACCGCTTCCCGGCGTTCCTCGACGAGAACCTGCCGAAGAACCCGCTGAAGTGCGAATATCTGCTCCCGCGCGTGCTCGACACGCTGATGCAGGAGGGCAAGATCAGCATCGAAGTGCTCGAGACCTCCGCACGCTGGCACGGCATCACCAACCGCCCGGACCTGCCGATCCTCAAGGCGGCGATTCAGAAGATGAAGGACGAGGGACAGTATCCCGATGAGCTCTGGAAGTAAGTCTATGCGCAAGATCCGTCTGATTCCGCTGCTGCTTGCGGCGCTGCTGCTGTTTGCCTGCGGCAAAACGGAGCAGCCGGTGCAGCCCGAAGCGCCGGAAGAAGCATATGTACCCGGCGCGGACGACGTCGTGTTGACGGTCGGCGACGAGCCGGTCTATGCCTCCGTATACCGCTATCATCTCAACGATCGATACGGCATCATTCGGGAGCATGAGCTCTATGACCGCGAAAAGTACCTCTCATACGTGTCGAATCCGAACATCAACTATCTGTACGCGTATTACGATACGCGCACGGAGGAGGGCATGAACGCGCTTTGCGAGGACGTTCTTCGCGAGCTCGCGCTGGAAGCGGCGGCGATCGACGCGGGCACAAAGGCGGGGTATCAGCTGGATATCGCGGAGCAGAGCTATCTCAAACAGGCGGAGGACGACGCGGAGGAAAAGCTTTCCGATCAGCTCGAGTCGGGCGGCGGGACCTACGAATCGCGCGAAGCGTTCCTGAAGGCGAACGGCTTCACCGAGGAACGGTATGCGGAGATGTTCGTCCGCAGCATGAAGGCGGGCATGCTCTATAACCATATCCTGACGGATTACAAGGCGGCGCACACGCTGACGGACGAGGAACTGGAAACCGGCTATGCGCGGGTCGTGAAGGAGACGTTCACCGACCGCTATACACCCGGCATGTACTCGCAGTACCTCTATTATTATCTGATGGGACAGCGCACGTTCCCGTCTCTGTACATCCCGGAGAACGCGATCTTCGTGCGGCTGTTTGCCAAGACCGATCCGACCGACGAGCAGATCGAAGCGTACAAGCAGCAGGCGGAAACGGATTTCGGGAAGCTGTATGCAAGCAGCGACAACGAATTTGCGTCGCAGGGCATTGCGACGGACCTTGCCGTTGCGGAAAACGACGAGCTGTTCGAGGGCTTGTACAACGCCGCAAAAGACGTGCCCCTGGGCGGCGTCGGTACGCTGACGATCGAAAAGGGCGGTAAGCTTGCGTTCTATCTGTTTCTGCGCGTGGAGGGCGAGACCGGCGTCGTGCCGATCGACCGCTATCCCGGCGTGCGCGAGCGCATCGTGAATCAGCTGCTCGGCGCGCAGTGCATGGACACGCTGCGCGAAAAGATTGCCGATCCCACCTACGCCGTCCGCAACGAGAAAATGATCGAAAAGATCCGGCCGGGAGAATAAAAAGCAAAACGAAAAATGAGAGGATCCGATCCTCTCATTTTTTGTATGAATTATTTTTTCAATTCCAGCGCGCGCTTGTAGACCTGCTTTTTCGGAAGGCTGAGGCGCTCGGCGGCGATCGCTGCGGCATCCTTGACGGATTCCGTTTCGAGAAGCGTCGTCAGAAGACTGTCGAGATCCGGCGCGGGATCGTCGGACGGACGTCCGGGAACGAACGCGATCACGCACTCGCCCTTGGGCTCCTCGGAAAAGCGTTCGATCAGTTCGGACAGCGAGCCAGTCACCACGGTCTCAAACTTCTTGGTGAGCTCGCGGAGCACGGCGGCAGGACCGTCGCCGAAGCGGTCGAAGAGGTCTTTGAGCGTTGCCTGCACGCGATGCGGGCTTTCATAGAGGATGACCTGATGGTCGATCTTTGCGATCGCGTCGAGCGTTTCACGGCGCGGCTTCGATTCGCGCGGAAGAAAGCCGAAAAAGCTGAACGGCTGTGCGGACAGTCCTGAAAGCACGGCGGCGATGACCGCGGCGCTCGGACCGGGGATCACGGTGTGGGGGAGACCTTCTCTCTGACAGGCTTCCACGAGCATGGCGCCGGGATCGGAGATGCCCGGCATGCCGGCGTCGGAAACGTACGCGATATCGCGCCCGTCCTTGAGCGCGCCGATCACTTCCTCGGTGCGTTCGCGCTCATTGTGCGTATGCAGCGACCTGGTCGGTTTTTTTATGCCGAAGTGATTGAGCAAAAGCCCGGTATGGCGCGTGTCCTCGCAGTAGATCACGTCGACCGCGGACAGGACCTCGACCGCGCGCGGAGAGAGATCGCCGAGGTTTCCGATGGGCGTTGCGACAAGGTACAGCATCAGCGCATCCTCGTACGGAGATTGCTGCCGCGCAGCAGCACGATCGAGGTCAGCGCGCCGTCGATCATGCGGCTGGCGACGCGTTCGCCGTAGCGCTCGAAAAGCCCGTCGCGGTCAAGGTTTGAAACGAGCACGGTCGGCAGCTGCGCGGCTGCGCGCTCGTTCAGAATACGGAAGAACGTTTCGACCGTAACGTTGGGCACCATGGCTTCGGTGCCGAGATCGTCGAGCACCAAAAGCCCTGCGGACAGGAACGGCGCGATCGCGTCCTCGCGTGCGTCGATGCCGGAAAGGATGTCCTGAATGCACTGATACGCGGTCGTCTTGACGGTGCGGATGCCTTTTTCAATCGCGGCGTAGCCGATCGCGTTGCTGAAAAAGCTCTTGCCGAGCCCGCTCTGTCCCACGATCAGCAGATTCGGCTTTTCGGGCTTGGGCAGTGCGGCGACATAGCGTTCGCAGAACCGTTTCATGCCGAGCCCCTGCTTTTTCTGATCGTCGTCCGGATAGATCGCGTCGCTGAAATTCGCAAAGGTCTCGCGATCGTTGATGCGGGAGCCCGCCAGAAGCTGCTCCTGCTGCTTCTTGAGCGCGCAGGTGCAGAGCCTGCTCGGTTCGCCGACCTCGCCGGTATCCTTGCAGATCGGACAGGTATAGATGGGGTCGAGATAGTTCCCGGCGTAGCCCAACGAGATCAGCAGATTTCTGCGCTCCGCCGCGATCGCACCGATCCGCGACTTTGCGGCGGCGGCGGTCAGCTTGCCGAGCGCGACCTGCTGAAACACCAGCCCGGGTTCGCTGAGAAGCGAGCGCAGGCGCGCGCTTTTCTGTTCGCATTCCGCAACGCGTTTTTCGTGGATACGGCGGTTTTTGTCTCTCAGTTCGCTGTAATAGCGTCGTAATTCGTTTGTCATAGATCCTCGCTCAGGTTCACGACCAGGTTGTTGAAATCCTCTTCCGAGATCGGCTTCTGCTCATAGAGCAGCGCCGCGTTCTTCTTTTTCTTTTTGACAGGCGCGGGTTTCGGCCGGTTCAGAGCGGCTTCCGCCTGTTCGAGCGTTTCGATATGCTCATTCGCCCAATCGGACAGCGTCTTTTTCAGCATGCCGAGCGCACGCTCCGCGCCGGCGCATTCGTCCGCGGCAAGCAGGATCGCTTCGCGCGGGATGCGCTTTTCGTCGCGGAACATCGCAAGCTGCGCGATCGTCGTCCTGTCCGGCGCGCCGATCTTTCCGAGCCGCGCATAGACCATGCGCGCAAACTCGCGGTCCGCCGCGTTCTTCTCCTCGGCGGCGTCCATCGCCTCCACGTCCGTGACCCTGCGTTCCTTCATGTCGGAAAGCCGGTCGCTCAGGACCGCGAACGTCGGCGAAGCGACGTCCGTCATGCGCGCGGCGGCGGTGAGGACCGTTTCGGAATCGAAGCCGAGCTCGTTGATCCAACGGTCGTACAGCGCCATTTCGTCGACGGTCGGCGGGCGGTGCTTGTTCCAGCGGCGCAGCACTTCGGCGGCGCCGTGCTTCTGCACACGGTAATTCGCAACGTATTCTTCCGCAGCGCCCTGCGTCTTGATGTTCCGCTCGCTCCATTCCTGCGCGACGGTCAGGATATAGTTGGTCGAAACACGCTTGGTCTTCAGCTCGATGCAGTATGCGACGAGCGCAAGCACCGCGCCCTCTTCCAGCCCGTAGAGCTCGATGCAGTCGTACAGGGCTTTCGTTTCGCGCATGTCGAGCGAACGCGGCGAAAGCAGCGCGTTGACGGAGTCGAGGAACCGGCGGTACTTCAGCGAGGTCGCGGTCGTCACGGCGGGCTGTTCGGTCAGAAGATACTCCACGGTCAGCGGTTCGTCGCCGCGGATGCGCACAAGCCCCTTTGCCTGCCAGTACACGAAGGCGCACCGGATCTGTGTTTCGCTGAGACCGAGCGCATTCTCGATGTCCGTATCGGAAAGCGAGGGGTGATAGCACTGCATCAGCCCGAACAGGTATACCTTCACAAACGTGCCGTCCGCATCGGGCATGTATTCGAGGAAAAACAGATTGTCGACCGGCGTCATCTCGCGGCGCGCGGCTTCGGGAGAAAAACGGATATTCATACCCGTATTATAGCACGGCTTTTACGGAGATTGCAACGGAAAGCGGGAATTTCGGTACGACCAAAAATAGCTGGTATTTTCCGTACGGGGGCATTATAATATGAACCATGAAGAGAAAGAAACAAAACCCCATAAAACTGATCGGCATGTGCGCCGCGCTGCTTGTGCTTCTGGTGCTGCTGTTCCTTCTGATGCGCATGGTGCTGACGAACCGTCAGCCGCAGAAGCCGGAATCCTGCAGCCCGGATGCGGGACCGGGGGAGATCGGGACCGTGACGCCCGCGCCGACGATCGTCGATCTTTATGCCTACTTCGACTGGACGGAAACGACGACGATCAAGGTCTACGATCACCGGGCGGACAAGCTCGTGGACATGGATCTCGAGGAATACATCGTCGGCGTCGTCTCGGCGGAGATGCCAGCGTATTACAGCTTCGAAGCGCTGAAGGCGCAGGCGGTCGCTTCCCGCACCTATACGCTGTACGGAGTCGTGCACGGCGGCTGCCACACAAATCCGGACGCCGACGTCTGCACGAACAGCAAATGCTGCCAGGCGTTTTCGTCGCAGGAACGGATGCAGAAAACCTGGGGAAAGGATTACGCGGCAAACTACAACCGTGTCGCGCAGGCGGTGATGGAGACGGCGGGCGAGGTGCTGGTCTATGACGGCAAGCTGTGCGACGCGCTGTATCATGCCTGCTCCGGCGGGCAGACCGAAGACTCCGAGCACGTCTACGCAAACGCGCTGCCGTATCTGCGCGGCGTTCTGAGTCCCTACGAGGATCCGATGCGGGAGGAGAATGTGGACTTCGGCACGGACGCGCTCGTCGAACTGATCGCAGCGAAGTATCCGGAAAGCGGGATCGACGCGGAAAACGTCCGGAACGGGATCGCGATCGCCAAAGCATACGACAGCGGGCGCGTGGAAACGCTGCGGCTCGGAAAGACGACGATCACCGGCAAGCAGGCGCGGAACCTGTTCGGACTGAGGAGCACGATGTTCACGATCGAGTGGACACAGAAGGGGATCGTGTTCCACACCAAGGGCTACGGTCACGGCGTCGGACTTTCGCAGAACGGCGCGAACGGCATGGCGAAGCACGGATCGGATTACCGGGAGATCCTTCTGTATTATTATACGGGCGCGGAGCTGGCGTCCTACGGGGCGGATGGGATCCAACCGCTTGCGGCGCCGACGCCCGGGAACACGGATACTGCGTTCGTTCCGGAGGGATAGCATGGAACGCTGGGAATGGCTGATCGAACCGAAGACCGGGATCTATCAGGATCCCGCGCTCGGCTGCTTTACGGAGGATTCGATCGCGCTGGTGCATTTTGCGCGGATCGGACCGAAGGACAGGGTCCTCGATCTCGGCACCGGAAACGGCGTGCTGTGCCTGTATGCCGAGTCGCGCATGGGCGGCGAGTATACGGGAATCGACGTCGATGAAGCGCAGCTTGCGCTTGCAAGGAAAAGCGCGGCGCGAAACGGGCAGCCGATCCGGTTTCTGGATCTCTGCGCAAAGGATGCGCCTTCCTTACGCGTGTGCTGATGAACCCGCCGTACTTCACCTCCGGCGATCCGGGCAGGCGCGCGGTCGCGCGGCATGCGGACGATACGCTGCTTTCCGATTGGTGCGGCGCTGCGTTTCTGCTGCTGAAAAACGGCGGCACGCTTACAGCGTGCTACCCGGCGGAGCAGCTGCAGACGCTGATCTGCGCGCTTGACGCGGCGCGGTTTTCCGTCAAGCGGATGCAGCTTCTGATGCGCGGCTCCCGTGCAAGGCTTGTACTGATCGAGGCAAAAAAGCTCGGCGGCAGCGGCATGTCGGTCACGGTCGTGCCGGACCGGAATTCGCGGAGCGTTCCCATCGTACCGGATCCCGGACGGCTCGTCTGACGCCGTTCACGAATTGTTCACGGAATTCCCGTCAATCTTCATATTTCATCGGTTGAATTATCCCTCCTGCTGCGTCAAACTGAAGATGCAGAAGGGGGGAGATTTTTATGAGGGAAACGATGCTGTTTTCACAGGCGGGACGCGCTGTGCGCGGCGGCGATCGGCGCGCGGCGGATGCGCACAGAATGATCGGGGAGCTGCTGCTGAGAATGGGGATCGGTCCGCACCTGGTCGGCTTCGAGCCGCTGTGCGAGGGCGTGCGGTTTGCCGCGGAGCAGGATCGCATCCTTGGCGCGGCGTCGTCTGCCGAAGTGCTTCCGACAATCGAGGATCTGTGCGACGTGGTCAGCGGCGAGCACGCCATGCGGGACGCGATCGGGGTTGGTTTTCTGAACCCGGACGGGATCCATACGGAGATCTTTCCGTTCTCGGACCGTCCGAGCAACTTCGAGTTCATCTGCACGGTGGCGGAGCTGGTGCGGGACCGGATCGCATCGGACAAATAACGGCTTCAAAATAATAAAAGCGCCCGATCGGGCGCTTTTATGCCATGCTTGTTCGGGCGGGAGCACGTCGACGACCGAGAAGGAGACCTTTGTGCCGTGCCACATGAACTGTTTCAGCGCTTTCTGCGTATTGCGGTTGACGGCGACGACGATCGGCACGCCCGCGCGCTTGGCGATCGCGAAGGATCCGGCGTGCAGCGGCAGCAGCGGATCGTCCGTCTTGTTGCGCGTGCCCTCGGGGAAGATGCCGACGGCGGTGTGCTCGTCCCTGATGATATCGACGGCGCGGAAGATCGTTTTCAGCGCCTGCCGGTTGTTCTGCCGGTCGATGAACGGATAGCCCATGATGTGCGCATAGCGTCCGGCAATCGGCATGTTGAGGATCTCGGGTTTGCAGATATAGACGATCTCGGTTCCTTTTAAAAGCGTCAGCGGAAGGAACGGATCGATCATGGAACGGTGGTTGGCGACCAGCAAAAACGGCTTGCTGCGGTCGATGCGGTCAAGCCCCTCGGCGTGTACGCGGATCCGCCCGATCAGCAGAATCAGCTCCATCGTTTCGACAACGAAACGGCGCATGCCGTGGTGCACCTTCGTGACGGGCTTCTTCTTATTAATAAAAAGAGAGATCAGAGATAAGATTGCGGCAAACAGAAGTAGCCATACGATACATGACGCCGCGAAGAGCAGAGGGATGCGCAGAATGAGCCACCACGTTGCGCAGGGACCGAACACAAACGACAGGAATACGGTCGTGCCTGCGCTCAAAAGCAAGATAAGGATCCAGATCAGCATGGCGGGTTCACCTCTTTCCGATCCTATTATAACGAATCGCGGCGCGTTTTTCAATCGTTCGGCGGATCAAAAAAAGGAGGGGATCCTCCTTTTTGCGTTCACGGCTGCCTTCAGCCCGCATTTTCGCCCTGTGTCAGCGCAAGCAGGTTCCGGCACAGCGTATCAAGCAGCGCGCGGATGTTCCGTTCCAGCTCTCCCGAAGCTTTCGGCGGACGGCCGACGTGAGGCGTATCCGGATCGCGCACGAACGGATCCGGCACCGAGCGCCCCTGCCGAAGCAGCATGCTCCGGACGCGCTTCACACGCTCCGGCTGCGATTTCAGCAGCGCACGGTACTTGTTCTGATAGCGCAGCATGCGCCGCGTGTCGCCGTTCGCCATGTTCAGCGTGCAGGCGCGCACCGACTGCCCGCTGCCGAGCGCAAGCAGCACCGTCTCCAGAAGACGGTCGGTCTCCTCCTCGGAGAAGGGGAGAAAGGCGGGCTCCGCCTTTTCGGCGGGTTTGATCTGCGTGTAATAGTGATTGCGGACGCTGTTCGGCTTTCGCTCGGTCTGCTCGGCGATCGAGTCGAACACGGTTTTCAGCGGACGGCGTTCCCTGCGTGCGTCGAGCGCGGCGGAAAGGAGGGCCGCGTCTTCCGCCTCTGTCCAGCCCGTATGGGTTCCTTTCATGGTTTCACCTCCTTTGATCTGTACGGAGTATGGACATGTTTTTGCTTGCCCATACCAATTTATGCGTGTGATTCGGGTGTCAGTAAAAAATATTTTCATTTTATGAATTTTATGCTTGACATGTTGATTTGAAGATGATATTATTCGATATTGCATTATGATGCCTATACTGTGGTAATATGCCCCAAAGGCTAAGCGGATTGAAATAAAGCAAGTCGTTTTCGGGACTAAAGACACAGGAGAGGTAAGGAATATGTGCCACCTCCACGGGCGGGGGGATTCGCCCGAAATATCAGATGAAAAAAACATCAGCAAGGAGTGAACGCAATGATGCATGACGTCAAGATGGGAAAACGGACAAGAAAGAGCTTTTCACACATTTCCGAAGTTCTTGAAATGCCCGATCTCATTGAGGTGCAGAAGAATTCCTACTACCACTTCCTGAAAGAAGATCTGCGCGAAGTCTTCAACGACATCTCGCCGATCGTCGACTTTTCCGGAAAACTTGAATTGCATTTTGTGGACTATCGGATCGATCTCGATAAGCCCAAGTATTCCATCGAAGAAAGCAAGAGCCGCGACGTGAATTACGCTGCGCCTCTGCTTGTGACCGTGCGCCTGCACAATACGGAAACGGACGTGCAGAAGCAGCAGGAGGTCTTTATGGGCGACTTCCCGCTGATGACGCCGCAGGGCACGTTTATCATCAACGGCGCGGAGCGCGTCATCGTTTCGCAGCTTGTCCGTTCGCCGGGCGCGTATTATTCGTCCACGACGGATAAGATGGGCAAGCAGCTGTTTTCGAGTCAGGTCATCCCGAACCGCGGCGCATGGCTTGAATACGAAACCGATTCGAACGGCATCCTGTATGTCAAGATCGACCGTCAGCGCAAGGTCTTCATCACGTCGCTGCTGCGCGCCATCGGCTACGGCACGAACGACAAGATTCTCGATCTCCTCGGCAACGACGAACGTCTCGACGCAACGCTCGCAAAGGATCCGAACCGTTCCGAACTGGACGGTCTCTTTGAGATCTACCGCAGACAGCGTCCCGGCGAGCCGCCGACAGAGGAGAGCGCGCGCAACCTTCTGCACGGGCTGTTCTTTGACAACCGCTATGACCTGGCGCGCGTCGGCCGCTACAAGTATAATAAAAAGCTCGCTCTGAAGGCGCGTATCCGCGACCAGATCGCCCGTCATTGATGAGGAAACGGGCGAGATCTTCGTCAAAGAAGGGCAGAAGATCGACAAGGCGACCGCTGAGGCGATCCAGAACGCAGGCATCAACGCTGTCTGGATCAACACCGAAGAGCACGGCCGCGTCAAGGTCGTCGGCAATCATTTCGCGTCTGCGGCGAGCTTCCTGCCGTTTGCGCCGATCGAAGCCGGTCTGAATGAAGACGTGCATATCCCCACGCTCAAAAAACTCCTGAATGAAGCGGCGGAAAAGGGGATAGAGGGCGACAATCTGAAGGATTTCCTGCGCGAGCACTATGACGAGCTCATTCCGCGCCACATCATTCCGGACGATATGGTCGCGTCCATCTCGTATCTGATCGATCTGCCCTACGGCATCGGCAGAACGGACGACATCGACCACCTCGGCAACCGCCGCATCCGTTCGGTCGGCGAGCTTCTGCAGAACCAGATCCGCGTGGGTCTCACGCGTCTCGAGCGCGTTGTGCGC
>CADAPG010000013.1 GCA_902789675.1 uncultured Eubacteriales bacterium
TCTTCCGGCTTCTGCATCCGCTGCGCTATCACGTGCACTACGATCTGCCGGAGCTGTACCGCAAGATCGGCGAGGTCCCGCAGCCGGAAACGGACGGCGGTCCGCAAAGCGCATGAGCGGGGGAAGCCCATGACGGAACGGGAAAGGACCGGATCGGCAGCGGCGCAAGAGGAGGTCAGAACACGATCGCAGACGCCGTACACCGTTTATATCCTGCGCTGCAGGGGCGATCGGCTCTATACCGGGATCACGACCGATCTTGAGCGCCGGTTTTCGGAACACGGCGGAACGGAGAAAAGCGCACGGTTTACGCGTGCGTTCCGTCCGGAAACGGTCGCGGCGGCATGGGAGACGGATTCGCGTTCCGCGGCGCTGAAGCTCGAAGCGCGGATCAAGAAGCTGACCCGGCGGGAAAAGGACAGATTGATCGCGGAAAACACGCTCGGTCATTTCGGAGAAGCGCTCAACGCGGACGCGTACCGGCGCGTGCGGTGAGGTATACGAAACGGCGCTTCTGCGCAAGCTATGCGCATGAAACAAGCGATCCGGAACCTGATGCAATTCGATAAGCCGTATCGGCGATTTGAACTGTTGGAGACGGAGTCCGAAGGAGACGGAGTCCGAAGGGACCCCGCCCTTTTTTGCGCGCCGAAAAGCGCGGAAGGCGCATATCCGCAGGGAGGAGGGAAAGATCCCGAAGGACCTCGGGAAGAACCGCACATGGCTTGAAACGCTGTTTCGCGCCGCGGTCAACACCGACCTGATCCTGCGTCCGCTGCGCGTGGGCGGCAGGGTCGACGCGCTCGCCGTCAGCATGAACGGCATGGCGGACGACAAGCAGATCGCGGATTTCATTCTGCGTCCTGCGTTCCGGATCGAAATCGAGGGCGTGCCGGCGGGGAGAATTCCCGCGTATTTTCGCGCGCATGCGCTTGCCATGCACGAAACGGAACTGACCGATGAAAGGCAAACGGTCGCCTCCGCGATCCTCGAGGGACGCACGGCGATCCTGTTCGACGGCGCGGGGGAGGCGATCCTCTGCGACACGCGCGGCTTCGTTTCGAGACCGGTCGAAAAGCCCGAGAACGAGATGACGATCCTCGGTCCGAAAGAGGCGTTCACGGAGAACATCCGCACGAACGTGACGCTGCTGCGCCGCATCCTGAAGCGCCCCGATTTCGTCTGCGAATTCCGCGACGCGGGCGGCACAAACGGAACGAAGCTCGTGCTTGCGTACCTCGACGGCACGGTGAACCCGTCGCTGCTCGACGAGGTAAAGCGGCGGCTCGACGCGATCTCGACCGATATGCGGCTGACCGTCGGCAGGGTGGAACAGCTCATCGAGGACTATACCTATCTTCCGCTGCCGCAGATGCTGAAGACCGAGCGCCCGGACCGCGCAGCGTCCGCTGTGCTGGACGGACGGATCGCCCTGCTCGTGGAGGGCTGTCCGATTGCGGGCGTGCTGCCGATCACGGTCGGCACGCTGCTCAAAAGCGGTGAGGATCTTGACATGCGGCAGCCGGTGGGCACGATCGTACAGACGATCCGCATGCTCGGCGCGATCCTTTCGACCTATCTGCCCGCGTACTTTCTTGCGCTGGCGCTGCACCATCCGGGACAGCTTTCGAGCGAGATCCTCGAAACCGTGATCGCGTCCCGCGCGATGGTGTTTCTGCCGCTGTGGATGGAGATGATCTTTCTGCTGCTGGTGTTTCAGCTCGTTCGCGAGGCGGGACTGCGCGTGCCCGGCTCGATCGGTCACGCGATCGGGATCATCGGCGGTCTGCTCTTGGGGCAGGCGGCGGTCTCCGCGAACATCGTTTCGACCGTCGTGCTGATCATCGTTGCGCTGACGGGGCTCGGAAACTTCGTGATCCCGGATTACAGCGCGCAGGTCGCGACGGCGTACTACCGGATCCTTCTGTGCATCGCAGCGACGCTTGCGGGGCTTTTGGGCATCACGGTCACGGGGCTCTGCGCAACGGCGATCATGTGCTCCGTGAAATCGTTCGGCGTGCCGTTCTTTGCGCCGTATGCGCCGGTCACAAAACACCGCGAGCATCTGTTTTTCCGCACGCGCATCGGGAACCGAGGCGGTCCCTCGGACCGGTCGAATCCGCAAAGGAGGCGCGCATGAATCTTCGTATGGGCGCGTTCGGCAGGCAGGAGGCGGCGTCCGCCGTTCTGCTTGCGATGTTTTTCGGGGGCTGCTTCGCTTTTGACAGCCGCGCGCTGTTCGAGAACGGAAACGCCTCGTGGATCGTGGAGATCGTCGCGTGTCTGCAGGCGCTGCTGCTGTTCGAAGCGACGGTGTGGGCGCTTCGCGTGCGCGGGGGGAACGACCTTTCCGCGCTGATCGGCGACTCAAAGCTCAAAAAAGCGCTTGCAGCACCCCTGATCCTTGCGTTGCTGCTTGCCGCAATGCAGCCGCTGGAAGGCTTTCTGATCCCGATCACGCAGTTCGTTTTCGCCGGATCCAAGCAGGTCACCGCTTGCCTGTATCTGCTTTCGTGCCTGTTTCTTTTAACCGTGCTCGGCGCGGAAACGATCGTGCGGACGGCGCGGATCCTGCTGCCGGTCCTGCTCGTTTCGATCCTTGCGGCGCTGCTTTCGGGGATCGGGGAATACCGCTTGGACCGGATCTTTCCGATCCCGATCGGGGAACCGAAGATGCTTCTTACAGAGACGGGCAGCGCACAGCTTCGCGCGGCGCCGCCGCTGCTGGCGCTTCTGTGCATCGGAGAGGGCACGCAGGACCGGATGGCAATGCGAAGCGCGGGACGCATCGGCGCGATCGCGGGCGGGCTGCTTTCCGCCGCCGCGCTGTTTGCGCTTTCCATGACGTTTCCCTATACGCAGCTGAGGGAAATGCCCGCGCCGTTCTATCGGATGCTCGTTGAGGTGCGCGCCGAAAACCCGACGCTGCGCCTCGACCGCGCAGTGCTGTTTTTGTGGCTGATGGGCGCGATCCTTTCGTCCGGGTACTATATCTATGCTGCATGCGTGCTGTTTGCGAAGACGTTCGGCGTGCGGGACGCGCGTCCCGTCGCGCTGTGCCTTTCCGCGCTCGCCGTGTCGCTGATTCTTGTGCTGCATTACGACACGGAAACGACGCTTGCCGTGCTGAAGCTGCTGTACCGAAACGCGTCGCTGCTCATCGGCATCCCGTTCCCGCTGATCCTGCTGAAAAGACGAAGGAGGAAACCGAAATGCGCCGTCTGACGCTGCTGCTTCTCTGCGCGCTGCCGCTTTGCGGGTGCATGCAGTCCAAGAATATCGACGAGTACGCGTACGTGCTGAATATCGGCGTGGAGCGCGGCACAACGATGCCGTACCTTGTGACGCTGCTCGTCTCTGCGCCGGGCGGCTCGGAGGAGACGAAGGTGGAGAATACGGTGATCTGTGCGGAGGCGCGGTCGTTCTCCGAGGCGTATGAAACGCTGAACGCCGCGTACCCGAGCAGGCTGAGCTTTTCGCGCGCGTCGCTGCTTGTGATCGGCGAGGACCTTGCGCGAACCGGGGAGCAGACGGCGTTTCTGGACTTTGCGTTCGGGAAAGCGGATCTGTGGCCGAACCTGCGCGTGATGATCGCCAAGGATCCGATCCGTGACGTGTTCGAAGGGTGGCTTTCGGACAGCGATCCGTCGCTCCGCAAGATCAAGACGGCGGCGGGGGATCTGAGGCGCGCGTCCGGCACGGCGGCGGACACCGGCTACGGCACGTATCTCGAAGCGCTCGGGGACAAGCGGTTCGACGCGATGCTCGCCTATGCGGGCGTTAACGAATACGGTATCGAGGAGGACCTTGTCGGCGGCGAAGCGTATCCGAAGGTGGGCGGCTCGCTGCTTACCGAAAGCCTCATCAAAACCTCGATCGCGGGCAGCGCCGTGTTCGACGGCGACCGCATGGTCGGGGTCCTGGACGGCAGGCACACGATGGAAACGCTGATGGTGACCGGTCTGTTCCGAAGGGGCGAGATGCGGTTCGTGCTGCCCGACGGGCAGGAGATCGGCGTTGCGTTCAGCCGTGTACACGCGCCGAAGCTGCACGGCGAAAAACGGAAAGCGGAGGCAGAGATCTTTCTGGAAGCGGACCTTCTGGAACCCGAGCGGCTTTCCGTGGAAAGCAACGCGCTGAAATCGTTTCTGGAGGAACAGCTTTCCGCGGAGCTTTCGGCGGTCTTTTCCGCGCTGCAGCGCAGCAACAGCGACGCGATGGGTTTCGGCAGACTGCAGGCGAAGCGGTTTCGTTCGGCAGCCGATTGGGAGGCATATGACTGGAAGGCGGATTACCGCGCGCTCTCGGTCACGTTTTCGGTGACCGTGATGCTTTCGCACAGCGCGCACAATCCGGAAACGGAGTGAAGCGATGATCCTGTATCTTTGTCTGCAGCTCGTTCCGCTGGCGTACGGGGCGCTCTATCTCCGGCACAGCATCCGGCGAAGGAGGAGGGGACAGGCGGCCGCGATCGGCGTCCTGCTTTTGCTGACGCTCTCCGCCGCCGCGCTGCTCCTTTGGGAATTCCTTTCGCTGCCGTAAACAAAAAACGCCGTCCTGCGGGACGGCGTTTCTGTCGGATCGGTTACTGGACGCTTTCCGGAATCAGGGATGCGGCGTCCATGATGTGCGCATAGAGGAGCTCGACCGCCTCGGCGACGTTGCCCGCTTTGCAGGCGGCAAGGATCCGTTCGTGCTCGACGACGGAGATCTCGCGTTCCGCGGCGTCGCCGTAGAAGCCTGCGCGCAGATACCGGTCGATGTTCGCGTGGATGATCTCCATCAGCATATCCGCAACCGGATTGTTCGCCTTCGCGGTCAAGACCTCGTGGAAGCGGATGTTCAGGTTTTCGGACGCGATCATGTCGCTGACCTTGCGCTGTTCATCCAGGATCGCGTCGAGCGCGACAAAGTCTTCCTCCGTCATGCGCGGAACGGCAACCTTGAGCATCGCAACGGAGATCGCCGCGCGTACCTGCATGGTGTTGATGAGCATTTCGCGGGAAAGCTCGGTGACCGTTGCGCCACGGTTCGCGTGGATCGTGACCAGATGCTGCGCTTCCAACTGACGCAGCGCCTCGCGGACCGGAATGTGGCTGACGTTCAATGCGGCGGAAATCTCGTCCTGCTTCAGCTGCATGCCGCCCGGAAGCGCGCCGTTCACGATGCCTGCACGGAGAACGCGATAGACCCATTCCTGCGTTCCGAACCCTTCACGATTTTCGACATTGGCTGCAAGTGCCTTGTAATCCATATTTTCTCACTCTCCATATAAGAATTGCGGCAATAGATTCTTATTACCCTAATATAATATACTATAAATTCGTCCGTTCGTCAACCATCGTTTGGAGAAATAATCAATTTTACGGAGAAAAAGGGCTTGCGCGCCATACGGAGATCCAACGCTTTGCGCTCGGACGGCCGCAGAGCGGGGCGCCGTCGGACAGCAGCGAGGGATGCACGGGCACGACGTAATACGCGTATGCACCGTGCAGCCGGTCGACCGGATCCGTGTACCGGACGGGGTAGATCGGCGCCTCAAAGGTCGCGGCGAGAACGGAAAAGCCCTCGGCGTCTTCGCGGTAGAGCCGGTAGTTCATATAGCGCGAGGGCGGGGTGAAGGCGATCTCGGCGGCGTCGCCGGACAGCGTGACCGAAAGATCGACGGGCGGCTCCGGAAGCTGCCAGTAATCGGAGACGGACCGCGGTTCCGTGCCGCGCACAAAGTATTCCGATACGGTTTCCGATGCGGGGGTCAGTCCCGTCGTGAGCACGGCAAGGTGCTCGCTTCGGAGCGTTACGCGGTCGAGCGGCACTAAAATGACGCTGTCCGGAACGGAGAAGTCCGGCGCGCCGCCGCTGGGGTACAGCGCGGAAAAGATCTCGGACAGCAGCATGGCGGGGTAGGTCCCGCCGCCGCAGTCCTTCGGCAGACAGCGCCCGTTTTCCGCATCGTCGAAGCCCATCCACACGACGGCGGCATAGTCCGGATTGTAGCACGCGAGCCAGATATCGCGGTTGCCGGTCTCGTCGCCGACCGTGCCGGTCTTTGCGGCAAGCGGGATCGGCAGCGCGGAAAGCAGGTTTGCCGTGCCGGTTTGCGCCACGCTCTTGAGAAGCGAGGTCAGGATGAACGCGCTGCCTTCGGACATGACGCGCGTGCCGTCCGGTTCGTGTCGGTAGAGCTCCGTGCCCGCGCGGTCGGTGATGCGCGTGACGACATACGGGGAGCGGTAGATCCCGCCGGAGGCGAGCGCGGCGTATGCGCCGCACAGCCGGTATGGGGAAACGCCGTAGGTGAACCCGCCGAGCGCGAGCGTCAGGGAATCGTCGCGCACGTCGAACGGGATCCCGAACCGCGCGGCAAACGCCTTGCAGCGCGAAACGCCGAGATCGCGGAAGAGCGAAACGGCGGGGAGGTTCAAAGACCGCGTGACCGCCTCGCGCATGGTGATCCATCCCGCGTAGCGTCCGTTCGCGTTTCGCGGCGTGTAATCGCCGAACACGGTCGCGTCGTCGAGCAGCATGGACGCCGCAGTGTAGCCCGCTTCGAGCGCGGGCGCATAGACGAGGATCGGCTTGATCGCGCTGCCCGGCTGACGGCGGATGCGCGTGGCGCGGTTGAACCCGAGCGCGGCGTCGTTGTTTCGTCCGCCCATGATCGCGGAAACGCCGCCGGTCTTTGCGTCGATCAGCACGAACGCGCCCTCGCAGGACTCGTCTCCGTACGTCGGAAAGTACGCGTCGTTGCGCCGTATACCCGCCGGTCAGCAGCGTGTCGAGATCGCAGCCGAGGATATCCGCGGCTTCGGTCATCGCAAGGTCGATATAGGAATCGTGCCTCTGCTTATCGGCGTCGGCGATCAGCACGAGCGGCTCCGTCTTGGCGCGCGCCGCTTCCTCCGCGCCGATCATGCCGTATTCGACCATCAGATCCAGAATGACGCCGCGCCGTCCGACGGACGCCTCGGGCCTCAGATGCGGCGCATAGGTCGCCGGGGACTTCAGAACGCCTGCGAGCAGAGCGCTCTGGGCAAGCGTCAGCTCGGAGGCGTGCACGCCGAAATAGCCCTCCGCCGCGGCTTCGATGCCGTAATACCCGCCGCCGAAGTAGACGCGGTTCAGATAGCAGGTCAGAATCTCGTCCTTGCTGAGAAGCTGCTCAAGCCGGTAGGAGAGGATCGCTTCGTCGACCTTGCGGTCGAGCGTCTTTTCGGCGGACAGGTGCGTCAGCTTGATGAGCTGCTGCGTGACGGTGCTCGCGCCCTCCACGTACGAGCCCGCCTTAAGGTCGTGCAGCGCCGCGCCCGCGATGCGGATGAGGTCAAAGCCTGGATGCGAATAGAACCGCGCGTCCTCCGCGGCAAGAAAGGCGTTGCGCACGTGCGCCGGAAGCGTTTCGGCATTGACGGACACGCGGTTTTCGTGCAGGTAGAGCCGGGAGACGATCGCGCCGTTTTTGTCCGTGATCAGAAGCGTTTCCTCGGTCGAATAGATCTTCTCAAGGTCCAGCAGACGCCACGCGTCCTGCGAAAAGATCCAGACCGCGCAGGCAAGCAGCGGGGCGAAGATCATAATTGCCAGTACGCGAAAAAAACGCCGACGGCGGCGTCGGCGACAGAGACTTTTATAGGTTCGGATGGCTTGTTGCTCGCACATACGGACAGTATGCGGAAAACGGCGGTTTCTATGCGCGCGGAAGCAGGAAGCGCCTGAGACGCGCGCGGTACCATTTCAGGAAAAGCTGATAAAACGTGTCGAGCAAAAAGACAAACAGCAGAAGCCCGAGCCCTATGAGTGCGGTGACAAGCGGCGAAAACAGCGTCAGCGCGTTCACGCCGAGCAGCGAAAGCCCGAACAGCACGAGCGTGGTCCACAGAAGGACGATCCCGACCGCAAGCAGCGTCGCATGGGTCTGCTTTTTGAGATTGCGAAACGCGTGCCGCAGCGGCACAAACGGCGCAAGCACGCACACATAGGCAAGCCAGTAAAAGTGCGGAAACGGCATCGCAAGCACGAACGCGGCGACCGCCGCATCGCAGAGGAGCAGATATCCCCAAAGCCGTTCCTCGCACAGCGGCAGCATGCAGAGCGCAAGCGGGAACAGAAACAGCAGACCGAAAAAACCCGTCGCTTCCGCCGCGCAAAGCAGCAGCAGCGCAAGGAGCGCGCACATCGGCACAAGCCGTTTCGGGGATGGTTCGCGTGCAAACGTCATACTCAGATCCGAAGGACCGTCAGGCCCTTTTCCTCCGCCATTTTCAGAGTCTGCGCAGAGCCGCTGGGCTTTCTGCGCACATAAGCGATGCAGAACTGCGCGTCCTGCACCATGCGCGCGTTGCGTTCGCGCATACAGCCGGGATGGTACGATTCCGAGAGCACCAGCGTTTCGTCCGCGCCG
The DNA here is from genome assembly GCA_902789675.1 of uncultured Eubacteriales bacterium. Classification (GTDB taxonomy): domain Bacteria; phylum Bacillota; class Clostridia; order Christensenellales; family CAG-138; genus UBA3792. The sequence goes on from CADAPG010000013.1 coordinate 8,402, forward strand.
TTCAACAGCTTTCGGTACCGGAGCATATCCGCGGGGGAGTAGGCGTTCGCCTGTCCGCGGTGCGGAACGTAGACCGCAAGCGAGATCGCGGGATCGACCTTTTTGCGCGCAAGGATCCATTCGCCTGCGAGCAGGTCAAACCCCTTTGCGCCGCCGACGACGAACCGGTCGCAGCCCTCCCGGATCGCGTCGTCGACCGCCGCCTCCAGCGCGGAAAGCAGCGCTTTGTATGCCGGACTGTCCGCATCGGGCAGCTCGCGGTGTCCCGTAAAGCAGCAGGTCATACAAGCGCTCCTTTCTGCATCGTGCGGTGATGCAGCAGCGCGGAAAGCATCTCGCGGTCGTCTGCGTCGTATGCCCGGATCAGCGAGACCGCAAGCGCAAACGCCTGCTCAAAGAGCATCGGCACGCTTTCGTCGCGCACGCGGTCCGGCTCCCACGGGGAGACCCAGCTCTTGCGCGAAAGGTTCATGCAGTCCTCCGGATCATTGTGGTCCGGACCGATCAGAAAGTCGGAAAGGAGCCCGTCCTTTTTGAACGGATGCTCGATCGCGCGGAAGAAGCGGTACCGCCTGCCGTTCGGATCGTACAGAAAGGGCGCGAGCCTTCGGAACTTCCGGAGCCCGCGCACATATGCGCCGGAAACGGAAGCGCCGCATAGATCCCGGGACACGCGCGAAAGCAGCGCGTCGATCGGCTTTGCGTCGGTACGCGCAAGAAAGATCTCCCGGTACGGGATCGTTTCGCGGGTCTTTTGATACACGATCGAGTCGATCACGCCCTCGAAGCGGGAATGCGCGCTGCCGCGATGGTTTGCGTCGACGTACGGATGGACCGTGCTGTCGAGCGCGATATGCGTCAGAAACCCGTACAGATACGGGCGCAGCGCGTCGTCCGCGGCGTCCGCAAGCGCCAAAAAGAGCGTACCGCAATCCAGCCCGTGCAGAACGTTGCCGTGCTTCTTCTGATGCGGGATGAACGGCGTCGGCGGCAGACGGTCGTAGAAATACCAGTCCGGACCGAGACAGCCCAGCCGGTAGTATTCTCCGAGCGATGCGAGCGGTTTCCGGACCGCTTCGGCGACGCGAACGCCGAATGCGATATGCGCGCAAATGTTTGGCATAGGAATATGATACCATATTTTCCGGTTTTTGTATCCGTTTTCCGGGTTCTTTTTTTATCTTTTTGTAAACGAAATGCAAAATCTCTTCCGATTTGCAAAATGCGTGATAAAATGACAATCAGGAAACGATCGCAGAGGAGGGGCTATCCCATGAAACGCATCAAAAACAGAAGAAAACATTTCCGCATCAGCAATCCGCTCGGCTTTTCGCTGTTCTGCGCGATGATCGTCCTGGTCATCGGACTGATCGTCGGCACGGTGTTCCTTGCCAAGGGCGGGTACTTTGCGCAGATGTTCAACTGCGTCAAATCGGAAGTGAACGGCAACCGCGCGACGCCTACGCAGGTAACGGAGGCAACGGAGCCGCCGGTCGTTACGGATGCGCCCTCTCTTGCGCCGACGGAGGAAGCGCCGGAAACGCCGGAGATCGGTACGCCCGAACCGGAAACGCCGACCCCGCCGCCGATTGAGCCCGAAACGCCGCAGCCCGGCACGCAGGGCGGACAGACGAGCGCGCCGAGCATTTCGCTGGAAGGCTTCACGATCGGCATCGACCCCACGCGCGATGGCGGTTCGAAGTACAAGACCGAAGGCGAGTATAACCTGTCGCTTGCAAAGGAGCTTGCGGAATATCTGGAATCCAAAGGCGCGAAGGTCGTCATCACGCGTGAGGACAACAAGAAAGAGGTAGGAAACTCGAAGCGCGCAAAGACCATCAAGGATGCAAAATGCGACGCTGCGATCCGGCTGATGTGCAACGAGGTCGGCTCTTCGGTGCATGGGTTCTTTGTGCAGGGCACGAAGAAGAACGAGGAATTTGCGCGGATCCTGATCAAGGAATACGCGGAAGTGACCGGCATGGACATCCAGAGCAGCAAGGGCAGAGGCTTTGACAAGGTCAACGACGAGGTGGCGTCCAAGTGCGGATGCCCATGCGTCAGGTTGGTCATGGGCAACTGGAAAAACAAGGACGACCGCGCGGATCTGGAGGATCCCGCATTCCGCGAGAAGATGATGCAGGCGATCGCACAGGCGCTGCTTGCACAGCTGAGAAAGTAAAACCGCAGGAGACCGAACGGCGCGCTGACGCAAAACGAATGCGCGCCGTTTTTATCAATCATTGAAAAAAACGGAGAACAGAACGCAACCGATTCCGTTGCTCTCCGGTATTATTTGTGAGGAGCGAAAATAACGTTGGAACACTGCATGCAATACGAGCAAAACGAGCCCGTCAACAACGACCTCGACGCCCTGTTTCAGACGTACGGCGACATGGTATACCGCCTGGCGCTTGTGCGTACGCGAAGCACGGCTGACGCGGAAGACGTCGTACAGGAGGTCTTTTTGCGCTGCCTTCGGAGCAATCCTTCTTTCCAGAATGCGGAGCATCAGAAGGCGTGGCTCATCAAGGTCACGGTCAACTGTTCGAAATCCCTTCTGGGAAGCGCGTTCCGTCGGCACGCCGTGCCGGAGGACGCGATGGGCGAGCTGGTTTCGGAGGACGAAGCGCCGGATTCGACGGTGTATGACGCTGTGATGAAGCTCCCGGAAAAATACCGTACGGCAATCCATCTGTACTACTACGAGGAATACTCCGTGAAAGAGATCGCCGCCGCGATGCGGACGACGGAATCGACGGTAAAATCGTGGCTGCACCGTGCAAGAGGACTGCTGAAGGAAGAGCTTGGAGGAGAATTCGATGCTTAAGGATGCGTATCGAAAGAAAATGGACAGCGTCCATGTGCGGGACGGTCTGCTGGACGAAATGAAGATGGAAAGCGTACAGAGATCGCGTGACGAGCGGGCGAAGAAGGACCGCCGCAGGGGGTGGATGATCGCGATCCCGACGTTTGCCGCGGCTGCCGCGGCGTGTATTGCGATCTTTGTCGGCGTCAATGTCGGAAAGAAGGAAGAAAGCAGGATCGCCTCCGCCGAAGCGCCTGCGGACGCAGCGATCGCAAGCGAAAGCATGCAGGAGAGCAAAGGCTTTCTGCTCGGACAGCCGAAGTCTGCGGAGGTCTCCGTTCCGACGACCGTCGGATCGTATGAGGAGCTCGGCAGGATCATGGAGGAACGCATGGTGCGGAACGGCTATTCCGGCGTTGCCAACGGCGGCGTTGATATGGCGGTCGCCGAAGATGCAGCTGAAGCGCCTGCGGCTGCCGAACCGATGGAAGCGCCCGCGCCGATGCCGCAGACGAACACCGTAACGGAAAGTGTAAGCATGAAGGGTTCCGACGAGTCCGGCAGACGGTATTCCGGCACGAATGTGCAGGTCGAAGGCGTCGATGAGGCGGATATCGTCAAGACCGACGGCACATGGATCTATGCGATGAGCCGCTCGCAGAACAAGATCTATATTCTCGCGGCGGAGGGCAAGGACACGAAGACCGTTTCGACGATCAAACTCAGAGAGCCCTCGGAAAAGGACACCTTCTGGCGGTATTACAGCGAAATGATGCTGTGCGGCGACCGGCTGTATCTTCTGGGCACGCACAACGACTGGAGCGAAAAGGTTAAGGATCAGGACCGCACAAACACGTTTGCGGAGGTCTACGATCTCGGAGACCGCACCGCGCCGAAGCTCGTGACGACGCACAAGCAGCAGGGCGATTACCGCACCGCGCGCCTTGTCGACGGCATGCTTGTGATCGTTTCGGACTACCGTCTCTGGCAATGGTACTTCGGCGTCGATCCGATCCCGGTCAGGGAATACGTTCCGAAGGTGGTTACGAACGACAAGGAAACCCCGCTTGCGCCGGACGACATCTACGTCAATCCCGAATCGAAGGAAAACGGCTTTACCGTCGTCACGACGATCAATGCGCTCGACGGCAAGGAGTTCGATTCTCATAAAGCGGTCCTCGGCGGCTGCAACACCGTGTACTGCAGCGGCACGGACCTTCTGATCGCGGCGCAGGAATGGAGAAGCGAGCAGAGTGAGGAACAGACCGACGCAAACGGCAAGCACTTTGTCAAGATCCTGTCCGGCGCGGACACCAACCTGTTCCGCTTCACGCTGATCGACGGCAAGGTCGAGGCTGCAGCAAGCGCAAAGATCCCCGGAACGCTTCTGAACCAGTTCAGCATGGACGCCTATAACGGCTATTACCGCGTCGTGGTGACGCGTTCCGAAAGCGAGGAGACCATCTGGACGGACGGTATCGACACCTACGAGTGGAACAGCAGCAGCGATTGCGCGCTGTTCGTGCTCGACGGCAGCCTGAACACGGTCGGCAGGATCGAAGACCTCGCAAAGGACGAGCGCGTGCAGTCCGTGCGGTTCATGGGCGATACGGCGTACTTCGTGACGTTCCGGCAGGTCGACCCGCTGTTCTCGGCGGACCTGAGCGATCCGGAGAATCCGAAGATCCTCAGTACGCTCAAGATCCCGGGATTCTCGGCATATCTGCATCCGTTCGGCGAAGGAAAGCTGCTCGGCATCGGCTATGACGCGGACGAGGAACGCGGCTGGACGGAAAACGTCAAGCTCAGCATGTTCGATATCTCCGATCCCGCGGACGTGAAGGAAGCGTTCAAGCTCTCCGTGAAGGACGCGAACTGGACCTCGGTGCAGTACAATCACAAGATCGTGTTCGTCGACGTCGAAACCGGCACGGTCGCGTTCCCGGCGGACGACGTTTACCTGGTGTTCCGCGCGGAGGGCGACGCCTTCAAACAGATCGGAACGATCAGGACCGAGAGCGAGTACTGGCTCGGCGACGCGCGCGGACTGTTCATCGACGACGTGTTCTACGTGGTCGGCGACAGCGAGGTCATCGTGCTCTCGTTTGAAACGATGGAAAAGATCGCGACGATCAAGCTGAAATAAACAGGGCAAAACAAAGGAGGGGCAGGAAGAGGAGTTCCCCAAAGGGCGGTTTTCAAATAGTATAATCCGGCGGAGGGAATACGATAATCCCTCCGTCTTTTGCTGTCGCAAAAGCCTTCCCCTTGAGGGGAAGGTGGCGCAGCGTGAGCGAAGCCGGATGAGGTGGATATCTAAAAGCATCAGCTTTTACGGATCGGACGAACGCATTGCGTTCGTTTCCCTGAACACCTCATCAGTCAACTTCGTTGCCAGCTTCCCCTCAAGGGGAAGCCGCTTTCTGGAAGAGCGCACTTATACACCGCCATGCGGCGGTGATACGTGCGCTTTAGGCAAACAAAAACCTTCCGAGAAAGAAGTACTTCCCGGAAGGTTCAAATCCGTTTCATTCCGACAAACCGGAATTTGTCGCCCTGTATGCTTAAGGTTTTTTCCAGAATTATCCTTTTATCTCTATTGGCTTTTTTTATCCTGTAATCGGTCTGATTATACAGTTACCATCAGTTATAGCAATTTCATAATTCTCATACCGTAGTATTTCGGTATTTCCAACTTTTACTATTTCCCGTGCTTTTTTTCTCCAATTCTCAATTGATACCAATTCATTCGTGATGGCATCATTAAGTGAAATATTCTTTCCGCTTACGGAAGTATAATATAGAGACTCAGTTTTCAGCTTTTCAACATAAACGCTGTAATTGTCAAGTTTCCCTATATATTCTCTTGGCTGGCTTTCATCAATCGTTATACACAGATAGTTGCTTATTCCATTTGAATTATACTGTTGAGAAAAGGGATAAATAATCAGACAAGCTATCGCAATCGCCAGTGCAATGATTAATCCACAACAAATAAATATAATCGCTTTTTTCTTATTCAAAGCCTGCTTTTTTTCGCTATCAGCGTAGTCAGCTACTCGTAGTAATGTCTCCTTTGTTTCCTTTTCCATTTTCTCACTTTTCCTTTCACCATCAATTATTTCTCCGATATCAACATTATAATAATCTGCTAATTCGACAAGAATCCCTAAATCCGGCATCGTGTTTCCGTTCTCCCAGCGTGAAACACTTCTTGAGGACACACCAAATAGTTCTGCTAGTTCTTCCTGAGTCTTTCCTTTTTCTTTTCGAAGGAATCTTAGAAAGGCTCCAATTTTGACTTGGTCAACCATTCTTTTACCTCCTTCCTCAAGAATTATAGCTTGGTCGTTGATGGGAAACCACGTCATAAAGTGAGAAAAAGACGTCCATCAACCAGACAGTTTTGTCTGATAAGATTATTAATATTCATCCTAATACTTTCTCCATAAATTCCGATTTGTCGTATTGATTCTATCATGATTTCCAATAGGATACAACGAAAAAAGTACAGACGACCGAAACCGGCTGTGCTTTTGAAAATCCCCTTTGACAAACAGCCTCTGACCCCTCCTTTTTGTGTGCGTTATTTCAATATCCGAAGCGTTTACGCTTGACCGCCATGAAGATGAACGAAAGCAGGGTCGCCATCAGCTCCGCGACGACGACGGAGAACCAAAGCCCGTTGATGCCGAACAGCAGCGGCAGGAGCAGGATCGCGCCGAGCTCAAAGACGAGCGTGCGCAAAAACGAAATGATCGCCGAGGTCACGCCGTCGTTCAGCGCGGTGAAGAAGCCGGAGCCGAAGATCGCAAACCCGATGAAGAAGAAGGATATGCCGAAGATGCGGAAGCCGGATTCGGTGAGCTCCATCAGCTTTGCATCGTAGCCGACGAACAACAGTGCCAGCGGTTTTGCAAGCAGTTCCGCCGCCGCGACCATCAGAATGCCGCCGATCAGCAGCAGAAACAGGCTTTTCCTGAGCAGGTTCTTGAGCTCTCCGCCGTTCTTTGCGCCGAAGTGAAAGCCGATGACCGGCGCGGTGCCGATGGAATAGCCGATGAAGATCGCGGCAAAGATCATGTTGACGTACATCATCACGCCGTACGCCGCCACGCCGTCCTCGCCCGCGTATTTCAAAAGCTGCACGTTCATGACCATGCCGACGATGCTCATCGCCGCACTGCTGACAAGCTCCGACACGCCGTTGGTCGACGCCTTCCAGAGCGCGCGTCCGTCAAACCGCGTCTTGCCGAGCCGCAGGATGCTGCTGTTTTTGCGGAAGAAATAGACCAGCGGAACGCCGCCGCCTACGATCTGTCCGAGCGCGGTCGCGATCGCCGCGCCGGCAAGCTTATGCTCCTGCGGGAGCAGGGTGACGAGCACCGCGTCGCCGATCATGTTGGCGACGCCGCCCGCAACGATGACCCAGAAGCCGAGGTTCGGCTTTTCCGCCGCAACGAAAAAGCTCTGGAACAGCAGCTGCAGAATGAAGAACGGCATTGCCGCGATGACGATCCTGCCGTAGATCACGCAGTTGTCGAGCAGCGTGCCCGTCGCGCCCAGAAGCGCTGCGATCGGACGCAGGAAGACGATGCCGAGGATCGAAAACACGATGCCGAGCAGAAACGAGCTGTAGACGAACAGCGAAAAATACCGGTTTGCGCGTTCCGGATCGCCTTCGCCGAAGGTTTTGGACACGAGCGCGGTGCCGCCGGTGCCGAACATGAAGCCGACGGTGGAGACGACCATGATGAACGGCATGATGAGGTTCACCGCCGCAAACGGCTCCTTGCCCGCAAAATTGGATACAAAATACCCGTCGACCACGCCGTAGATCGAGGTAAAGATCATCATGGCGATGGACGGCAGGGTAAAACGGAGAAGCTTTCGGTAGGTGAAGTGATCGGAAAGACGGATCTTCATGCGTTGCTCTCGAACCACTTTTCGGCAAACGCGCAGACGGCGGCGGCAAGCGCCTTGATATCCCAGTCGCTTGTGTTGACGGTGAGGTGATAGCTGTCGCATTTGCCCCATTCGCTGCCGGTCAGAAAATCGCGGGTGCGGGCGCGCGCCTTGTCGATCTCCTTCATCTTGCGGACGAGCTCGCGGTCGGTCAGCTTCTCGTCCTCGCGGGCACGGGCGCGGCAGCGGGCGATCTTCGCTTCGCGGTCGGCGCAGACAAAGATGCTGAACGGCTTATACTCCTTCAGGATGGCGTCGGCGTTGCGTCCGATGATGACGCAGTTCTTGCCGAGCGCGGCGATCTGTTCGATGACCTTTTTCTGCTGCACGAGCATTTCGATCCGGCTCGCGTCAATGTAGTTGACCGAGTGCATCGTTCCGCCGAAGGAGATGGGGAAGTACTGCCATCCGTGATTGTCCAGCGTGGTTTCGACGTATTCCGGATCCAGTCCGCTGTTCTGCGCGATGGCGGAGATGATCTCGCTGTCGTAATAATCGTAGCCCAAAAGATCGGCGACGCGCTTTCCGAGTTCGCGTCCGCCGGAGCCGAATTCGCGGCTGACGGTGATGATATTCATGCGCATTCTCCTTTTCCGCGGCGATCCCGCCGCATGGATCATATATAATTACTATAGTACAAATCCGCGCAAATGTCAATCGAACGACGAAAAACGACGCGGTTCGTCGAAAGACTCTTGCAAGCGGCGCGGGAATGCGGTACAATGAAAAAAAGACTTCCGGAGGGGGACATATCATATGATCATCGTGGGTATCTGCGGCGCATCGGGCAGCGGCAAGAGCACGCTGGCAAAACGGATTCAGGACAGCCTTTCGTGCAGCTGCGTCATCATCGGACAGGATTGCTACTACAAGAGCTTTCCGGAGCTGCCGTTTGAGGAGCGCGTGCACATCAATTACGACGAGCCGAACATCTTCGACTACGACGAGATCATCCGCGATCTCGACACGCTCGAGAGCGGAAAGCCGATCACCAAGAAGGGCTATGATTACGCCGCGCATCTTCGCGCCGATTCGGACGAGCTCATCTACCCGCCCGAGGTGCTGATCATGGAAGGCATCCACATGTTCTACGACAATCGGCTTCTGGACCGCATGGTGCTGAAGGTCTATATGCACGTCGACACCGATATCTGCCTCTTGCGCCGCATCAAGCGCGACATCAAGAGCCGCGGAAGAACGATCGACAACATCGCCGAGCAGTACGTCGAAACGGTCAAGCCGATGTATGAGAAGTATATCGTCAACTACATTACCGACGCGGACTTTGCGATCATGCGCGGCGGTAAGAACAAGATGGCGATCGACTGCATTTCTGCCTATCTTACGACAAAAGTTCTGGCAGAAAGATTTGAAAAGGAATCCGGTATGCGGCGGATCGAGGAAGCGAATCCGGAAAACGACGAAGATTGACAGATCAACAGCAAGGGGACGGAGCGATCCGTCCCTCTTTTTGCCGGGAATCGTCCCGGCTTTTTGTATATTTCCTTTCAAACGGCGGAATCCGACGCGATTCGGCAAAATAGGTGTTGACAAAGGGGAGCGGATATGGCATTATAATGCACGAAAAGTTTAGTGATCGTAAACTTTTAGTTTAGAAAGGATAGACACGATGGAAACGGGCAGACCGGAGATCGGGAGAAAGCTTCGAAGGCTTCGCGTGAAGCTCGGGCTGACGCAGGAGGAGCTTGCGGCGCGTACCGAGCTCACCAAGGGCTTCATCTCGCAGCTGGAGAACGACATCACGTCTCCTTCGATCGCGACGCTGATGGACATTCTGGAAGCGCTCGGGACCGATATTTCTGCGTTCTTCAACGACCGCTCGGACGCGCGCGTGGTGTTCACGCCGGACGACACGTTCGAGAAGGAGGACGACGAGACGGGCAACGTCATTCGCTGGCTGGTTCCGAACGCGCAGAAGAACGCTTTGGAGCCGATCCTCGTCACGATCCGTCCCGGCGGGCAGACGGAGGAGCTCGATCCGCACGAGGGCGAGGAGTTCGGACTGGTCCTGTCCGGCACGGTCACGCTCGTCGACGGCGACGCAAAATACCGCGTCAGAAAGGGCGACAGCTTCTATCTGCATCCGCAGGGCGTGCACTGTCTTTTCAACAGCGGAAAAACACCGGCGAAGGTGCTGTGGATCAGCACGCCGCCGTCTTTTTAAGGGGGATTTATGGATAGCAAGCATCTGATCGAGCTGATCGACATCAGCAAGGATTACAACGGGGACGTGGCGCTGGATCACGTCAATCTGTACATCAACGACGGCGAGTTTCTGACGCTTCTGGGACCGTCCGGCTGCGGCAAGACGACGCTTCTTCGGTGCATCGCGGGGTTCATCACGCCGTCCTCCGGCATGATCAAGATGAACGGCGTCGATATCGCGAAGGTCCCGCCGCACAAGCGCGAGATCAACACGGTCTTCCAGAAGTACGCGCTGTTCCCGCACCTTAACGTGCACGACAACATCGCGTTCGGTCTGAAGATCAAGAAGACGCCGAAGCCCGTGATCGAGGAAAAGGTCGAGAAGATGCTGAAGCTCGTCAACCTCGAAGGCTACGGCAAGCGCTGGATCGATCAGCTGTCCGGCGGGCAGCAGCAGCGCGTTGCGATCGCACGCGCGCTCGTCAACGAGCCGAAGGTCCTTTTGCTTGACGAACCGCTCGGCGCGCTCGATCTCAAGCTTCGCCAGGAGATGCAGGTGGAGCTCAAGCGCATGCAGCGGCAGCTCGGCATCACGTTCATCTACGTCACACACGATCAGGAAGAGGCACTGACGATGTCCGATACGATCGTCGTCATGAAGGACGGCGTCATTCAGCAGATCGGCAAGCCGACCGACATCTACAACGAGCCGAAGAACCCGTTCGTCGCGGACTTCATCGGCGAGAGCAACATCGTCGCGGGTCTGATGCTTGAGGACTACAAGGTCCGCATGAACGGCGTCGTGTACCGCTGCGTGGACGCGGGCTTCGGCAAAAACGTCGAGGTCGACGCGGTCGTTCGTCCGGAGGACATCGACATCGTTCCGCCCGAGAAGTCAAAGGTCTCCGGCACGGTCGCCTCGGTCGTGTTCATGGGCGTGCACTATGAGATCTGCGTGGACTGCGGCGGCTATGAATGGGTCGTGCATACCACCGACTTTGCGCCGGTCGGACAGAAGGTCGGCATTCAGATCCTGCCCGATGCGATCCACATTATGAAGAAGACGCGTTCCAACAACATCTTCGACGCCGAGACCTGGCCGAGCGAGAACGCGATCTACATCGACGACGTGGCGTTCCCGTGCGAAGGGCTGGAGAGCTACGAGAACAAGGAGATCGCCATCGTGCGCATCGCGCCCGAAAACGTGCGGCTCGTCGCCCCGCAGGACGCGAAGCTCACCGGCACGATCAAAGCCTGCATGTTCCTCGGCACGCACTATGAGGTCACGATCTCCTGCGAGGAGAACGACTGGATCGCGCATTCCGACGACTTCATGGAGGACGGCGAGGAGGTCGGCATCCTGGTCGATCCCGACAAGATGGAGCTCACCAAAAAGGACGACGAGGCGGACGAAGAACCCGAAAAGACCGAAGGCGTCACGCGTGAGGAGTAAGAGGGCAGGGGCATGAAGCGAAAATACTTTGCTTTTCCGTATATCGTATGGATGGTCCTGTTCATCGTGGTGCCGATGGTGTTCATCTTCTACTACGCGTTCAACGTGGACGGGACATGGACGTTCAGAAAATGCTGGGAGACGCTTTCGGACGGACAGAAATGGCGCGTGCTGCTCTTGAGCGTGGAGATCGCGTTCGGTACGACGGCGATCTGCCTGCTGTTGGGCTATCCGATCGCGTACATTCTGTCGAATATGAAGAAATCGGTCGCGGGGTTCATCTCGGTCCTGTTCTTCGTGCCGATGTGGATGAACTTCGTGCTGCGCACCTATGCGTGGCGCGCGATCCTCGAGTACGCGCTGCCGAGCATCCTCGGGAGCAAAACAACGCTGACCGGAACGGCGGGCGCCGTGCTGATGGTGCTGGTCTATGACTTCCTGCCGTTCATGGTGATGCCGCTTTATAATACGCTTTCGAAGCTTGACAAGAGTCTTTTGGAGGCGTCGCGCGATCTCGGCGCGGACGGCGTGAAAACCTTCTTCCGCGTCGTGCTGCCGCTTTCGGTGCCGGGCATCGTTTCGGGCATCACGATGGTGTTCGTTCCGGCGATCACGGCGTTCACGGTCCCTGCGCTGATCGGCAACGGGAACTACAATCTCTACGGCAACGAGATCGAGCAGGCGTTCAAGGTGCTTGCGGGCAAGGGCGACTACTCGATCGGATCCACGCTGTCGATCATCCTTCTGATCTGCGTGCTGATCAGCACGGCGATCATGAACCACTTCGACAACGATAAGGAAGGAGGGAGCATCCTGTGAAGAAATTCGGCCGTTCCCTCAAATACGTCTATCTCGGCGTCATGCTGCTGTTCCTGTACCTGCCGATCATCTACCTGATCGTGTTCTCGTTCAACGATTTTGCGGTCGGTTCGGGGCGGCGGATCTCGTACTCCAACCTCGGAAAGTGGAACGGGTGCACGCTCGCAAACTACGGCACGGTGTTTTCCGGAGACGCCGGAAGCTCGCTGCTTCTGACGCTCGAGATCGCGTTTGCGTCGAGCATCATTGCGACGATCATCGGCACGGCGGCGGCGATCGGTATCAACTCGATGCGCAAACGTCCGCGCAATATCGTGGTCAACGTGTCGCAGCTGCCGATGGTCAACCCGGACCTGGTCACGGGCATCACGTTTATGATGCTGTTCGCGTTTGTTAACGGCGTGCTCGGCAAGCTCGGGAAGTTCCAGATCGGCGACTTTGCAAAGCTCCTGATCGCGCACATCTCGTTCAGCATTCCGTACGTGATCTTCTCGGTGCTGCCGAGGCTCAAGCAAAGCTCCGACCTGCTTTATGAAGCGGCGCTGGACCTCGGCTGCTCGCCGATCCAGGCGCTTTGGAAGGCAGTCATCCCGGACATCATGCCGGGAATCAGCTCCGGCTTTATCATGGCGCTCACGATGTCGCTGGACGACTTCGTGGTCAGCTACTTCGTGGCGGACCGCATTCAGCCGCTGTCGGTGTTCATCTACTCCAACACGGCGCACGGGTCCAAGGGCGTCAATCCGGCGCTCGCAACGATCATCTTTATACCGCTCGTGGCAATGCTTCTGATCGTCAATCTCAGAAGGCTGGCAAAAGAGCGTGAATATGAGATCCAGAACAAGAAAGTCAAGATGAAGAAATAACAACGTGAAAGGGGAAACCAAATGAAAAAGATCCTGAGCCTTGTCCTTGCCGTATTTCTGCTGACGGCGTTTGCCGCCTGCAAATCGACCGTCGAAGTGGACGAAAACACCTTCGCGGACGGCGATCAGTACGAGCACATCGGCGGCGAGCTGAACGTCCTGAACTGGGGCGAGTACATCGACGAAGAGCTGATCGCGCTGTTCGAACAGGAGACCGGCGTGAAGGTCAACTATATCGAGATGACCAGCAACGAAGAAATGCTGATCAAGCTGCGTTCCTCGGACAGCCCGTACGACCTGTGCTTCCCGTCGGATTACATCATCGAGCAGATGATCCGCGAGGATATGCTGCAGCCGCTGGACATGAGTAAGATCCCGAACGCAAAGAACATCGATCCCAAAATGATCGAGATCACCAATGTGTTCGATCCGGGCAACAAGTATTCCCTGCCGTATATGTGGGGCACGGTCGGCATTCTCTACAACACCGAGATGGTCGACGAGCCGGTGGATAGCTGGGGCATTCTCTGGGACGAGAAGTATGCCGGTCAGGTCTATATGTATGACAGCCTTCGCGACAGCATCGGCATCACGCTGAAGTATCTCGGCTACGATCTCAACACGAGAAACGCGGACGAGGTCGCCGCGGCGCGCGACAAGCTGATCGCGCAGGCATCGATCCGCAAGGGTTGGGGCACCGACGATCTCCGTTCCACGATGGAGAACGGCAAGGCGGCGATGTGCGTGATCTATTCGGGCGACGCGTTCTGCAGCATGGACGGACATGAGAACCTCGCGTATGCCGTTCCGATGGAAGGCTCCAACGTCTGGTTCGACAATGTCATCATTCCCAAGACGGCGAAGAATATCGAAGCCGCACATGCGTTCATCAATTTCCTGAACGACGCGAACATTGCGGCACGCAACACCGAATACATCGGCTACACGACCCCGAACAAGGCTGCGCTGGACCTTCTCGGACCGGAATACACCGAGGACGAGACCTACAACCCGCCGCAGGAGGTCCTTGACCGCTGCGAGGTCTTCCACGATCTCGGCGACTTCACCGACGTGTTCACCAAGGCGTGGAGCGCGATCAAATCCGCAAACTGAGGAGGGCGTATGGAACAGCTCAAGAAAACACTGCGGGAACTCATGGCGATCGACAGCACGACGGGGTTCTTCGTCGACATGGACAGCTATCTGCTTGCGGAAGCAAAGCGGATGGGCATCCCTGCCGTGCAGCTCAATAAAGGCGGCGTTCGCTTCGATCTCGGCGGCGAAGGCAACCCGGTTACGATCGCCGCGCATGTCGACGCGATCGGGCTGATGGTCCGCCAAATCAACGCGGACGGAACACTTGCCGTCATCAAGGTCGGCGGCGTGCATCCGTATTACGCGCTCGACTGGAACTGCCGCGTACATGCCAGAAACGGCAAGGTCTACACCGGCACGGTTCGCCGCAAGAACCCGAGCGTGCATCTGATGAGCCAGTCCGAAAAGGACACGCCGATGGACCTCGACACGAACCTTGTGCTGCTCCTCGACGAGGACGTGTATTCCCGCGCGGACGTCGAGAAGCTCGGCGTCACCTGCGGCGATCAGGTCGCGATCGAAACGCGCTATCAGGAGACCGAGAAGGGCTTCATCAAGAGCCGCTACCTCGACGACAAGGCGAGCGCGGCGACGCTTTTAGCTTTGGCGCAGCGCGTTGCGGACGGCAGAGTCAAATTGAACCGCAAGGTCAGCCTGCTGTTCACCGAATACGAGGAGATCGGGCACGGCGGCGCCTGCGGCATTCCCGCGGACACCAAGGACCTCATTGCGGTCGACATCGGCTGCATCGGGCTCGATCACGACAGCAGCGAGCACAAGGTCACGATCGCGACAAAGGACGCGGCGTTCCCGTACCACACCGTGCTCACCGACGAGCTTGTGAAGCTCTGCGAAAAGAACGGCATCCCGTACGCGCTCGACATGATGGTCCCGAGCTACGGCTCGGACGCGGACGTATCGCTTCGCGCGGGCTACGACGTGCGCCACGCATTGATCGGACCGGGCGTCCGCGAAACGCACGGCTACGAGCGCACGCACGAGGACGCGCTCGACGCGACCCTGCGGCTCATCACCGCTGTTGTCGAAGCATAACGGATCATTTCCCGAAGGACGCTTTACGGCGTCCTTTTTCCTTTGGACAGACCGAAGGTAAAGACGAAGACGAGCAGAAGCCCGAAGGCGGAGGAGAGCGAGACGGCGAAAAGATCGAAGACGTTGCGGCGCATCTCCGCGCCGGTCGCAAGCGTGGGAACAGCGGCGTCCGGGCAGAACAGCGGCGTGAGCAAAAAGACCGCAAGCGCGGCAGCGAGGGCGGTCATCAGCCGGATCAGGCAATAGCGCGGCAGGGACAGCGAAAGCTGCGACGCGCTCTGCAGCAGCACGGAGATCCCGCCGAACTGGAGAAAGAACGCCGAGAACGCAAGCCGCAGCGGAAGCGAAAGCGGCAGCGCGGCAAGCGCGGAAACGCCGGAGGTCATTTCAAAGAGCCCGAGCGCGGCGGCGCGGGCGGCGGGCGCATTCGCCCCGAACAGCCGGAAGACGCCCGTGGCGTCGAGCAGCGCGCCGAGCACGGACGCGAACACGAGACAGCCGCCGATCTGCAGGATCGCCTGCATGCCGTCGGAGATCGCGGCGGGTAGATCGCGGGCAAGCGCGGGCGGCGCGGACGGTTTGACCGCCGGGAAACGGATGCGGGACAGCGGGATCAGACCGAAAAGCGCCGTTCCGTAAATGCCGCAAAGCAGCGGCAGCGCGGTCCTCGATTCGTGAAAGAAGCCCGCGGCGACGACGGAGATCAGAAATACCGGATTCGGAAGACTGGTAAACGCGGCGGCTTTCTGCGCGTCGGGAAGCGTCAGAATACCGTCGCGGTACAGCTTTCCCGCAAGCTTTGCGCCGACGGGATAGCCGCCCAAAGCGCCGAGCGGCAGCAGCAGAAACGGCGCGAGCCGCCGCGGGCAGCGGGAGAGGATGCCGCTTTTCAGCAGCAGCGACGACGCGACAAGGTACGGCAGCAGCGACGGCAGCACGCGCGTCCACCACAAAAGCGCTGCCTGTGACGCGGCGGAAAACGCGGCGTCCGGCACGGCGATCAGACCGAACAGAATCAGAAGCGGAAACAAATAAGACATAGCTTCCTCCGGGAAACGCTATGTCTTTTTCTGCAGGATTATGCCTGCTGCTTCAGCTTCTGCCGGATTTCCGGCAGCGCTTCCGACGCGGCGGCTCTGCCGATCGCAATGCACTTTGCGGCGTCGTGCGGGACGAGCCTGCCCATAAACGAGACATCCGGGCGGATCAGCACGTCCGCGCCGGAAGGCGCAAGCGTGTCGATCGCCGCGCGCATCAGATCGACCGAGCGGAACGCGATCGAATACGCGTTCGATCGCTTCGGCGCATACGGCGGACAGATCGAGAGATCGACGCCGATCACGACGTCCGCGCCGTTTTCACGGAGGATCGCGGCGGGGATCGACTCCAGCGTGCCGCCGTCGATATAGGTCGCGCCGCCGATCGTGAACGGGCGCAGAAGCCCCGGGATCGCGATGCTTGCGCGCACCGCGTCGGCAAGCCTGCCTTCGTGCAGATAGCAGGTTTTGCCGGTTGCAAGGTCGACCGCGGAGCACCAGAACGGAACGCAGGTTTCTTGAAACGTGCGGTTCTCCGTGACGACGGCGCAGAGCTTCAGAAACTTCTGCCCGGAAAAGAGCCCGGACCGGAACGGATTCGGCGGGTCGAGAACGTCGCGCCGACTGAGCTTTGCGGCAAATGCGCCGAGGGCGTACAGGTCCATTTCGGCTGCGTATGCCGCGCCCATAAACGCGCCGACGGATGCGCCGGACAGATAATCGATCTGGATCCCCGCTTCCTCAAGCACCTGCAGAACGCCGATATGTGCAAGCCCGCGCATGCCGCCGGAGCCGAGCGCGACGCCGACACGTTTTCTTGTTGTCTTCATCCGATCACCTACCGTATTTTTTATGAGTATTGCCGATCTTAAAAGGATTATACACAACTGGACAAACGGAAGCAGGTATGATAAAATAATGTAAATTATGAGGAAAGTCGAATCGACATTCGGCATTTGGAGAGGGAACATGAAAAAAACACTGGTTTGTATGATCCTGATCGCAGTGATGCTGTTTTCCGCCTGCACAGCCGGAGACAATGCGACCGAGCAATCGGCTGCAGCGCCGCAGCAAATGACGGAAGCGCCGGCTCCGAAGGAGGAGACGGTGGCGATCGTTGAGACCCCCACGCCGGAACCGACCGATACGCCGGAACCGACCGAGGAACCGACGCCGAGCCCGGAACCCACGCCCACGCCGGAACCCACGCCCACGCCGGAACCGACGCCGGAACCCACGCCCACGCCGCATCCGACGCCGCTGCCCGACCCGTATATGTCGTTTGATACGGATCTGGTCGTGCTGACGCCCGGCAAGGAAGCAACCCTGAATCTGAACGCCGAGAACACAAAGGATCTCCCTGTCAATTCCAATATGGAGATCCGTCTTGAAGACGGAAGGATCGTCGGCTGGGGAAAGGTCGCCAAAAAGAAAAAGAACACCGTAAAGGTCACGCTGCCGGAGAGCCTTCCGCCGCGCACGACGCTGTATCTCTATGTGCAGGGGTCCGAGCTTCCGATCGACATGAAGGACGTCGCGGTGATCGACAGGAACTACGAGCAGATCTACGGAAACTATTCGCGCGACGACAAGATGGTCGCCTTCACGTTTGACTGCGCCTACGGCGAGGTCAATACGGACTGGATCCTCGATACGCTGAAGGAGTACAACATTCACGTCACGTTCTTCATGACGGGCGGGTGGATCGGCAATCACGGTCCCTGGATCGAAAGAATGATCGAGGAGGGACACGAGATCGGCAACCATTCGATGACGCATCCGAATCTGAACGAAACCTCCGATAAGAAGGTTGCGTATGAGATCGCGCACCCGATCGAGATGATGCTCGAAAACCACGGGTACAGAATGCATCTGTTCCGCTGCCCGTACGGAAAGAACAGCCCCCGCGTCAGCGCGATCGCACGCTTCAACGGATGTGAAACGATCAAATGGGGACAGACCTCGAAGGACGCGACCGACGGATGGACCGGCAAGAAGATCATCGACCTTGTTCTGAAGGAGCTTCAGCCCGGCGACATCATCCTTTGCCACAACGGCGCAAAGGAGGTTCGAAAATACCTTCGCCCGATCCTCGACGAGCTGATCAAACGCGGCTACACGTTCGGCACCGTTTCCGAGCTGATGGGCTGGGAGTGGGAGGATACCTACACGGTTCGCGAACAGAGAAAAGCCGAGCAGGCGGGGACGGAACAGGCGGAGCCGGGCAACGACGGTCAGACCGATCCGGAATCGGGTGATTGAGACCGCCTTGCAGGTCCCCGAAGCACGCCTTCGCGGGCTTGCGAAGATCGGAAAATCGACGGCGGAATGCTGTCATAAGATAAAATCGAAAGGAGAAATTGCACGTATGACAAGACAAACGATCAAACAGAATGCAAAGGAAGCGCTTCGCTTCCGGTATTGGCCGATCATCGGCGCCGAGCTGATCGCAGGCGCGCTGATGGGCGGCGCAAGCGGCTTTTCCGGCGGCGTGAGCGGCAACAGTGCAAACTTCAAGGAGGTTGCAAACGACCCTGAGACCGCAAAGCTCTTTTTGGGGATCCTCGCTGTGATTGCGGTCGTCGCGCTGATCGCGTCCCTCGTCGGACTTCTGTACACGTTCCTGTTCGGCAACGTGATCAAGGTCGGGATCTCCGGGATCCGTCTGAAGGCATATCACAAGGAGTCCTTCCGGATCGTCGATCTGTTTTCGGGGCTGAAGTCCTATAAGAAGAACATCGGCACGATGGCTCTCTATACGCTGTTTATCACGCTCGGCTTCATGTGCTTTTTTGTGCCCGGTATCATCGTTGCGCTGGGACTCTATGAGGTCCCGTACATGCTCGCCGAGGATCCGAACATCTCCGGCATGGAAGCCATTCGCCGTTCGTGGGAGAACATGAAGGGACACAAGGGCGAGCTGTTCGTCCTGCATCTTTCCTTCATCGGATGGATCCTGCTGACGATCCTGACCTTCGGCGTCCTTGCGATTTTCTATGCCGGACCTTACATGTCGCTTGCGGAAGCGGGCTTCTATCGCGGGATGCACCCGGTACAGATCGAAGAACCGGCGCCGGAAGCATAACGGAAGATTCAAAAGAAAACCGTCCGAATGTTCGGACGGTTTTTGCTGTCTTTACGGATGTTATTGTGCGATCCGCGCAAGTACGGCGTCGATCTCCGCGTCGGTCATGCCGACGGAAAGAAGGAAGCTTCGCGCGTAAACGGAAAGATCGGCGGTCGTGATGTCGACGGAATCGTCGTTTACGATGTAGCGGATCATGGCGACCAGGTTCCGGTTCAGGATCGTGTCGTATTTCGTTTTGTCGCTTTGCTCCGTGATCTTGTAATAGTTGTCGTAGGTGAGCATGTAGTCGTCGACGAGCTCCCGATAGCCTGCGCCCGCAAGCGCTTCCAGCAGCATGCACATAAACCCGGTGCGGTCCTTGCCCTCGGTGCAGTGGACAAGATACGGCCCCTCCTGCGCGCTCATGGCCCTGAGACCGTCGCAGACCTTGGCTTTGAAATCATCCGCCTGAAAGTTCATGCTCATCGAAAGCAGGATAACATGACCGCCCTCGTAAAGGGACAGCCAGTACGGCGAACGGAAATCGTCCGCCGCCATGTATTTCTGCACCTTCGCTTCGTTGTCGGCAAGGTCCACGACGCAGTTTACGCCGGCTTCCCCGATCAGCGCGTCGACATAGGATGCACGGTTGTGCTGGTTGTCGCAGGGGGAGGCGGAGCGATAGAGCACGTTTTCTTTGAGACGTCCGACGTTGACCGCGCGGAAATTTGCAAACACTGCGTCGCTCGGGTACTTTTCACGCTCGTCATAATAGTGGATGTCGCTGGCTTCCTGCACGTTGAGGTACTTGCCGCGCTCCTTCAAGGTGACGGATGCGGTCATGCCGTCGTCCAGCCCCGCGAATTCCCACACGTCCTTTCCGTAGTTGATCGCCGCCTTGATATAGTCGTAACCGGGATACGCAACGAGCAGCGGTTCGTTGACGTTCACGTAATAGCCGTTGAAGTAGGGCAGATCGTCCATCGTAAAGCCGTTTGAGAACGCGACGGTCACGGAATCGCCGTATTCGAAGCCGCGCGCATTGAAGTCGTCGATCGTCATCTTAAGATAGACGCCGCCGAACTCCGTCTCGTGGATCAAGCCGAGACCGTCGACGGACGGTGCGGACGCCTGCTTTCCGGAACAGGCGGCAAGACAGGACAGCAGAAAGACGACGGCAAGGAACGCGGAAAGTATTTGTGAACTGCGCATGGAAAGACTCCTTTCGGGATTCGAAAAACGCCCGATCCGAAAACCGGACCGGGCGCAGGAAAACAGGGGATTATGCTTTGCCGTTGCAGCCGAGCACGTCGACCAGCTTATGCTGCACCATCTTCTGGATGGCGGCACGCGCGGGCTTCAGGTACTGACGCGGATCGAAATGATCCGGATGCTCGTTGAAATACTGACGGATGCATGCCGTCATCGCAAGGCGCAGGTCGCTGTCGATGTTGATCTTGCAGACCGCCATGCGCGCCGCTTCACGAAGCTGCTCCTCGGGGATGCCGACCGCGTCGGGCATTCTGCCGCCGTTCTCGTTGATGATCTTGACGAACTCCTGCGGAACGGAGGAGGAACCGTGCAGAACGATCGGGAATCCGGGCAGACGCTT
This sequence comes from uncultured Eubacteriales bacterium, assembly GCA_902789675.1. Classification (GTDB taxonomy): domain Bacteria; phylum Bacillota; class Clostridia; order Christensenellales; family CAG-138; genus UBA3792. Next base: position 29,344 of record CADAPG010000013.1, read on the forward strand.
TTCGACTTCGCGGAGGATGTCGAACCGGAGGGGCGGGGGAACCAGAAGACCCTGTTCGTTGCGCGTGCACTGCGCGGCGGTGAACTTATACGCGCCGTGGCTCGTGCCGATCGCGATCGCCAGCGAGTCGCAGCCGGTGCTCTCGACGAATTCCTGCACGTCGTCCGGATGCGTATAGGAGGAATCCTCCGCGGAAACGTTGACCTCGTCCTCGACGCCGGCAAGCGTGCCGAGCTCCGCCTCGACGACCACGCCGTGATCGTGCGCGTATTCGACGACCTGTTTGGTGATGGCGATGTTCTCCTTGAGCGGAAGACCCGACTTGTCGATCATGACGGAGGTGAAGCCGCCGTCGATGCAGCTCTTGCACAGCTCGAAGCTGTCGCCGTGGTCCAGATGGACGCAGATCGGCAGATCAAAGCCTGCGTTCTGTTCGGCGTCCTCGATCGCCGCCTCGATGAGCTTCATCAGGTAGATGTGGTTCGCGTATGCGCGGGCGCCCTTCGATACCTGCAGGATCAGCGGCGCGCGTTCCGCGATCGCCGCGGCGGTGATGCCCTGGATGATCTCCATGTTGTTGACGTTGAATGCGCCGATCGCGTATCCGCCGGCGTATGCCTTCTTGAACATTTCGGTGCTGGTTACGATTGCCATAGAAAAATCTCCTTTATCTAAGATTCTGACCTTATTATATATCTCGGAAAAAGGAATTGCAACCGAAACTTTTTTGGGCTATACTGATAAAAAAGACGATGGAGGCAGCAATGGCAGAAAAGATGCTTTCTTTGATCATTCCGGTCTATTACGAGGAAGAGGTCCTGATGGAGTCGTACCGCCGCATGGACGCCGCGATGCGGTCCGCGGGGCATCCGTATGAGATCATCTATGTGAACGACGGCAGCCGCGACGGCACGATGAAACAGCTGCGCGCTTTGGCGAAGGAGCATCCGGACACCGTGAAGGTCTATTCCTTCTCCCGGAACTTCGGACACCAGCTTGCCGTGACCTGCGGCATGGACCACGCGAAGGGCGACGCGCTGATCATCATCGACGTCGACCTGCAGGATCCGCCGGAGCTGATCCCGAAGATGGTCGGGATGTGGAAGGACGGCGCGGACATCGTATACGGCAAACGGCTGAAGCGCAAGGGCGAAACGCTGTTCAAGAAGCTCACGGCAAAGCTCTATTACCGGCTCCTGTCCTCCATGAGCGCGTATCCGATCCCGCTCGACACCGGCGATTTCCGGCTTTTGGACCGCAAGGTTGCCGACGTATTCTTAAAGATGCGCGAGCAGGCGCGGTTTTTGCGCGGGATGTCCGCGTGGATGGGATTTGAGGCGGTCCCGATCGAGTACGTGCGCGAGGAGCGCGCGGCGGGCAAAACGAAGTATACGCTGAAGAAGATGATCCGCCTTGCCTGCGACGGCATCTTTAACTTCTCGTCAAAGCCGCTGGAGCTGCCGTTTGCGTTCGGCGTCGGACTCGGCGTGCTCGGCGTGCTCGGGCTGATCGCCATGATCGTACTGACCGCGATCCTCGGCGCGGGCTGTCCGCAGTGGCTGTGGGCGGCGGTCGGCGGTGTGTTGCTCTTTGCGCTGCTGTTCTGCTTTGTCGGGATCCAGGGCATGTACCTCGGCCGCATGTACGACGAGCTCAAGGACCGTCCGCTGTACATCGTCGCGGAGACGCTGAACGCCGACGAAGACTGAATTCCCGATCCGTACCGCGGCGTTTTGCCGGAGAAGTCGGCTGCCGCGCGCCTTGACTTTGGATCGGACAGATAGTATACTGTATATAATCTCATGAGGGAGGATGTTCCAATGAAATCGAAGAACAACCGGGAACGGGAGCGTTCCAAGAAATACGGGTCCCTGATCCGCGCCGTCGTGCTGGCGGCGATCGCCGCTCTGGTCTATGTGATCGGGCGGAAGGCGGGGATCTTCCAGGAGATCCCGAAGTTTGAATGGAACGGCAAAGCCGTGCTGCGCGGCGTTCTGACGCTTCTGGCGATGTTTGCGGCGGAGGGCGTCATTCTGTTCCTTCTGAACCTTCCGAAGCCGAAAAACAATCGTGTCCGCACGATGATCTCGCTTGCCAAGAACGTTCTGCGGTATGCGGTGATCCTTGCGGCGATCTGCGTAACGCTGACGATCTTCAACGTGGATATCGTCACGATCCTTGCCGGTCTCGGGATTTTGGCGCTGATCATCGGCTTCGGCGCAGAGAGCCTGATCGCCGACATCGTCACCGGCATGTTCATCCTGATCGACAATCAGTACAACATCGGCGATATCATCGAGGTGGACGGCTTCCGCGGCACGGTCACGGAGATCAACGTGCGCTCGACGGTGATCACCGACGTCGGCGGCAATATCAAGATCATCAACAATTCGGATATGAAGAATATCCTGAACCGTTCGGACAATTCCTCGCTGTCGGTCGCGGATTTCCCGATCCCGTACGAAACGGATCTGGAAGCGCTCGAGAAGGAGATCCCGGGACTTTTACAGCAGATTTTCCGGAACAATCAGCCGCTCATGCTGAAGGTGCCCGAATATCTCGGCGTCAACAAGCTGGACGACAGCGCGGTCCTTCTGCGATTCACGGTCGACGTCGCGGAGGGCGATATCTATATGGGCACGCGCGCGCTGAACCACGATCTGTATATCGGAATGCGCAAGCTCGGCGTTGAGGTGCCGTTCCCGCAGATCGACGTCCATCAGAAATGAGGGAGCAGGTTCACGAGCTGAACCGAATACCGACCGAATTCCATGAGGACGGCGCGCCCGAGCTGCCGCCGCTTCCGGATGAATTCAATCGATACCCGAGACGCGCAAAAACGGAGGACAGGCGATCGAGGCTTCGCCGGAGCATGCTGCTCCTTGCCGCGTCCGGACTGACCGTGCTCGGCATACTGTTCCCGCATCTGCAAAACAGCGCCGCGGACGTTTCACCCGAACGAACGGCGGTACCGGGAACGCCGAACGCCGTCGTCGAAGCCTCATTAAAGCCGTTGCCGACCGACGCGCCCACGCCCGCGCCGACGACCGAACCCACGCCGATCCCCACGCCGGAACCGACGCCGGAACCGACGCCGGAGCCGGGCGCGGACCCGATCCTGATCCAATCTTCTCTGGTGTTTTACGCAGCCGTACAGTTTTCCGGAACAGACCGGATCGAAAAAGCCGCCATGCGGCTTTGGGATCCGAACATCGGCGAGACGGCGGCGGAGCATGCTTTTACGCGGGAGGAGATCGACGCAGGCGTATATCGGGCTGAACGCTTCGATGCGAACGGATTTGCCTTCGAGCACGGGGAAGCGTATGCGGGCGTCGGACGTGAGCCGGAGCTGGTTTTGGAAACGACGGTCACATATCGCACGGAGGCGGGAGAGGAGACGGTCGTAAAGACGTCCGAGCCCGAGATTGTGCCGTGGGTCAATGTGAATTTCGATACCGAGGAGGACGTCGGCGGCGTCGTTGAGATGATGTACGGGACGGTCTATCCGAACTGCTTTGTCGTGCGGATCGAGAGAACCGAAACGGACCGTCCGCAGGTCGTGTTCGGGGACGATCCGTCCGCGATCGGGGAAGGCGGCGTTCTGATCACCGTTTCCGTCGACGGCGTGACGCTGACCGGCGTCTTCGAACCGGTCGATATGTATGCCGACGTCGAAGGGGACAAAATGTACTTCTACCCGGTCTACGCCGTTCCGCTGCCGGAGACGTTCCCGGAACACGGAACCGCGCACGTACAGATCCGGCAGCGTCTGACCGGTCGCGCGTATCTGTTCGAAAAACCGGCGTTCGAACTATCGTATTAGCAAATCTTTGTTTGAGGGGACAGAGGACCGGTCCGTCGCCGCGGACCGGATACGTTCGGAATGAGAAACAGTATTGAGGAACTCAATCAAAGACCGCCCGAGTTCTCGGTCGACAGCGCAAAGGAGATCACGCCGCCGCCCGATGAATTCAACCGCACGGCTGCACGGAAGAAACCGGAGAAGAAGCGTTCGTCGCTTCGGAAGGTCATGCTGTACCTTGCATCCGCGGGGCTTGTTTCGCTCGGCGTGATCAAGCCCGTCATCCGGGTCAATCCGCCGGAAGGCGAACCGGCTGCGGTGCAGGAAACGCCGTCGCCCTCTGCGGTCGCAGAGGCGGTGTTCACGCCCGCCGCCGCGGAAACGCCCGCCGCCGTGCAAACGGAAACGAACGCCCCGGCGCCGACGCCGGTTCCGGTCGTAACGCCCGAACCGACGGAGGTTCCGCCGCTGACCGGCAAGATCCACGTCGTGGTCTATTCCGAGATCCCGAACTACGACAACGCCCCCTATCCGAGCGAGATCCTCGCGGAAGACACGCTGGACGCCGCGACGTTCCGGGAATACAAACTGCCGCCGCTGCCGACGCAGGAAGGGTATCAGGCGGTCGGATATGTGCTGACCAAATACAGCGGACTTGCGTATCTGGAGACGCTGTATTACGAGTTTGCGGACCCGGAGGAGATCGGCACGAAAGCGCTCGGCGATACGCTGACCGCGAACGATCTCGGGATGGTCCCGAGAAATACCGACGGCGTTTACGAGGCGGAGATCCATGTCGTATGGCTGGAGGAAGACAGCAAGTATCATCTGGAGTTTTACGACGAAACGCTGATCGGTCAATATGACGTCGGATTCCCGGTCTCTTCGGACGGTCTGTGCTATCTTGCGGCATTCCCGACGCCCCAAAGGGAAGGAAAAGCATTTACGGGATGGAGCAACGCCTCCGGAACGAAGGTCGACGCGGTCACGTATTTTGATTTCTTCCCGGCGAAGCCGAACGCGCAGTCGATGGAGGACCGCGAATGGAGCCATCCGTGCGCATGCAGGGTCTATGCGTGCTGGTCGGACGGAACGGGCGGACCGCCCGTGACGCCCGCACCGACGGAAGCGCCCACGGAGGCGCCCGCAACGGACGACGTGTTTACGATCACGGGCGAGGGGTGCTCGATCGTTGCGAACGGGAAGTATGTGGTTGACGGATCGTTCGCGAAAGGAACGGTCGTTACGGTCAACGCATCGAGCAGAGCGATCCGAGGCAGATTTGTCATGAAGATAATCGCAACCGGAGAAACCTCGTCGAGCGGCGCGATGTGGGGACATGCGTATCGCAGATACGATAAGATCTTCGGAGAAGTGAGTTACTGGTATTCGTACTCGACGACCTTCGTTGTGACCGGCGACGCTGTGATCATATTCGTTCCGCTCGGAGGAGCCTGAGCCGTAATCAACAAGGAGCTTTCCGGCTGCGGGAAGCTCCTTTTTTATTGTCAAAACACATTTTTACGCAAATCTTACCCGAAATGCTTGCTTTTTCCGCCCGTTTGTTGTAGGATAACAAAGGAAAAATATATTCTCAGGAGGTTTATATTTATGGTAAGAGTAGCAATCAACGGTTTCGGCAGAATCGGTCGTCTCGCGTTCCGTCAGATGTTCGGCGCAAAGGGCTATAAGATCGTCGCAATCAACGACCTGACCAGCCCGGCGATGCTTGCGCATCTTCTGAAGTACGACACCGCGCAGAAGGGTTACTGCGGCGTGATCGGCGAGAACAAGCACACCGTTACGTCAAAGGAACCGGAGTTTGAAGAAGACGGCAAGACCGTAAAGGTCCCCGGCTCCATCACCGTGGACGGCAAAGAGATCACCATCTATGCTGAGCCGAAGGCGCAGAACCTGCCCTGGAAGAAGCTGCATGTCGACGTCGTGCTCGAGTGCACCGGCTTCTACACCAGCAAGGCAAAGGCGCAGGCGCACATCGACGCAGGCGCAAAGAAGGTCGTCATTTCCGCGCCGGCAGGCAACGATCTGCCAACCATCGTCTATAACGTCAACAACAACATCCTGACCAAGGAAGACAAGATCATCTCCGCGGCAAGCTGCACCACCAACTGCCTCGCGCCGATGACCAAAGCACTGAACGACAACTTCCCGATCGTTTCCGGCATCATGACCACGGTCCATGCGTACACCGGCGACCAGATGATCCTCGACGGTCCGCATCGCAAGGGCGACCTGCAGCGTGCGCGCGCGGGCGCAGCGAACATCGTTCCGAACAGCACCGGCGCAGCGAAGGCGATCGGTCTCGTCATTCCGGAGCTCAACGGCAAGCTGATCGGTTCCGCACAGCGCGTTCCGGTCGCGACCGGCTCCACCACGATCCTCGTTGCGGTCGTCAAGGGCAAGGACGTCACCAAGGAAGCGGTCAACGCGGCAATGAAGGCGCAGTCGAGCGAATCC
>CADAPG010000014.1 GCA_902789675.1 uncultured Eubacteriales bacterium
GAATCACGGACCATTGCACGGCCGATTGCAACACGCTGACGCTGACCGCCGGACAGAGCGCGCGGTTTACGCATCAGGTACTGGGTGATGCCGAGGATCTCCGCGGCGTTGGTGACCTTTGCGTAGATCACATCCTCCGGGACCTTCTTGAGGCGGAGAGAGAACGCGATGTTGTCATAGACCGTCATGTGCGGATACAGCGCGTAGTTCTGGAAGACCATCGCGATGTTGCGGTCTTTGGGCTGCAGGTCGTTGACGACCTCGCCGTCGATCTCAACCGTACCGCCGCTGATCTCTTCAAGACCCGCGACCATACGGAGCGTGGTGGATTTGCCGCAGCCGGACGGACCGACGAACACGACGAACTCCTTGTCCTTGATATCAAGATTGAAGTCGTGTACGGCAACAACATTGTTATCGTAAACCTTCTTTACGTTTGTAAGTTTTACACTTGCCATATCGGTGTACTCCTTTTCTTCACGTTAAAGTTCGGGCTTAACCCTTGACCGCGCCGCCCGTGACGCCTTCCACATAGTATCTCTGCAGGCACATGAACAGGATCACGACCGGGATCGCGACGACCACGCCGCCTGCGCAGAACATGGTGTAGTAGTTGTTCGTCATCGTATCGGTCGCCAGCCAGGACTGCAAACCGACTGCAACGTTATATGCACTCGGCGTAACGCCGCTTACATACTTTGCAAATACGAAGTCGCCCCAAGGGCCCATGAACGCCGTCAAAACCGTGTAGATAACGATCGGCTTTGCGAGCGGCAGGATGATCTTGAAGAGGACCTGCGCTCTGGTTGCGCCGTCGACGCGCGCCGCTTCATCCAGCGATTTCGGAATCGTGTCGAAAAAGCCCTTCGATACGTAGTAGCCCATGCCGGACGATGCGCAATACACGAGGATCAGACCGGGGATGGCGTTTGCACCCGCAAGGCCGATATCCTTCAGAACCTGATACAGGATGATCATGGCGAGCATGCCCGGGAACATGCCGAGGATCAGCATGAACTGCATCAACGGCTTACGCAGCTTGAAACGGAAGCGCGAAAGCGTGTAGGACATGCACAGCACGATAACCGTCTGGACCACTGCGACGACAAGCGCGATGATGAAGGTGTTCAGATACCATCTCGGGAAATCGGATTTCCACAGATTGATATAGTTACCGAATCCCCAGCTGTACTGAATGGACGGGTGATTCAACAGATAACGCGACATGCTGGTGGGCTCTGTGCGGAAGGACTGAATCACAATGCAGACGAACGGGATCAGCCAGATCACACTGATGATGACCAGAATAATATGGATGACGGTGTTGCTGATGCGCGATGCGGCCTTCATGCCCATGTGTCTCTTTTCGGACACGGTATATTCCTTCGTACTCATTATTGGAAATCCTCCTCATTCTTGACCGAAGGCAAGACGCTGTATACGACCAGCGAAATGACGCCGACCACGATAAAGACGAGAATACCGATGACAGACGCCAGGTAATACTGTGAGCCGTCCTGCGCCGTACCGGTCTGTGTGATCTTGAACAGCCAGGTGATCAGCAGGTCCGTATAACCGACATTGCCTGCCGCACCGGACGCTGCCGGGTTCGTGGGACCGCCGCCCGTCAACAGGTAAATGACGTTGAAGTTGTTCATGTTGCCCGTAAAGCTCGTCAAAAGGTACGGACCGGTGATGAACAGCATGTACGGAAGCGTGATCTTACTGAACTGTTTCCAACCGCTTGCGCCGTCGATCTTTGCGGATTCGTAGAGGTCCGCGGGGATGTTCATCAAAATACCCGTTGCAATCAGCATCAGGTACGGGATGCCGATCCAGATATTGATGATGATGACCATGATACGCGCAAGCACCGGGTTGTTGCCGCCGAGGAAGTCGATCGCCTTGTCCGGCGTGATGATCCCGAGGTCGATCAGGAAGCCGTTGATAAGACCGTTCAGACTGAACATCTTGGAAATGTACAGCAGGGAAATGAACTGCGGAATCGCGATCGTCATAATCAGGATGGTTCTCCAGACCTTCTTGAGGTGGATGCCCTTCTTATTGATCGCCATTGCAACGAGGATGCCGAGGAAGTAGTTCGTAAAGGTTGCGAACACCGCCCAGATCAGCGTCCACAGCAGGATCTCGCCGAACGTCGCCGAGTAGTTGACGCCGCCGACGTCCCAGGAGAACATGGTCTTGAAGTTTTCGAACCCGACCCAGTGGAACAGGCCGTTGTTCATACCGTCGTTGATCGAGGAGTAGTTGGTGAACGCGACCAGGATCATGAAGATGATCGGCATGACCGTGAAGATCAGAATGCCGAGGGTCGGAAGCGCCAAAAGCGTTTTATGGAACTGATCGTCGACCAGCGACTTCAGGTCGTCTTTGCCGCTCTTTAACGGCTTACCGGACTTCAGGATTTCTTCCGCAATCTTGTTTTGCTTGATATTGACATACCAGGTATAGACAAACGCAATAATGAAGAAGATCGTCAGAACGCCGTACAGAAGAATTCTGAACGACTGATCGCCGGGCGTCGCCACCCACTGATCCAGCACTTCGTTGTATGCGCCGTGCGGATTCGGGGCAACCTTGCCGAGCGAGGGAAGCATGGACAGCCAGTACGCGCCGCCGCGCGGCAGAACCATGTACACGATGAAGACGATTTCAAAAAGCAGGAACAGAATGCCGCGCAGGATCTGTCCTCTTGTGATGTTGCCGAAGCCCATCACGAAGTATGAGATCTTGGTTTTCCAATCGCCGTGGATAAATGTTTTGACAAGATCCGCAATCCCCTTGCCGATGCCGACAAAGAACTTTGCAATCTTTTTGCCGATATTGGAGAAGAATACGACGAACCCGTTTTTCTCGTGCGTCTTTTTGATGTACGAACCGCTTTGTACGACCTTTTGGTTGTACTGCGAAGTCCGAACGAGCTCCATAATGCCCAAAACCAACAGGAAAACGCCGATGGCGGCAAATATTACCGTCAGAATCAACCAGATCCAGAAACCGTCCTCGCCGTAATGATAGGGCGTCAGGATCGATTTCTTGATCTTCGGAACAAGAACCGAGGCAACCATCCACGAGATCCCCGCGAGAATCACGCCGAGTACGGTTTTCACAACCCCGGGGACTATCTTTTTCTTATACATTTACTACCCTCCTTATCATGACCGAGAGGAGAACCGTCGCCTGCAAATTCGCAGGTCAGACGATTTGCCGAAACGTCCCTAAAAGAACGGTTGGAGCCGCTTTGGCGGCTCCAACCGAAATCCGTTCGAATCGGATCCGGTCAAGCCTTACTTATAGACTTACGGATCGCTTCGAATCTCTTTATTATTCTGCCGGCGCAAAGGTCAGCGTCATGTTGACGAGGTCCAGCGTGACGATGTAGTTGCCGTCTGCTTCAACCGAGATGTTCTTGCCGCCCATCTCCATATCAAGGCCGAAGTTCACTGCCCAATCGCCGTCCGCACGGACTTTGAACTCATCGCCCGCTTTGAGCGCAATAGGTTCGGACACATACACACCCGGCTCTTTCTCGGTCATCATGACGTCGGTGCCCCAGCTGCTGCCTTCAAAGCTGCCGATAACACCCCATGAGCTCTTGCCGTAGCCGATCTCAACGCCTTCTTCACTGACCATGAAATCGATGACGTATGCGCCGTCGCCGGATTCTGCCTTGAAGTTGGTCTGACCGTCCATCGCAGGTGCACCGCTCTCATCGAGACCGTAGTTCAGCTTCCAATCGCCGTTTGCACGGAGTTTGAACTCTGCGCCGTCCTTCAGATTGACGACCGCATACCAGTGGTTGTTCTCCTTGTTGAAGAACATCGGGAAATCGGTATCCCAGTTGGTGTCGCCGATCTGGCCGATCACCGCCCAGGTGTCAGGTGCTTCCGCATTGGGATCGGGTTCGGGTTCGGGTGCCGCTTCAACTGCCGCGCCGCTCTCGTCGAGCAGTTCGAGGGTCATGTTGTTGAGGTCGAGCTTGACGGTGTATTTGCCGTCTGCCGGAACAGCGACGTTCGGACCGTTCTGTTCGCAGCCATCGCCGTAGTTGAGATCCCAGCTTGCGCCCTGGCGAACTTTGAATTCTTCGCCGGCATGCAGCTCAAGCGTTTCGGAAACGAACACGCCCGCTTCGGTCTCGGTCATCGGGAAGTCGGTGTCCCAGTTGGTGCCGCAGATCGCGCCGATGACGCCCCATGCGGTCTTCTCTTCTTCCGTCATGGTGAACAGAGCTGAGATCTTGTTCTTGTAGTTGTCAAGCGCTGCCTGCAGACCTGCTTCGTCGGTCGCTGCCTTGACGTCGTCCGCGATAACCTTCGCGATATCCCACCAGGAGCCGTGAATCTGACCCTGCGGACGGGAGTACTCGTTCTGCTTGAGCAGTGCCGCGAGACCCGGGTTCGCCTGGACGGCGGGGTTCTTCTGTGCATTCAGGTTGGACGGACCCCAGCTGAGCGCTTCAAAGCGTTCCATCTGGCGAGCTTCGTCGGTCAGGTACTGTGCCAGTTTGTGGAGAACTGCCGCGCGGACTGCGTCGTCCTGCGGCTTGACGCCCATCAGCTTGCAGCCGTTGAAGGAACCGAGGTGGTATTCCTTGCCGTCCACTTCGAAGGAGGGCAGGTCGGTTGCGCCCATGTTGTCGCCGAGCAGCTTCTGGATATCTTCGAATGCCCAGGTGCCGGTCACAACGATCGCAGCGTCGCTTGCGAATTCAGCAGCCGCGGAAGAGGAAAGGTGCATCGGGGAGTCGACGAGCTTCTTCATGCCCTTGACCGCGATCAGACCCTCGGGGCTGTCGAACGTATCGAGAACGGAGATGAATTCACCGTTGTCGCCGGTGGTCCACTCGGACTTGCAGCCGGTCGCAAAGAACCAGGACGCAATGTACCATGCGGAGGTGTTCGCTTCAAACGCGAAGTACTTGTTCGCAGCTTCGCAGTCCGCGATCAGCTTCTCGAGAGAGTCAACATCCGCCTCCGGGATGACGGACTTATCATAGTACATGAAGTAGCCGTTATCGGAGGTCATCGGGTACGCATAGAGCGTATCGCCGGAAGTCGCAGCCGCAACGACGCCGGGGTCGTTCGCAGCCTTGACCGTCTCCGCCGCCTTCTCGCCGAGCTTGTTCAGAGCACCGCCCTGTACAAGACGAGCGAACTGGTCCTGCGCGAAGCAGTAGATGTCTGCGCCGGCGGAAACGTCAACCAGCATCTGGTCTGCGCTCGTCGCCTCGGAAACCGGGTTGACGGTTGCGTTGAACTTGATGCCGTCCGTGTTCGTGTTGTTGAAGTCTTCGATCTGCTTCTTGGTCAGATCGACTGCATTCTCGCCGACCCAAACGGTGATGTCATAGGTGCCGGCAAGCTCCGTGCTTGCGCCCGGCGTATTGCCTTCATTGCCGCTGTGGCAGGCAACCAGGCCAAGAACCATCACGAGTGCAATCACAATTGCCAATGTTCTTTTCATAATTTCCCTCCTATTCAATTTGATATTCGTTGCCGAATACCGGAATGAAAAGACATTCATCCGGGACTGCGGAGCCCTGTTCGGACAGACCCCCACGATTCCATGATGTAACTATAATATAATCACTTTTACGGCTGTTGTCAACCGATTTTTATATATAATGCGTCAAATTGTCTCAAATGTATCTGTTCTACGCAATTAAGACTGACTGTTCAGAAGCCCGTCGTCGATCTTTCCCCACGCGCCGCTTCCGGCGCCGGAACACTTCACAAAAATGCCGACCGTGACGGTCTGTCCCTCTTGCACTTCGATATTTCCGACCGTTTGCGTGTCCCAGTTTCCGTAGGATGTGATCCGCATCGGTGTGCGTCCGGCCTCGACGCCGTCGACCAGCGCATAGCAGTAGATCTCGGTGTCGCCCGCGTCGCCGCCCATGATCGAGATCGTGAACGAATAGGTCCCCGCAGGAAGATCCTTCACCTCCTGGAACAGGGAGAAATCGACCGAATCCTTCTTTGCGCTCCAGAAATGCATGTGATACGTACCGTTCAGCGAATCCGTGATCTTGTTCTCGACATAGAGCTGATCCGCGCCGCCGCGATCCTCGGTCTGCCACGGTTCGATTACGCCGTCCTCGAAGCCGAAGTTTTTGAGATAGTTGAAATTGACCATCGAAACGAGCAGCCGCGCAGGCAGTCCTTCCGCTTCGCCCGTGATCTCGTAGGTCTTCACGCCGCCCTTATACATGGCGGCGATCTCGGCGTCGGTGACGTTCCATGTGACCGGGACCGTTCGGATCTCGTTGCTTGTCAGCACCGCGTCGACCGTCTCCGGCAGTTTAACCGTCCCCTTCAGATCGACCTCGATCGCCGTGTCGCGGATCGCGTCCGCTCTCGGCTCGACCTCGTTGCCGTAGCGAACGAGGTTCCAGACCCGGAGCGATTCCAAAGGATGTCCCGTCGGATCGAACATCGCCTGGTTGTCAACCGCACAGCCGCCGTAATACTTGCCCGCATCGTCCGGATCGTAGCTGCCGCCGTAGCTCGACGCCCAGCCGGAGCCGTATTTCTCCCACTTTTCGTGGTTTTCCTCCCAGGAATTCGTGCCGACGGTGATCCATGTGCCCTCCCAGTAGACCACGCCGATGCCGTTCTTTACATGCGCAACCGTATCGATGACGTTGCGGACGTGATTCGCCTGCGCCTGCACCGTGAACGGATAATCCTTGACGATGTTTGCGGACTCGTCCGAGATCGTGTTGCCGGAAAAGTCCGTATCGACGCCGGTATAGGCATAGGAGGTCTCCATGACCATGACCTTTTTGCCGTATTTTTCGGCGATCCCGTTCAACACGTTCGCAAGGTTTTCGAGCGTGCCGTGCCAGTACGGATAATAGGAGGAAGCAAGCACATCGTAATCGACGCCGAAGGTCTCCAGCTTTTTCGCAAATCCGTCGTACGCGTCGGTCCGTTCCGGATTGGCAAGATGCACGGCGACGAGCGCCTTCGGATAAACCTCGCGCACCGCCTTTCCGCCCGCGATCATCAGCTTTGCGATGTTTTCGAAATTCTTCTCGCCGCACAGCGCGCTGTTCGTCTCATTACCGAGCTGCACCATGCCGACGGCGACGCCCGCCTTCTTCATGGTCTTCAGGGAATCCAGCGTGAACGCATAGAGCGCGTCGGCTTTCTCCTTCGCGCTCATCTCCTTCCACGCGAGCGGGACCATCTGTTTGCCGGGATCCGCCCAGAAATCGGAGTAATGAAAATCGACGATCAGCTGCATGCCGTACTTCGTTGCGCGTCTGCCGATCTCGACCGCCTTTTCGACGTCGTTGTTGCCGCCGCCGTACCCGTGTCCTTCCGCATCGTACGGATGGTTCCACACGCGCACGCGGATATGCGTGATCCCGTTTTCCGCAAGCGTTTTGAACACGTCCTGCTCCTCGCCCGCAAAGCTAAAATACTTCACGCCGCTCTGCTCCTCGGCGATGACCGAGGACGCATCCATGCCCATGATGAAATCGTCCGGCAGATTCTCTACCTTTTTGACATACAGGGAGCTGCCCCCGATCTTTCCGGTCGGGATCGCGTTCTCGACCTTGATCCCCGTTCCGGCGCAGCCCAGCAGCATCGTTGTGGCAAACAGCAATGCGATCCACCTCTTTTTCATGTCCGTCCTCCCGTCAGTGCAGTTTCAGAAAATGCTGCGCGATCGTAATCGCAGCGTCGTCAAGCTCTCCGGTGTGCAGCGAGTCCTTGTTGAAGAACAGCCAGCAGCGCTCGTGCGGGATATAGAAGATGTATTCCCCGGCTGTGTTCAGTCCCGTTTCCTCGTCATAGACCAGGATCCCGTACGCCTCCCCGTCCGATTCATAGAACGTCGCGCCCGGGAAATCCGCGCGGTCGATCGGCGCGAACGATGCAAGGTACTCCTCCGTCTTCGATTCGGAGATCAGGTACAGATCGCCCGCCAGGACCGCCGTCTGATTGAACATCATATCGTCGAACGCCGCCGTGTCCACGATCCGGATCCCCTTCGGAAGATCCTCCTCCAGCGCCATCGAAAGCGCGTTCCTGTCGAGCTCCGGCTGGTCCGCATACAGCACAACCTTCCGTTTCGGCGTTGCGGAAAACAGCAGCGTGAAGATCCACGCCCAGAAGACGGCGGACAGCAGCGCCCACAGCACGTAACGATACCAGTTTCCGAGAATCCGCTTAATCATCGCCGTTCACCTCGTATGAGACGATAAAATCGTACACCGTCTCCGCCGTGCCGGTAAACCGGTCCGGCAGCTGCGCCGCCTTCTGCTCGCTCACCGAAAGGAGCCGCTCGCGTTCCCCTTCGAACAGCAGCACCTTGCGTACGTGCATGCCGTTTCGCATGCGGCGTACTTCATCGGTCTTTTCAAACGTTCCCCGCTGCACGGTACGCGGCTCGCTGAGCATCATTTCGCAGTGGCGCACGTCCGCCCTTGCAATACCGAACGAGCCGTGCAGAAACGTGATCACGATCCACCCCGTCAGCATCGACGTGCCGATCGTCAGCGGAAGGAGAATCCCGTAGTTTTTCCGCGTGGCGAACACGCAGAACAGGATACAGATAAGAAGCCCGAGCCCGCCGATGCACAGCATGACGATTCTCAGCTTCTTCTGACGCTCGCGCTTCTTCGGAAGCGCATTCAAATCATACAATTCCATTCGTTCCATGCGTCCAGTATAGCATGTTTTGTTTCGCAAAGAAAGCGTATTCTTGACAAATGTACGAAAAAAATATACTATACTTGTGATATCAAGCATGGAAAAAGGAGATGTCGTTTCATGAAAGCTTTCCTGAAAACCGTTTGCGTTCTGCTTCTTGCGTTCGCTCTGCTTCTGTCGGTCGGCTGCTCCGGAAACAAGGACGGCGACGCAAAAGCGTCGAAGGAGTATGCGATCTCCGATCCGCTCCTTATGGGTTCCGAGCCCGCGCCGGACAACGCGCGCGTGTTTTATGAGATCTTCGTCGGCTCGTTTTCCGACTCGAACGGCGACGGCATCGGCGATCTTCGCGGAATCATCAACCGGATGGATTATCTGAACGACGGCGATCCGGATTCCGGCAAGTCGCTCGGCATCGAAGGCATCTGGCTGACGCCGATCTTCTCCTCGCCTTCCTATCATAAATATGACATTGCAGACTATTACGAGATCGATAAGGACTTCGGCACGCAGGAGGACCTCGACGAGCTGATCGCGCTGTGCCATGCGCGCGGCGTCAAGCTGATCCTCGACCTGCCGATCAACCATACCTCCCGGATCAATGAGTGGTTCAAGTACTTCACCCGCGCGCACCGCGACAACGATCCGACTAACCCGTATTACGATTGGTACTGCTACTACAGAAAGGGCGAGTCCGCTCCCGCCGGGCGCACGTTCTCCGCGCTCTCCGGCACCGATATCTACTACGAATGCAACTTTGACGGCGGCATGCCCGAGCTGAACTTCGATACGCCCGCCGTACGTGAAGAGTTACTGAAGATCGCACGGTACTACCTCGACCGCGGGATCGACGGGTTCCGCTTTGACGCGGCAAAGTACGCGTACTTCGGCGATCACGATTCCAGCGTCGCGTTCTGGGTGGAATATCTCGATACGCTGCGTAAAGACTATCCCGACATGTATACGGTCGCGGAGGTCTGGGACGGCGACGGCATCACCGATCGCTACTACCCCGCAACGAACTGCTTCAACTTTACGGTCTCGCAGGCGGAAGGTCTGATTGCAACCGCCGCCAAGATGGGCAACGCCTACGGTCTGACGAAGTATGTGGACGGCTATCTTGCCTCGATCAAGGGCACGAATCCGGACGCTATGTTCGTTCCGTTCATTGCAAACCACGACACGGACCGTGCCGCAGGCTACCTGCCCACCGCAAACGGTTATGCGCAGATGGCTGCAAACCTCTATATCCTCGGTCCGGGCTCGCCGTTCATCTATTACGGGGAGGAGATCGGCATGCGCGGCTCGCGCGGCGGTGCGAACACCGACGCGAACCGCCGTCTGGCAATGCTTTGGGGCGACGACGACACCGTCAAGGATCCGACCGGCACGACGTATCTTGCGAGCAATCAGGTGAAGGACGGCGTCAACGTGCAGATCACAAACGAATCGAGCCTGTATACTTATTACAAAAAGCTCATCATGATCCGCAAGGCAAACCCGGCGATCGCGCGCGGCGAATACCATGCGGTTTCGGTGGAGGGCACGCCCGTCGGCGGCTTTACCTCGACCTATAACGGCAAGACCGTGCTCGTTCTGCACAATCCGGGCGGCTCCGCAAAGACGATCGACGTATCGCAGTTCGGCAATTTCACGGAGATCCGCGCGTTCATCGGGCTTGAAGAAGCGACGCTCTCCGGCACGACGCTGACCCTCGGCGCACAGACGAGCGTCGTGCTCGGCTGACGTTTTCTCCAAAACAACAAACCGTCCCGTACAAGCGGGACGGTTTTTTCGCGCAGCCCGATTTGGGGAGAGGATGGACCGCGCGAAGGGGGGGCTGGTTTTGGGAATCCGCGCTGCCCGCAAAGCAAGAAGCGGGCGGCGCGTTCCCACGGAGGAATACAAGAGGGTTATCCTTCTGGTAAAATGTAGATGATGTCGCTGATGACGCGGCTTTCGTTCTTGGTCTTATTGATGATCTTTCCGTTCCAGTACATCTGCGCGGAGTCGCCGCCGTCAAGATTGTACGCAACCTTGCAGCCGAGATCCGCCATCAGCTGGCTGAGTGCGGAGAGCCGGATGCCGTCCGAGCCGCTGTCCTTCTTTCCGCGCTGCCCGTCGACGATCACGAAGCAGTAGTGCCCCGGCTCATAGTAGCCGATCGCCGCGCGCGGGTTGTGCCCCGAAAGCTTGTGTTCGATGCTGATAGCATGTCCTTCCTCGTCCAGAAGCGCGGGTCCGAAGCCCCAGACCTGCCACGGATCGGATGCAATGACCTCCTGCGCGGTGAAGGTGCCCCACTTCTTTGTTTCCATCGTTCCGTCGCGGTAAAGGATGCAGATATCCGTATCCTTGATCGGCGTATCGCGGTACAGAACGCCGTTGCGGATCACAAAGCTTTTCTCCACATGCGTATAGGTGTCGCCGTCGATCGCCAGGATCGCGCCCGCATCGCTTGCGATCTCCCGAACGCGCCGCTCATAGCGCATCCCGAAATCGCCGCGCGCCGCCGCCGTGCGGATGGACGTCACGTCCGCGACGTAAATATCCGCCACGTAATAAACGATGCGTTTGGAATAGGTGTTCTTTTCGTTATAGACCTTGATTGAAATGTCGATCGTGCTGCTCTTATACGTCCGCGCCTCATCGTCGAGGACCTTCGTATCCGAGAATTTTCCCGGAAACCGGATCTCGGGCGGCGCCGGCG
Source organism: uncultured Eubacteriales bacterium (assembly GCA_902789675.1). Lineage (GTDB taxonomy): Bacteria > Bacillota > Clostridia > Christensenellales > CAG-138 > UBA3792. The sequence continues at coordinate 11,398 of CADAPG010000014.1, forward strand.
GCAGTGTCGGAGCGGCTGTGGGTTCGGCGGTCTTTGCATCGGCGACCGTTCCTTCGGTCGGGCCCGGTACCGTCGCCGGTCTCGCGGCTTCCGTCGTGTTCGACAGGCTGATCTCTTCTATTTCGACGACGTCCTCCGTTTCGACCGCTGTTGCCGATTCCGACTGCTGCGCGGATACCGCCTCCGCCGTTTCCGCGGCGTTCGGCTTCCCGCACGCGATAAGCAATAAACACGCTGCCGCGCATAATACGATCCGTTTCATGAAAATACCCTACCTTTCATCCGTCTCCCATTATACACGGCAAATGCGTCTAAAACGTAAAAAATCTGTCTCCGATTTGTAACAAAGTCGTAAAAAGGGGAATCGGCGGAATCTTGCCGATTCCCCGATCGGCTCAGTTCTCCGGACGCGGCTTCACATGCAGATCGCCGTCCCAGTCACGGTAATCCGGAATGAACTTCTTGCCCGTCGCGGCGTTCACATAGACCATGTCCGCGACCCAGCCGGTGTTGATGCCGACCCAGAAGAACTGGTCGTTCGCGTAATGCTCGGCATACTTCAGCACGCCGTCCTCGAAGCCGAGCTCGTAGACCGTGCCGTCCTCGAGATACACGTCCATTGTGCAGTAATGATCATCCGCGACCGCGTTGACGTCGACGTTCTTGACGGCTTTTCCGTGCGCGTCGCGGCTCTCGTCATAGATCCCGAGCTTGGTGAACAGCTCCTCGCCGATCAGTTTTGCAGCCGCTTCGTATTCCGCGCCGCCCATCTTCTCATACGGGATCGCCAAAAGGTCCTTGCAGGGGATGCTGCAGTCCAGCCGGATCACGTCGCGCGAATACGCCGACACCGTCATTTCGAAGCCCTCGCCGGTGATCACCCAGCAGTCCTCGCGCGCGCCGCTTTCGTCCCGGTAGAAGGTTGCTTTGAAGTCTCCCTGCTTTTTGGCTTCTTCTCCCATAAGCTGATTATAGAGACGTGTCGTTCGGATAATGATCTTATCGCCCGGCAGCATCTGATCGAACGGAAGCTTCGGCGCTTCCGCTTTGACAAAGTTTCTCGGATATGCCGGCGTTTCGTAGTCGATCTGGATATCCGCAAGGAAGTATTCGCATTCCAGCATCGCCTGCTGGCTCGGATAGACCGCAAACTGCCAGAGCTGATCGCCGCAATACGAGATTGCAAGGCATTCGTCCGTTTCGGTCGTAAGCATGTAGACGAACTCATGCATCCTTTCATTGTTGCGATCGCGGTACAGCACGGCGGAGTGATAGCCGAGCGTTTCCGCAAGCCGCAGCGCGTCCTTTTCATGATCGGATATATCCGATTGCGGATACGTCAGAAGGTCGGCGCAGAGCACCTTCCAGGTCGTCTCGGAAAACGATACGATGTAGTTTCCCGCAGGATCGGTCACGCGGAGAACGGTATCGCGGTCGCCGTCCTTGTCGGTATATACCGCAACGCTCGCATCTTCGAGCGAAAAGCCCGTCAGCGTCTCATACGACTGTTCGAACGCTTTCTCTGTAAATTGCTTTGCCGCATCTTTTGCAAGCTCTTCCTGCTCCTGACTCGGTCTCGATATGTCCCAAAGCATCAGGTTCGCCGCAGGACAATTACCTGTCCGAACGGGGATCACGTACTGTCTGCGCCGCTGCACATCTTCGGTGATGCTCCTGATCATGTCCGCCGAAAGCTTTGTTTCCTTCGGTGCGGGCGTGGGCGTCGGCACGGGCTGTGTGAGATCCTGCACGGGCTCGTCCTCCTGCCCTGCGTTCGGCGCCTTTGCGGGCGCGTTCGTTTCCTCCTTTGCGTCGGCGACGGTCTTGAACGAGCTGCCGCTCTTGGACAGATTGATCACGCCTGCCAGCAGAAGGCCGGAGAAGATCCCGACGCACAGAACGGCGGAAAGCGCGATCAGCAAAATCTTGTGTTTCTTTACGAATGTTTTCATGGCTGCTGCCTCCTTTCTACGGTCCCATCGTAGCACAGGACTTGTAACGGAGTCCTCACAGAGTTGTCACAGAGTTGTAAAAGTAACCGTCGCCGTCGTTCCCTCGCCCGCTTTGGACGAATACGTCAGCGTCGCGCCGTGCAGCGCGGCGATCTCATGGCACAGCGGCACGCCGAGACCGCTCCGGATATCGGGGTTTTTGGCGTGCGACGGATCGTTGACGTAGCGCAGCCGTTCCTCCGTCATGCCGCTGCCCTCGTCGATGATCTCGATTTTACCGGGCACAGCCTTCATCAGCACCGGACTGTCGGGCGGGGACGCCTTCACCGCGTTGCCGATCAGGTTGCCGAGCAGGCTCAGCATCAGCGCGCGGTCGGCGGTCAGCGCGTCCCATCCGATCTCCGTTTCGAGCGTCGGATAGGTCCTCTTGAGATGCGCGGCAAGCTCCGGAAGGCTCAGCCGCTCCGGGCGGAACACATTCTTCCGCGTGTCGGCAAGGGTCAGAAGCTTTTGCGAGATCTCGCCGAGCCGTTCGCTCTCCGTCACGATATACTGCGCCGCCTTGTGCTGCTGCTCCGGCGTGAGCTTGGCGCGCTCCAGAAGCTCGCCGTAGCCGTGGATGACCGTCAGCGGGGTTCTCAGCTCGTGCGCAAGCCGCTCGACCGGGCGGTTGATCCGCTCCTGCATGACGTACAGCGCAACGGCAATCCCGCCGGTCAGCACGGTGCACAGGATCGCGGAGCCGATCGCCTGCCAGCGAAGCCGGTTCACGACCTCCGTCGTGTCCAGTCCGTAGCGAAGCCACACGCCGTCGGACAGCACGTCCGAGATCGTCAGCACGGTGCGCCCGTTCTGCGTGACCCAGCATACCTTCCCCGTCTCCGTCTTCGGCGGGACCGGTTCGGTCGCGACCCACGTGTCGCCGCCGCTGCCGAGCGCGAATGTCGCGCCACCGCTGTCGTAGATCGCAAAGCCGCGCGCGTATTTTCTGCGCTCCTCCGCCGGCGTTTTTTCAAACAGCCCGTCGACCGAGAGCGCAAGCGCCTTTTCCTCGCCGAGCGCGCGCGATTCGACCGAGCCGATCGTCATGCGGATGTTCGGGATCACCAGGCAGAGCATGCTCACGAACAGCACGGCCGCGACCAGCAGGACGGTCCATAAATAACTTTTTTGTCTGAGTTTCACGGCGTTTCCTCGAATCGGTATCCGAGCTTGTAGACGGTCTTGATCCGATCGTCCAGACCGAGCTTTTTGCGAAGCCGCTGAATGTGCACGTCGACCGTGCGCGTTTCTCCCATGAACGAGACGTCCCACGCCTCGCGCATCAGCTTTTGCCGCGAAAGCGCGATGTTGCGATTCTTCAGCAGCGTTTCCAGAAGCGCGTATTCCTGCATGGTGAGCTCGACCGGAACGCCGCCCTTCGTCACCGTTTTTGCCTCGAAATCGACCTCCAGATCGTCGATCTTGTAGCGCTGCTCGTTCTTGTGCGTGCGGCGAAGCACCGCTTCCACGCGCAGCAGAAGCTCCGTCATCTCGAACGGCTTGACGATGTAATCGTCCGCGCCGCGCTCAAAGCCCTTGACCTTGTCCGCCGTTTCGCCGAGCGCGGTCAGAAAGATTGCCGGAATGTCGCTGAGCTTTTCATAGACCGAAAACCCGTTGGTGTCCGGCAGCATCACGTCGATGATCAGAAGATCGATCGGCTGGATCGCCGCCATTCTGATCGCTTCCGCGCCGGTAAACGCCTGTACCGTCGTGTGTCCGACCATGCCGAGGTTCAGCGCCACGAGATCGTTGATCGCGCGCTCGTCCTCCAGAATCAAAATGCGTGCCATTTGCCCCTCCTCGTCCGTATTGCAACATGATCCGTGTTTCGGCGTGTTACGCCTGTCGAACGGTATTCCGTTGTTCCGTAAACAGCATACCACCCGGATTTGTCCAAACTGCAACAAAAGTGTCACAAAGTTGTTGCAGACTTGTAAAACCCATCTGTATATATAGACGCTCGAAACGGGCAATACGTTGCAAGATTTTGGAAAAAAAAGAAGACCCGGATGGGTCTTCCGTTAAACAAATGATTTACAGCCGTTCCGGCACCTTGGCGTTGACTGCGGCGATCAGCTCTCTGACCTTCGCTTCGACCGTTTCGGCGGCGCCGTCGATCGCGATGTCCTCGCGGAAAGACTTGTCGCGCGCGGCAAGCTCGAACGCGTTGCGGGAGAGCGTCTTCGGAGAGATGACCACGCGCACCGGCGCGCCCAAAAGATCCGCGTCGGAGAACATGACGCCTGCGGAAACGGGACGGTCGTCGTACAGCACCTCGACGCCTGCGTCCTCGAGTTCCCTGCAGAGCTTGTCCGCCGCGTTCTTCACGTCCGCGTTGTCGATGCGCAGCGCGCAGATCTCGACCTGCCACGGCGCGATGGTGATCGGCCAGATGGGACCGTAATCGTCGTGATGCGCTTCGCACACGGACGCGATAAGACGTCCGATGCCGATTCCGTAGCAGCCCATGATCGGGTTCTTGCGCTCGCCGTTCTCCGCGTCGTAGGTCATGCCCATCGCCTCGGTGTATCGCTTGCCGAGCTGGAAGATGTTGCCGACCTCGATGCCGCGGCGGACCGTCAGGCTGTGACGGCCGCAGTTCGGGCAAACGCCGCCCTCGACCGCTTTAGAAAGATCGAGGTATTCGGTCGTTTCGGGCAGATCGCGCGTCGGCGTAAAGCCCGTGAAGTGGTATTCTGCTTTGTTCGCGCCGCAGACAAGGTTCGTCGCGCCGAAGATCGAGCGGTCGAACAGGACTGTCGCCTTGGTTTCGAGCCCGACCGGACCGATATTGCCGGCGGCGAGGTTCGCGTTCTCGACGTCGACCGCGGGATGGATCTCCGCCTTCAGGTAATTCGTCAGCTTGGTCTCGTTGACCTCCCTGTCGCCGCGCACGAAGATCAGCACGTAGGAATCGTCCGCGTTGCGCTGATAGACGACCGCCTTGCAGGTCTTTGCGTCGTCGACCGAAAGGAGCTTTCCGACCTCCTCGATCGTCTTGGCGTCGCCGGTAAAGACCTCGGTGAGCGGCTCGAGCGTCTCGTCCGCAACGTTTTCGGTGATGGCGTCGCACGCTTCCATGTTCGCGCGGAAGCCGCATTCGGGGCAGATCACGATGGAATCCTCGCCGATGTCTGTTAGAAGCATGAACTCATGGCTGACCTTGCCGCCCATCATGCCGGAATCCGACTTGACCGCGAGCACTTCGGGCACGCCCGCGCGGGCATAGATGCGCTCATACGCACGATAGGCGCGGTCATAGTACGCCTCAAGGTCCTCCTGCGAGGTGTGGAACGAATACGCGTCCTTCATCGTGAACTCGCGCACGCGGATCAGTCCGCCTCTGGCGCGCGGCTCGTCGCGGAACTTGGTCTGGATCTGATAGATCATGAACGGGTACTTCTGATATGTGCCCGCCACGTTCATCGCCATCTGCACCGCCGCCTCCTCGTGCGTCATGCCGAGGACCATGTCAGCGCCGCCGCGATCCTTGAACCGCAGAAGCTCCTTGCCGATGGAATCGAATCTGCCCGAGCTCTGCCACAGCGTTGCGGGCATGACGACCGGGAACAGGACCTCCTGTCCGTCGATCGCATCCATCTCTTCGCGCAGGATCTTTTCGATCTTGTTCTGAATGCGCTTTGCCGGCATGAACAGCGAGTAGATGCCGTTGCCGACCTGCTTCATATAGCCGCCGCGCGTCATGAGATTCTGACTCTCGATGTCAAACGCGCGTTCCTTGAACCGTTCGCCCAAAATGTTTTTGACCTTCATGTTATCCTCCAAATGTATGTCAATTTAATCTCTTTCTTCGTACATCCAATACAGCGCGCCGTCGGATACGACCATGCCGAGGCTTTCCTGCAGCTTCCGCGAAGCGTTGTTCGTCGTGTAGATCTGCCCGTACGGCGTCCATCCGCGGGAAAGCGCAAGGTTGTGCAGCGCGATCTCCAGCGCGGAGCCGATCCCGAGCCTGCGGAACTTCGGAAGCACCTCCAGCATGCCGCCGGACCCGTCGCCGTGGAAGCCGATAAAGCCCGCGAGCTCGCCGTCGCGGTACGCCGCAAGCACGTCGCCGCTTGCCACGCGATCCTCATAGCGTTTCGGATCGCCGTCCGGGTCGTAAACCGACATCAGAAACGGAACCTGTTCCGTCGGAAACGGCTTGATCTCGCAGACGTCCGGCAGCGGAATCGGATCGGTTCCCGGATAATACGCCTGCCAGCACGCCGACGCATGGTTGATAAACGGAAACGTTCTGAACACCGCGTCGCGCGAGGGTTCGTTATGCGCCACGAACAGGCAAACGCCCTCCGGAACCGTTTTCAGCGCGCGCTCGCCCGCTTCGACCGTGTCGGACACAAGCAGGCAGAAGCGGTTCATCTTCAAGAGCAGCACCGCGTCCGGTTCGGCGTACAGGATTTTTGCGCCGCCGCGGCGGATCGCCTCGATCATATCGATGCGAAGCGTTTTGTCCTGCTCCAGATACGCAAGAATCTCCTGTTCGTTCACGGCGTAACCCCCTTTACATCCTTCGAAAAATGCTGATAATCCTTCTGTCCCTTGAAATGACCGCCCCACTTCCAGCCGTGCTTTGTGAACAGCTTGTAGCAGAGGTCCTGCTCGGTGATCATGCCGGGACGAACGTCCTTGCGATTGAGATACGGCTCGCTCTCCAACGGCGCAAAGCTGCCGTCCGGGCGGATGTACGGATTCTCGACCGGGTTGACGTCGATCGCCGTGCCGTAGCTGTGCCGTGAAAACTTCTTTTTCCCGGTCACGCGGCGGCAGCAGTATGCGGAAGTGTTGTCCGCCGCCATCGAACGGTTATCGTCAAACGGCTCTTCAAAGTCGTCGACAAGCCGCACCGAGCGCAGCGGGTATTTCGCGTCGTACAGCGCTTCGAAGATCTCCATCACGTCCTTTGTGACCTTGCGGTGCACCAGAAGCTCGCCCTCGTGCTCCGCGCCGTCGAAATCCACATACAGGATGTGCACGTAGCGGAGATCCTTCAGCTTCACCGGCGCATCCTTCGGATTTTCCGGAAAGCTCATGCCGATGACGCGCTTTTGAAGCGCTTCGGTCGGCGCGCAGTACCAGAAGCCCGGATTCGTCTTGGACTCCTTCACGTCCTCGCCGCGATACGGATTCGGCGTCGGCGTCGGTTCCGGCGTCGGCGTGGGTTCCGGGGTCGGCTCCGCGGTCGGCGTGGGTTCCGGCGTCGGCTCCGCGGTCGGCGCAACGGTCGGCAGCGGCGCGGCGGTGACCGTTTCCGCGGAAATAACAACCTCCGCTTCGGCTGCGGGAGCCGGCGTCGGCGCTTCGGCTGCGGGCGGCTCCGTTGCCGTCGCCGTCGGATTCGGTTGTACGGTGCAGGCTGCCATCAGCAGCGCGCACAGCAGCGGGAGAAAGCGTTTCATAAATGTCAGTATACCGCAGATTCCGGCGCTTGTACAGAGCTTTTTTCATATAAAAAACAGCCGTGCGTGCAGCACGGCTGCCCTTTCAGACATTTTCTATTTCAATTCGAGTTTCCTAAGCTGCTGCCTTGCCAGGCGCTCTCTTCTGCTCTGACCGCTGACGACGACGTAGACCATCATAATGATCGTGATGACGTACGGGATCGCCGAAGTCAGGTCGGCGTCGACGAGCTTCGAGCTCTGCAGCTGCAGACCGATCGCGTCGAAAAAGCCGAACATCAGCGCGGCAAGGAAGACCTTGACCGGATTCGCTCCGCCGAAGATGACGCAGGCAAACGCGATATAGCCGCGCCCCGCGACCATGCGCTGTCCGAACTGCCCGTTCAGATTCCCGAGCGACAGATGCGCGCCCGCAAGCCCGCAGAACACGCCGCACAGGATCGAAGCGATCCACTTCATCTTCTCGGGGTCCTTGCCGGCGGTACGCAGCGTTTCGGGCGATTCGCCGGACGCGCGGATCCAGAAGCCGACCGGCGTGCGGTACACGAACAGCCACATCAGCGCAACGAATCCCCAGGTGAGGTAAACGAACAGGCTGTGTCCGCTGAGGACGTTCCCCAGGAACGGGATATCCTTGATGAGCGGGATCGCAATGTTGTGAAGATGCGGCGCGTTGGAGATGCCCGCCGAATCGAACAGCGACCGCGAAAGGTATACCGTGATGCCCATCGCAAACGTGTTCAGCGCACATCCGATGATGAACTCATCAGATCTCAGCTTGACCGTGAACAGCGCGAAGAACAGACCGACCAGCACGCCGAAGACGATCGATGCGAAGATGCCGAGCACGGCGCTCGCAAGCGCGGTGGAAACCGCCGCCGCGGTGAACGCGCCCATCAGGATCATACCGTCCATACCGATGTTCATAATGCCCGCGTGCTCGGTCATGAGCCCGCCGAGCGCCGCCAGCGCGACCGGCGTTGCGCTTCTTAACATCTGATTCAGGGTGCTCGAGGCAACCGTCAGAAAATTCGACCAGACGTTGTCATTCATGTGCGGCGCCTCCTTCCATGCGTTTTGCGATCTCCCGCTTGGCGGCGCGCGTCTCCCTTGCTTTATGGATCGCGGCGCGGACGCCCTTTTCGCCCGCCATGCAGAAGATGACCGCCGTCTGGATGATCCAGTAGATCTGGATCGGCACGCCGACGGTGTCCTCCATATAGATCGCGCCCCAGCGAAGGATCGCGAAGATCAGGGAAATGACGATCGTCGGGACCGGCATGTACTGCGCGATCATCGCGACCATCAGCCCTTCAAAGTAGTATTCGTTCGAGATCGACGACTGGTACTTGCCGGCGGCGCCGTATACGCGGAACATGCCCGTAAGACCGCACATCATGCCGGAAACGACCATCGCGATGATCACGATCCGGTCCGCCTTGAGTCCCGCAAACCGCGCAAACCGCGGATTGTCGCCGACGAGACGCATCTCGTAACCCTTGGTCGTCTTCTGCAGAACGTACCACACAAGGAACGTCAGCACCGCCGAAACGAGGATCGCGGTGGACAGGTTCGAATTCGGGATCAGCTTTCCGAACATGAACGAACGATCCAGCGGAGACGTGTCGCTGATCACGCGCGGGTTCGGGTTCTTCCACGGACCCTTGGAAAAATAGCCGCAGAGATACACCGCAACGGAGTTCAGCATGATCGTGGTGATGACCTCGTTGACCTTCAGCTTGACTTTCAATATGCCCGGAATGAACGCGTAGAACCCGCCGACGGCGATCGCGCCGAGCACGGCGCACGGGATCGCGATCCACGGGGAGGCGTCCTTCAGCCAGACGCCGATCTGCGCGGCAAACAGCGCGCCGAGGATCAGCTGTCCTTCGCCGCCGACGTTGAAGATGCCGGCGCGGCTGCCGACGTCGCACGCGAGACCGCACAGGCACAGCACCATGGCGTACTCGAGCATGTTGCCGAAATACTGTTTCGAGGAGAACGAACCGCCGATCAGCGCGCCGAGCGCTTTGCCGGTGTCGAATCCGGTGATCGTCAGGATCACGGTGCCGATCAGCAATGCAACGAAGAGGCTGATCACAAGCGCGATCAGATAACCGTAATCAAACCGTTTCTTCATCCCTTCGCCCCCTCTCCGGTGCCGGTCATGTAGAGACCGATCTCCTCTTTCGTGATCTCGTCCGCTTTGAATTCGCCGGTGATCCTGCCTTCATACAGCGTGATGATGCGGTCGGAAAGCCGGAAAACCTCGTCAAGGTCTGCGGAGCTCAGAAGGATCGCCGCGCCTGCGTTGCGCTGTTCGATGATGCGCGTGTGGAAGAACTCCATGGCGCCGATGTCCACGCCGCGCGTCGGCTGCGAGATGACCAGCACCGGCGTATCGAAGCTGAATTCGCGCGCGACGACGACCTTCTGCATGTTGCCGCCGGACATCGAGCCGACTTCGGTGTAAATGCCCGCGCCGCGGATATCGAATTTCTGATAGAGCTCGCTCGCGTAACGCTCGACCGTGCTGCGCCTCTGATGAAATCCGAACAGGTTGAAACGCTTTTCCTTGTGCCTGCCGACGAGCAGGTTGTCCGCGACCGACGCGACCTTGTCGACGCCGGTCGAAAGCCGATCCTCCGGTACGTGCGAAAGTCCCAGAGCGCGGATCTCGCCGGGCGTTCTGCCCGTCGCGTCCTTTCCGCAGACGGTCACACGACCGCGGTTGATCTTGCGCATGCCGGTGATCGCCTCCAAAAGCTCGCTCTGCCCGTTGCCCTCGATCGCCGCGATGCCCAGGACCTCGCCCTTCTGCACCTTAAGCGACACGCCGCGTACCGCAGGAAGACCGCGATTGTCCGCGACAAAGAGATCGTCGACCTCGATCGCGACGTCGCCCGGCTCGCCGGTCTTTTCAAGATGATCAAACAGCACGGGACGACCGACCATCATGGACGCAAGCTTCTTTTCATCGACGTCGCAGGTGTTCTCGACGCCGATCAGCTTGCCCTGCCGCATGACGCCGACGCGGTCGGAGATCGCCATGACCTCATAGAGCTTGTGCGTGATGATGATGACGGTCATCTCCTTTTCGCGTACGATGCGGCGGATGACGTCGAAGAGCTCGTCCGTTTCCTGCGGCGTCAGCACCGCCGTCGGCTCGTCCAGAATCAGGATGTCCGCGCCGCGGTAGAGCGTTTTCAGGATCTCGACGCGCTGCTGAAGCCCCACGGAGATATCGCGCACCTCTGCGGACGGATCGACCTCAAGCCCGTATTCCTTCACAAGCTCGCGGGTCAGCTGTTCCGCCTTTTTGTTGTCGAACATCACGCCCGCGTTTTTCGGTTCGCGGCCGAGGACGATATTCTGCGCGACCGTGAACGACGGGACCAGCATAAAGTGCTGATGCACCATACCGATGCCGCGGTCGATCGCCGCCTTCGGGCTGAAGTTCGTGATCTTCTCGCCGCGCACATACAGATTTCCCGCCGTCGGCGTGTTGATGCCGTACAGGATGTTCATCAGTGTGGACTTGCCCGCGCCGTTCTCGCCGACCAGTGCGAAGACCTCGCCGTTTCGGATCGAAAGCGAAATGTCGTCGTTCGCAAGCACGCCCGGAAACTCCATGGAAATGTGTTCAAACCGGATCTCGTCCGTCAAGGTATCACTCCCCTCCTTCCTTGTGCCGCAAGGCATATCGCGTCCCGCAGGGGACATGTCGCGATATACGGCTTGCGCCGCGCAAAGCGCCGATGCCGCAAAAAAGACGGAAGCCGCCAGGGCCGGCAGCTTCCGTACATCGGATTCTCAGTTTCTGGTGGTGTCGACCTTGATCTCGCCGGAGACGATCTTCGCGCGAATCTCTTCCACCTGTGCTTTGATCTCGTCCGGGATCTGCTGGGTCGCGCCTTCCTCGCCGTAGCCGATGCCGACGTAGCCGTTCGACATGTCGGCGACCCAGGTGGTGCCGAGCTGGGACGCGTCGCCCTTTGCGATCTTTGCGATCGCGTCATAGATCGAATTGCCGACTTCCTTCTTCATCGAGCAGATGATGACGGCGTCGTTGATGTACTTCTGGTCGGAGTCGACGCCGATCGCATAGAAACCGCCCTCCTGCGCCGCTTCGAACACACCGTCGCCCGCCTTGGATGCGATCTGGAAGATGACGTCCGCGCCGCGGTCGTGCAGGACCTTTGCGCAGTCCTTGCCCTTTGCCGGGTCGTCATAGTCGTTGGTGTAGTTGACCTCGACCTTGGTCGCGTCGCTGAAATACGCCGCGCCCTGCTTGTAGCCCACGATGAAGTCGTTGATCGTGATGCTGTCCTCGCCGCCGACTGCGCCGACCGTACCGGTCTTGCTCATCGCCGCCGCAATGTAGCCCGCCAGGAACGAACCCTCGTTCTGCGCATAAACGATGTTCAGCACGTTCGGGATCGGAGCGGAGGTCTCGTTGTCGATCCAGATGAACTTGACGTCCGGATATTCCGGCGCAACGGTCTCGATGTCATAGAATTCCCAGCCGACGCAAACGACGATGTTCGACTGCGCCGCCGCGTTCTGCATGCGGACGGTGTGGTTCTCGTTGTTGCATTCGACAAACTTGACGTCGAGCTCTGTGAAATCCTTTGCAAGGCGCTCGCCGCCCGCTTTCGAAGAATCATAGAATGAACGGTCGCCGAACGTACCTGCAACGACGATCGTTACGACGGTCTTTTCCGATTTTCCGGTCGTTTCCTTGTTGCATGCGGCAAAGCAGCCGAGCGTCAGAACGAGTACCAGCAGCAATGCGATGATTTTTTTCATTTCCTTATCCTCCTGAATATTGCCCATCTCGGGTATGATATCAGTATAATACGAATAAATCCTTTTTTCAACCCGCATTTTTCGTAAAACGCACATGAACGCGCCGACGCCGACACAAACTAAGCAAAACGAAAGGAGGTCCCATGATGGAACGAAACGATCAGCAGATCGGCTGCGAAGTCACAAGCTGCCGGTTCAACGAGCACGGCGCGCACTGCGCGCTCAGAAGCATCTGCGTCCGTCCCGCACCCGGCTGCACGTCCGGTCGGGAGAATGAAAGTCTCTGCGGTTCCTATGAGCATCGCGACTGAACGTAAAAAGGGCTGTCCGGCGACAGCCCCTTTCTCTCTGCGTATTTCCGTTTTCAGGGCATAAAAAGCAGCTGCGTCCCGAGGTTTGTCAATTCTGCTTTTCAAAGATCAATTCGACGCCCGTTCTCGATTCGATCATCTTCAGCGTTCCGTCCTTATACTCCATCTCAATTGTATTTGATCCGCCCGTACCGATCTGTACGGTGCTGCCGTCAAACGTCCACTTGACGTTCTTCAGCGGCTGCCCCTGATTGAGACCCGTCACAGAGCAGCTTCCGTCTTTCTCAAACGTAAACGATACGTCGACGCCGAATCTGTCCGTCGGAACTTCTATTCCACTTATCTTCGCCTTTGTGAGCTTCCACGTTCCGACAATGCGGCTGTTTCCGCCGACGCCTCCGCATGCGGTAAATGCACCGAGGATCAGTATTGCCGCCAACAGCGCTGCGATGATTCTCTTCATCCCGTTATTCCCCTTTCGTATTTGTTGTTATGGCACAGCAAACCGTCTCTGCTTCCGATCTTATTGCATGACGCTGTGTAAAAAGACCGTCCGATGTCGGGCGGTCCTTTATGATCTGTTGTTTTACTTCTCAAAAATCAGGTCGGCATTGGATTCCGGCTCATGGAGTACCAACGTGGTGCCGTCATACGTCAAGTCATAGAGTTTCTCGCCGAATGCGGTGAGTCTTACGGTGCTGGCGTCGATCAGTTCCCAATTCAAGCCATTGAATTTTTCGCCGTCGTTGCTCATGCTTGCGGTTCCGTCCGCATTGAACACGAACGACATATTCAGACCGAGGTCCGCCGCCTTCAGTTCGATGCCCATTGCCTTACCCCTCGTGAGCTGCCAGGTTCCGACCAGCGAAGAATTGTCCGATTTCTGCGACGCCGTTCCCTGAGACGGTACTTCTGCAGGTGTTTTTGCGGAATTATCCACAGGCTGTTCAACGGAATTTTCCACAGACTGCTCAACCTTGTTTTCACCCTGAACGGTTTCGTTCTTGGCTTTCTCTTTGCTGCCGCCGCACGCAACGAGCGAAAGCACCATAACGAGCGCAAGCGCGATCATCAGAATTTTCTTCATATCTGTTTGATTCTCCTTTGATTGAATTATGTCCCCATTCAGACCACGGTTAGCTTATCATATCCGTCGAATTCTGTCAAGAACAGCCCGTTACGGCTCAACGACGATGACCATCGTCGCCGTGATCCGATTGTTCTTTTCCGCCGTGAGCACAAAGGTCGTCGGCGCACCGTCGACGGGCGACAGCTCGCAGGTATACACGCCGTTCTCATCCGGGGTCAGTTCCGTGTCGTCAAGACGCACAAGCGCGTCCGCTTCGCTCACCGTGAAAGTCAGCTTGTATACGCCGTATTTCCCCGCCTTCACGCGGATGCTGCCGTCGTCCGTTTGACCCTCGGACGTGACCTCGATCGAAAGCGTCGGGAATGTGTAATGCACGGACGGACACTCGATCGCACATTCCGTGCCGTCCGCGGTCACGATCGTCACATGCGGCGTATAATCCGCATCGGGCGCGTCGAGCGGGACGTTCGGGAAGTAGACGCTGACCGGAATATGAACCTTGCGGTACGTCAGCTCATCCTTGGTGTTGGTGTATTCGAAATCCGCCTGTCCGGGGATCTCGATCTTCAGCGTCGCTCCTGCCGGAACAGCCGCCGTGATCTTGATCGTGTGTCCGCCGTTCAGATCCTTGTACAGTTCGGTCCCGGCGGTCTTCCAGAGGTCGTAATCCTCCGGCACGGCGGTCGGCTGCGGTTCCGGCGTCGGTTCCTCCGTCGACGCGGCGGTCGGTTCCTCTGTCGGCGCGGCGGTCGGTTCAGCCGTTGCCGTTTCCGCGGAAAGGTCCTTCGCCGGCGCGGGTTCTTTGCCGCATCCGAGCGCAAACAGCAGCAGAAGCGCCGCAAGCAGGGCAAGCGATTTTTTCATAAGATCTCTCCTCTCATTCTCTGCATCTCGCGCACAGTATAGCATATCCGGTGCGCGCAGTGACAGGTTTTCCGCATTTTTCATCCATTATTCACATTCCGGTCGGCGTCTTTTCCGAGACAGACCTTAAACGCGGTCGGGATCGACTGGCTGCCGTCCGCGCGGACGAATTCCCGGATCCCCTCCCCCGCGACGTCGGCGGCGTACACGCGCATGTGCCATTCGATGTGCGTGAAGACATGCTTTGCCGAACAGCGAAGAAGATCGCCCGTCGGATGCAGCCCGTGTTCCGTAAGCCATGCCGCAGCTTCGGCGGTCGAAAGCGCACCGGACACGTTCGGAAGCTCATAAAGCCCCGCTAAAAGTCCCTTGTCCGGACGCTTTTTAAGCAGCGGCGCGCCGTGATCGTACAGGGCGAAGACCGTTCGGGTTTCGACCGTGCGCGGTTTTTTCGGTGCTTTGTTCGGCAGCAGCCCCGCTGTGCCCGCCGCGCGCGCTTTGCAGATATCCCGCAGCGGGCAATCCGCGCACAGCGGCTGTCCGTTCGGCACGCAAACCGTTGCCCCGAGCTCCATCAGCGCCTGATTGAACATGCCCGCATCCTGCGGCATGACCGCCGAAAGCTCCCCGAACACGCGCGTTTTCACCGCCGGATCGGCGACGTCGGACGGATCGTTTTGAAGCCTTGCGTACACGCGCAGCACGTTGCCGTCGATGGCGGGCACGCGTTCGCCGTACGCGATCGAGGCGATCGCGCCCGCGGTATAGCTGCCGATCCCGGGCAGGGTCAGAAGCTGTTCATACGTGTCCGGCATGCGTCCCGCAAAGCGTTCGCAGACGACCTCCGCCGCCCGCTTCAGATTCCTTGCGCGCGAATAGTACCCAAGCCCCTGCCAGAGCCGGTTCAGTCGGTCGTCGGAGACCGCGGCAAGCGCAAAAACGTCCGGAAGCTCCGCCGTAAAGCGCTCGTAATACGGGATGACCGCCGCGACGCGCGTCTGCTGCAGCATGATCTCGCTTACCCAGATCGCGTACGGATCGCGCGTTTTGCGCCACGGAAGATCGCGGTGATGGTCGGGATACCATTGTAAAAGAAGACTGACAAAATCCATATAAAAAGTATATCATACCGCAAGGGCTTTTGCAAAGGGTTCGTCCCTTGACTTTGCGAAGAACAGAGGATATACTCGTAGACAGCAAGGCTTCCCCTTGAGGGGAAGCTGTCGCCGAAGGCGACTGATGGGGTGTCGTCTTGATCGCGCACAACACCTCATCCACCGCAAGCGGTCCCCCTTCCCCTTGAGGGGAAGGCTTTTGGATACGACGGAATTTTTCTATATGAGGTAACAACTATGAACGAACAGGAAATCAGAGAACAGGTCAAAGAGGCGTTCGGAATCCTGATGAACGCGGCAAAGCCGGAAAAGGGCGCGCTCATCGTGCTCGGCTGCTCGACCAGCGAGATCTGCGGCAAGCGCATCGGCTCGGGCTCGAGCGAGGAAGCGGCGAAGGCGGTGCTCGACGCGCTGCTGCCCCTTGTCGAAGAAGCGGGGCTGGACCTTGCGGTGCAGGGCTGCGAGCACATCAACCGCTCGCTGTGCTGTTCCCGCGCCACGATGAAAAAATACGGGCTCCAGCAGGTCTGGGTCAAGCCGTGGCTGCATGCGGGCGGCGCCTGTGTGACCGGCGCGTACGAGCGCATCGGGGACGCGGTTATGGTCGAAAACCTGAACGGGCAGGCGACCCTCGGCATCGACATCGGCGACACGCTCATCGGCATGCATCTGCATTGCGTGGCGGTGCCGGTGCACAGTCCCTTACGGCACATCGGCGAAGCGAACCTTGTGATGGCGTTTTCGCGTCCGAAGTATGTGGGCGGTCCCAGAGCCCAATACGACAACGTTCCCGTTGGCTCCGACGCGCATACGCAGCGGAAGGTCTCCGAATAATCCTCATCGGATCTCAGAAAGGGCTTCGCGCCCTTTTTTGTTGAAAAAAGTTTCGGAATAATCAAAAAAAACCTTTGCCATTTACGGCAAGATGGTTTATACTGAAATGGATGTCCGAATTCGGGTCTGTGGTTGCAAGTCGATGCCAGTCGCAGGCAAAACGATCCACATAAGCGGGCCAAAGCGCCCGTGAGCATGGTGCGGCTTAGAAGTAAGTCCGGCCGGCGGTATTCCGCCGAGAGGGGCAGTAGTGGGGAGCGAACGCTTAGGAGCGAACCCTCCTGCCGGCGAGTGTGGGGGCAAAGACCAGGTCAGCCGAAGACGGAGATCAAAATTATCCAAAAATCGAAGGGAAACAGAAATCATCATGTACGAAGACAGAACACTGGTTTGCAGAGACTGCGGCAAGGAATTTATTTTCAGCGCGGGCGAGCAGGAATTTTACGCAAAGAACGATTTTAAAAACGACCCCGTCCGCTGCCCGGAATGCCGGAGAGCACGCAAGAACGCAGCGCGCGGACAGCAGCCGCGTGAGATGTTCGACGCGGTCTGCGCCTCCTGCGGCAAGCCCACCAAGGTGCCGTTCCAGCCGAGAAACGACAAACCGATCTATTGCTC
>CADAPG010000015.1 GCA_902789675.1 uncultured Eubacteriales bacterium
CTACCGCGCCGACGCCTCGCGCAATTCCGAGACCGGCGGATTCGGGCTCGGGCTGGCGATCGCAAAGGCGGTCGTCGATGTGCATAAGGGAAAGATCCATGCGGTCTCGGACGGGCAGTCCCTGACCGTGGAAGCTGCGTTCCCGGAATAACGGCAAAATCAAGAACCACCCGTTTTCACGGGTGATTCGTGACCTATTTCGCCGCAAACTGTCCGCGTTTTCGCTCGGTTGCATGCGTCGATATAGCTTGGGGCGAAAAGCGCGAATTCAATTTTCATAGCATCTATACTATAGTGATTCACATAAATCGGAGCTGATATTTCAGGGGATAAAAGGAGGTTCTATGGAATTAACGAACGAACAGCGTCTGTTTTTTGGACTTGAATCAGTAGATCCTTCCTGGGACCGTATGGAGGTTCCAAGCAACACAGCTCATTGGGGATTGTCTGATGATACGGTTGTTGTGTATTTCGACGGAGATGTCTTGAGAAAAGTAATCTGCATTTGGAAGGACGGCGGATTCATAGAATCTTCTTATGACCTGAAGACACAGAATAACCGTACCGTGATCGCTCCGATCACTTCCAAAGGAAAACCTAAAAGATTGAATGGCATGAACATCATGCGTTGCCGCCCGCTTGGCACCTATATGGATTTACATATGAATGAGGATGGCACGGCAAGAGTCCTGATCGGGAATTACGATACGCAGACGACTTATTATAGTTCCGAGATGGCTTGCGTGAAATTGCCTCCCGAGGAATTCATCAGCAAATGGATCACGGAAACAACAGAGAAGGACTTTGCCGATCTCAATGTTTTTTCGAGTGCGAAAAGAAAACACTGCAAATTCAAGGAAGGCGATTTCTTTCGTTTTAGGTTCGACCGTAAGCACTACGGTTACGGTAGGGTGCTTTTTGATGTGTACAAGTGGGTAAAGTCCGGAGGTGCCTTCTGGGACATTCTGATGGGAAGAGCTGTATGCGTTTCCATATACCATATTGTTACGGAAGATCCGGATGTCAGTATAGACGAGCTGGCCAAACTGGACAGCTGTCCTTCTGAATACATCATGGACAATATACTCTATTATGGTGATTGCGAGATCATCGGAAACGCATCGCTTCCGAAAGAGATTGATTATCCGGTGATGTACGGACGATCCATCAATTTTCGGGATAGGGATATGGATAGGATATGCCTTTGCATAGGAAAGACTTTCCGTGAGATTCCTCTTGCGGGCAACAAGCTTCAGGCCAGTGGCTTCATCAATAAAGGTATGCGCTACTGGCCGAGCATCAATATGAATACCGTAAAAGCGTGTATTGAAGCAAAGTCAAACAACCCGTACTGGGAATCGAAGCATACCTTTTCGAACCTTAGAGATTTGCGCGACCCTGCATTTAAGGAAGAATACGAAGCAGTAAAGAAACAGTTTGGTTTGTAACATCATGCGTTAATTACGCAAATTCCGGTTTATAAATCAGATGTCGCACAGTTCAGAAAGCAGGAAATATGTACAAAAATGTCAAAAGCCGAGGTTGAATTGCCTCGGCTTTTTGCTTCAGTGTCCCATCGTCAGAATTTCGGTCAAACGGAAAAAGAAATCGCACGTCCCGGTGCGGACGGGTATCACCGCCGTAAGATAGTGCGAAAGGGCGTCCCTGACGAATAAACATCCACCGGTCAAGCCGGTGGATGTTTATTGTTTGCGGATTATCTTCTTCCGTGCCCGCCGAATCCGCCGAAGCCGCCGAAGCCGTAATTGCCCGCGTCGCCCTCGGTCGCGGAGGACTGCGTCCAGGAAAGGAAGGTCGAGCCGTCCTTTTCCACCGTGTACGAGCCGTTCAGCGCGAATGCGTCCGACGCGATCCAGCAGGAGGAATAGGAGCCGGAAAGCGTGAAGGAGAAGATCGTGTTTCCGCCTGCGTCCGTGATGCGGTATGCGCCCGCGGAGAAGTTCGTGCCGTTCGACACGTAGGTGTTGACCGAGCCGTCCGAAGGGATCTGGCAGATGCCGCCCAGCGCGACGATCGTGCCGCCGGTGACGGTGACCGTGCCGTCCGCGTCGACCGAGCCCGCCATGCCGCCCATCTGTGCGCCGCCGAGCACCAGTACCGTGCCGCCGGTCATCAGAAAGCTGCCGTTCGAGTCGATCGCGTCCGTATCTCCGGAGGGCGTGCGGATCTCGGCATACCCGCCGTTGATCGTTACCATCGGCGTCGCCGCGCCCTTGCAGGCGTTCAGCCCGTCGTCGTTGGCATAGACAAGGGTCGTGCCGCCGTTCAGCGTGATCACGTTTGCCTCGAGCCCTTCGTGGGATTCGACGACGGTGACCGTGCCGGCATTGATCGTCAGCGCATTGTCCGCGTGCATGCCGTCGTCCGCCGCCGTCACCGTCACGGCGCCGCCGTTCACGGTGATGTTGCCGGCGCCGGTCGCACCGTTCTGCAGTTCTGTCCCGCCGTTTGCGTGCAGACCGTCGTCGCCCGCGCAGACCGTGACCGTTCCGGCGTCGATGATGATCTCGTTTTCCGCCTTCATGCCCTTGGCGGAATACGTCGTCTTGGACGAATTGCTTCCGCTTGTGATGCTGACCCAGTCGCCTGAGATCGTTCCGCCGGAAACGGAGGTCATCAGATATCCGTTCATTGCGGTGTTGACCGTCTCGCCGGTCGTGCTCGCCTTGTAGTTTTCGCCGTCCGGCGTGATGCCGCGTTCCACGATTTCGAACAGGATGTTCCGATATCCGTCCGGGATGCGGAACACGAGCCCGTAATACCCGGTGCGTCCGCTGTAGACCATCGTTTCATAGGTGCACTGCGCATAGACGCCCGCCGCATCGTCGTCGTTGTAGAGATACGCATAGTAGTCGCAGCCGTCGCTGTACAGCGAGGTCGGCACGATCAGATACGTTTCCGCACCCGCCGCAGCCGTTCCCACGTCCGCATACGACGCGGTATAGATGTTGACGGTGCAGCTCTCCTCCTCGGAGATCTCGATGTTGTATGCCGCGGAGATCCCGTCGCAGGCAGCATAGATATCGACCTGTCCGCCCGTAATCGAAACGGTCCCGCGCTGCTTCTCCTTCGACGAGACGTCCGAATTCTCCGTCTTGACGCCGTCGGAGCCGGTGGAGATCAGGATGAGACTGCCGGACTTGATCGTCACGGAATCGTTGCCTTTCAGGGCGTTGCCCGCCGCCGTGACCTTCAGCGTCAGTTTTTTGACGGAAAGATCATCCTTCGATTTCACGCCGTTGTCAAACGCGGTCTCAACGATCAGCGTGCCGCTGCCGGAGAGCTTCAGATCGCATGCCGCATAGATCGCGGCGTCCTCCTCGACGCCCTCCGCGCTGCCGGTCCGAAGATCGGTCACGGTGTTGTAGGTGTCCTTTTCCGCCTTCAGCGTGACTTCCGCCGCGTTCTTCACAAGGATCGGCGCTCCGGTCGAGCAGGAGATCGAGGCGTTGTCAAGGATCAGCTTCACCTCGTCTTCGTCGCCGATATCCACCGCGATCTGCCCGTCCGAGAGCAGACCGGACAGCGTGTATTCGCCCGCCGTCGTGATCGTATAGACCGAACCGACCGGCATAATTGCGCCGGCATCGGATGTGATCGTGAAATCGTCCGTCGTTTCCCTGGAGCTGTCGGTCGGATCGTCCAGCGTTTCGACGTCGACCGGCGCTGCCGTCGCCGCCGCCGTCACGGGGATCGATGTTTCGGAAGCCGGCACGACGGCGATCGAAGAGGAGCCGGTGTTCGTCTGCACGCCGCAGGCGGTGCAGAGAAGCGCGAATATGAGTAAAATAGCAAATGTGTGTTTCATGGTTCTTTCCTTTCTGCAAACAGTATACAATCAGTCTTTCGGTTTGCAAAGCTTTTTTCCGCAGGATGCCGTAAGATCAACCGGTCTGTTGAAAATGAGTTTTCACCAGACTGATCTTATAGCTGCGCCTGCTGCTCGCTGTACGGCAGCAGCGCGATCTCGAGGTTTCCGTTCCGGGTGCGCAGCTCGTCGATGAACGCCTTTTCCTCCTTCGGGTCCTTCATGCGGATCAGGTAGGAGAGCCGGAACATGGAGCCCATGCCGGTCGTTTTCACGCCGAGACGCTCGACGCTTTTCAGATACTGCGCAAACGGCTCGTCGAACATATCGGTGTATTCCAGCGATTCCGGCACCGTCACCTTCAAAAGCCGTTCCTCGCGCAGCGGCTTGCTGTCGAACAGGTGCAGCGACGCAAAGAGGAAGTACAGAAGCGCAAGCACGAGAAGGATGATCACACCGTAGGCAAGATAGCCCATGCCGAAGGCAATGCCCGCGCCCATGGCGATCAGGATCGCAGCGATCTCGTCCGCCGTGCCCTGCGCCGAGCGGAAGCGGATCAGGCTGAACGCCCCGCCGATCGCAACGCCCGCGCCGATGTTGCCGTTCACAAAGGTGATCACCGCGCCGACCACGAACGGGATCAGCGACGCCACGATGAAGAAGCGCTTCGTGGAGCGCACCCGCCGCGACATGATCCATGCAAAGAGAATGCCGGAGAGAACGGCGACGCCCGCCATCCAAAAGAATTCCGCCGCGGTTACGGAGGTAGAATAGATCGAATCAAACATAGAATACTCCTTTCAGCGGATCGGCGTCGAGCGCCGGTATGCTTCGCCGTACTTGCTGAGGCTTCCGCGGCGGATCTTTCCCTCGGAGAGGATGCGGACCAGCCACAGCGGGATCGTGTCCTGCACCTTGATTTCAAGGATCGTGTCGCCCGGCGCAAGCAGCGGGATCCCGACCGGCGCATGATCGAAGGACAGCGCATCGAGCCGATAGCGCGGATTGCGGTCGATCGTGAGCCTGAGGTCTCCGTCCGGCTCGTAGTACGCGGTGCGGTCATAGAGGATCATGCACGCGGGCTCGAGCGTTCTGTAATAATCGCGGAAATAGGTGATCTCGCGATCGATCTGCCCGTCTTCGCCGAGAACCGGCTCGCCCGCGAAAAACCGGGTCACCTCCGGGACCGTCGCCTGCACGCGGCGCTTGTAGACGATTCCAAACGCCTTGCGCTTGAGCTCCAGGAACACCGGCGTTTCGTTCGTCGCGCGTCCGTAGGCGCGCAGCCGGATCTTTTCCTTGAATTCCGGCTTTTCGATCGAGGTCCGGACAAGCCGTCTGTCCGGCGTATCGTAATAGAGCGACTGGATCGTCGTGAGCCCGTACGCGTCCGGCTCCATGTGTCCCTTCAATCGCGCGCAGAAGAAATCCGTCTGCTCCGCGCTTAAAATGTATTTCCACTCGACCCGCTGCATCACGGTGATCGGCGCCTGTACGCTTTCCATCTGTGTGTCCTCGCTTTCTTTGATGATACCATCATACCCGCGCTTCCTAAAATGAAATTAAAACGAATGAAAAAAGATTTGCGATGTCTGCGCGCCGCCGCGAAACGGAACAATCAAAAACAGCACTCTTTCGGATGCTGTTTTCTTTGGAGACGCTTCTTGCCTGCGGGCTCGGTCATAGTTCGGCGCTGCGGACCCACCGGTCCTTATCAGGCTGTCGTAAACGGGCTGATTCCTTTTGCGACAGCCTTGACAGCCGGAACCTCCTGTCGGATTCCCTATGGGAGAAAAGAGCAAGTTCGTCGATTCACTTTATTTGCGTCGCTTTCCGGATGAGACAGCTCCTTGTTTCTTTCAGTGCCGACCGAAGGGGTTGTATCCGAAGTCGCCCTGAGAGGTGTTTGAGGAATGTTCGGATGCGTAGCCCAGCGTGACAGAAAGGGTTTTCTCAACATATCGGTTTCCTTCGATCACCTGCACGGTCAGTTCAACGGTCTCGCCGGCGGCATAGTATCGGAGCCGGTTTTCGAGGTTCTCCGGGCTTGTGACGCGGATCCCGTCAAAATGCGTGACGACGCTTTTGACGGTGACGCCGAGCGCATTGAGCGGGCTGTCGCTGTCGATGCGGGTGATATAGACGCCCTGCGGGATGCCGTAGGCTGCGGAGATCGACGCGGTGATCTCCTCGCCGCTGATACCGAGATAGGACGCGTTCTCGTCGGGGACCTTTTCCCTCGTCGTGCGGTTCATCAGGTCCTCGATCACGGGCAGCGCTGCGGTGATCGAGATCGCGTAGCCCATGCCTTCGACCTCGGTGGAGCTGAATTTGGCGGAGTTGATTCCGATCACCTCGCCGTTCATGTTGAGCAGTGCGCCGCCGGAATTGCCGGGATTGATCGCCGCATCCGTCTGGATCATGTCGACGTCAGCGGTGTCGATCCTGCGTCCGAGCGCGCTGACGATACCCGTGGTCACGGACTGTCCGTAGCCGAGCGCGTTGCCGATGGCGACCACCTGCTGTCCGACCTTCAAAGCATCCGAATCGCCGAGCCGTGCGATCTTGATCACCGCGGCGGTTTCCTCTTTGATTTCGGAAAGCTTGACCGCGATCACCGCAAGATCGTTGTCCGGATCGGCGCCTTTGACCATCGCCTCGCACGCTTCATTGTCCGTAAAGCAGACCGTCAGCGTCGTTGCGACCTCAATTACATGGTTGTTCGTGACGATCAGCAGCTCGTCTTCGTTTTCGCCGATGATGATGCCGGTCCCGCTGCTTTCGGATTCCTGCGTCTGCGTACGCCCGCCGAACATGCCGAAATAGTTCCGGACCTCCTGCACGCTGATGTTCGTAATGGACACCATCGCAGGCATCATGCCCTCGGCGATCTCGCTGACGTCCAGTGCCTGCGCCGTCTTTGTGTCGGCGGACACATAGGAAACGGCGGTCAGCGCAGAGGTCGTCTTCTGCTCCGGAACGATCACGATGTCGTCCGCTTCCGCGACGGCGGCAACCGTATTTTCCGTTTTTTCGGAATTCCGGCTCAATAGTGCGTTCACACCGGCAAACGCGCCTGCCGCCGACGCGCCGAAAACAACGCCGCACAGCAGCATGGTGAAGATCCTTTTTGCCAATCTGCGCTTTTTTCTGCGGGTCCCGGTTTTGGTTTCTTTCGTTTCGTGCTCGGCGCCCGGGATGATGTTGTTATTCATTTCATATTCGTACATACGATGATTGCTCCTTTGGTTGCTTTTCACCTTTGATTATACGGGTCATGCTGAAATGAAGTTAAAATGCATGCAAAATCTTTTCAGATACGGAAAACAGCTCCGGGGGAAGGGGACATCCGGAGCTGTTTATATCGTCGGATATGCTGTGAAATCCGACGTTTTCCCGTACGCGGGAAGCTATTGTCCGGTCGTGCCGGTTGCGTAAAAAACAGTATCCGCGTAACGGTACCAGAAGACGTCGCCTGCTGAGAGCCCGGAAAGGATCTCCGCATTCGTTCCGTCGGAAAAGCCGGTCGTTACCGGAACGGGATCGAGAAGCTCGTCCGTTTCCGGGTCGTATCCCTGATAGACGACGACCGAATTGCCCGTCTCATACAGCGCCGCGACGGGAATCAGCAGCGCATTGTCATGCGTTTCCCCGGAGATCACGACCGTGCCGTTCATGCCGGGCAGCATGGAACCGGTTCGTGCGAGCGCAACCGTAACCGTATACTTCGTGTTGCCGCCGCTGTTGACGCCCTCATAATCGATCTCCGTGACCGTTCCCGCAAAATGCGTGCCGGGAAGCGCGTCGAGATACACCGATACGCTTTGCCCGACCGAGACGGACAGAACGTCCAGTTCGTCGATTGTGACGTCCAGCAGCATCGTTTGCTGCGGCGTGACCGAAAGCAGCGTCTGTTCGGCGATTCGGTATGCCGGTTCCGGGGTCGAGGAAGCTCCGCCTCTGCCGGAGGGAATATTGAACCCGCCTCCGCCGTGCCCGCCGCCCGGTCCGGGGGCTTGCCCGGAGGGCTGCGGGGAAGACGGCTCACCGCTCGGATCGGCGCTCGGCGCCGGCGTTGCGGAAGGATCCGGCGTCGGGGTCGGCGTCGGCGTGGGGGTGGGCGTCGGCGCCGCGCCGGGATAGCAGATCACCCATACCAGCGTACCGTTTTCGTCAAACGCAAAGACGAGCAGATCGCCCGCCGCGATTGACGACGCAGGGATCGTGCCCCACGATCCGGTATAGGAGCAGACCGGAACCGAGGATGCAATCGTATACGTGCCCGGCATACTCATTTCGACGCCTGCAATGGCGGACACGTTCGTATAGTCAGAGATCGACACGGTACCCGCGGCAATGTTCAGAGACAGCGTACCGCCCGCATTGCCCGTTACCTGCCCTACATAGTGCACATAATCGGCAGGGGAAGCGTCCATCGGCGAGGTCGCAAGACGGCGGACCGCCGGTTCGCTGCCGAGGATCGCGGAAACGGTTTGGTACGGAACGTCCTCCGAAATGCCGGAGACGACGCCGTCTGCGGGCGCGAGGATCACTTCATTCTGATACAGCTCAAACAGCGTTTTCAGCTCGGTCTCGTATTCGGCGCGCTGTTCCAAAAGCGTGCGGTAATTTGCGGTATCCGAAGCGTCGGACAAGCCGATGAGAACCGTGCCGGCGGTGACCGCAGCGCCCTCCTCGCGGTAGATGCGCGTCACGGTGCCGAGATACTGCGTCACATTTAAAGGACGGTGCACAGAGAGCTTACCGCTGCCGTACAGCGTGCCGTTTTCGTCCGAAACGGAAACCGTCTCGCCGATCGGATAGTTTTGATCGAGCACGGAAACCGTGACGGTCTCTTCCGACCGATCGGTGATCTCACCGGGAACGACCGTGCCGTCCGAAAGCATCACATACAGTACGCTGTCTGCGGAAGGACCGTTTTCGGCGGGGAGCTCCACGGACATCCGACCGTCCAGTGAGAGGAGAAGCAGACTGCCGTATTCCGCCATCACGTCGGAAGCGTCGTCGCCCACCTTGGCATAGACTTGCTTGACCGTTCCGGACGCCGCTGCTGAGAGCGTCGTTTTTCCGACGGCGTCGTGTGCTTTCTGAAGCTGCGCGTCGATATCGGCGATCGCTTCCTCAACATCCGAGATTGCAACCATCACGGACGTTTTGTCGACCTTGGCGACGATCTGTCCTTCCGTAACGGTCTCGCCGTTCTGCACGCAGACCGCCGACAGCTTGACTGCGGCGGGCAGCGTCACCGTTTCTGCTTCCTGCTCCGCAAGGAATCCCGATTCGATCAGCGTTTCCGTCAGGGAGCCCTGCTCGACCGTGCCGGACAGCACCTCGACCTTGGCGACCGCTTCATTGGTCGATTGGGTCGAATCGGCGGGAAACAGCACCGCCACCAGCACAAGCGCGCCGATCAGAAGCAGGATCGCGGGCCACACGGCGATCTTTCTGCGCGACGTGGAATCGTCGTCGGAATCGTCGCCCCGCATCGCCTTCAGCTTCCTGCTTTTTCGCGCAAGGAAGATCAGCCGCACGATGCAGAGCACGACCGCCGTCGCCGAGCCGATCAAAAACCACAGCCAATATTGCCGTACAAACAGAACGGCGCTAAAGAGCCGTGCCGGCAAGATCGTTTCGAGCTCGGATGCAATGCCCGTAACGGTCGTCTGCGTGCCGTCGGAGGAACCGCTGTCCGGACGACGTCTGCCGCTTCCGTCGGAGGAACCGCTGTCGGGACGGGACGGACGCGTACTGCCGTCGGAGGAACCGCCGTCGGGTCGGGACGGGAATCCCTCGCCGCTCGGGAAGCTGAAGCTGCCGTCCGAAAAGTCCGGCGTTTCGCCGCTCGGGAAGCTGAACCCGCCCTCCGGCACGGAGAAGCCGGAGGACCCGTCTGGCATGGACGGGAGGTCTCCGCCGGAGAAGGACGGTCTGCCGCTCTGCGTCTGTTCCGTCGCGGCGTCGCTTTGCGCGATCGCGCTTTCCGGAATCAGGAAATACACCGCAAGCGTAACGGCAAGCGTCAGGGAAAACAGAACCAGTAAAATCGAATACAGAATCTTCTTTGCTTTCATAATTCCCTCTCAGCCGCCGTAGTGCAGCGCGTCGATCGGCGCCATGCGCGCGGCCTTGTTCGCGGGGTACAGTCCGAACACAATGCCGATGAAGAAGCAGAAGCCGACCGCGATCAAAACGATCGCGCCGGACATTTTGAAGGTCAGGTCGATGCCGGACACGACCGTGGTGATGAGCATCAGAACGCCCCATGAGCCCAGGATACCGATCGCACAGCCGAGCATGCAGATGACGATCGCCTCGACCAGAAACTGCAGCAGAATGACGCCGCGGCTTGCGCCGATCGCTTTGCGGATGCCGATCTCACGGGTGCGCTCCGTCACGGTAACGAGCATGATGTTCATGATCCCGATGCCGCCGACGATCAGCGAGATCGCCGCGATCCCGCCCAATAGCACCGCGAGGACCGACGTGACGGAATTCATCGTGCTTTCCAGCGCGTTTTGCGAGGAGATCGAAAACGCGTCATCGTCCTTGTCGAGCCGTTCCAAAAGCAGCTCCTCCATGCGCGCCTTGGCGTCGTCGGTCGTCACGCCGTCCGCAGCGGAAAGATAGAAGGAGGTGATCTCCGCCGTTTGGGACGTGCTGATCCGGATCAGCGAGGGATAGGGGATATAAGCGATCTGCGATCCGCTGCGAAACGGGCTTGTCAAGGAATCGTCGTTGTCCTCCAGTACGCCCACGACCGTGAACCGGTAGCCATTCAGCGAGACGTCCTCGCCGACACAGTCGGCATAGCCGAAGATTTCGGTTGCCGCCGTCTCGTTCAGCACGCAGACGAACGAATGGTTGTCGACGTCGACCGTTTTCAGAAAGCGTCCGACCAGAACCGTCAGCTTCTGAATGTCCGCATACGGCGCAGTGGTGCCGTAAACGGTCACGGACGTGTTCTCGGAGCCGGATTTTGCCGTGACGCTCTCGCTCGCGGCAGGCGCGATCCTGCCGAGCTTGGGGTCGTTCATCCAGTCGGAAAGGTCGTCGATCGTCACGGGGTCGCCCTTGTTGTCCGAAATGCGGACGGTCATCATATCGGAGCCGAGCGACGCGATCCGCTCCTGCACGTTGCCGGTCGCGCCGTTGACCAGACTCACCAGGATCACCAGCGCCATGACGCCGATGATGATGCCGAGCATCGTCAAAAACGCGCGCATCTTGTTGCCGGAGATCGATTTCAATGCCATACGAACGGATTGAATCATGCGCCCACCTCCGTCACCCTGCCGTCCAGAATATGGATCGAGCGGTTTGCCTGCGTCGCGACGTTCGGATCGTGCGTGATCAGCACGATCGTGTTTCCGGCTTCGTGCAGTTCATGAAAGATGTTCATGATCTCCTGTCCCGTGTGCGAATCGAGGTTGCCTGTCGGTTCGTCCGCAAGGATCAAAGCGGGCTGCGCCGCGATCGCGCGGGCAATCGCCACACGCTGCTGCTGACCGCCGGAAAGCTCGCTCGGCAGATGATGCATGCGGTACGTCAGCTGCACGCGCTCCAGCGCTTCGGTCACGCGGCGCTTGCGTTCCGCCTTCTTGACGCGCTGATAGATCAGCGGGAGCTCGACATTCTCGTACGCCGTAAGCTGCGGAATCAGGTTGAAGCTCTGGAACACGAATCCGATCTTGCGGCTTCTGACCTTTGCCAGCTCGTTTTCGGTATAATCCTCGATCGGCGTTCCGTCCAGGAGGTATTCGCCGGAATCCGCGACGTCCAGACAGCCGATGATGTTCATCATCGTGGACTTGCCGCTGCCGGACGGTCCGATGATGCTCACAAATTCGCCGCCTTCGATCGTCAGCGACGCATGATCCAGCGCTTTTACGACCTCGTCGCCGATGCGATAGGTTTTTGAGATTTCCTTCAGAACGATCATGGATCAGTCACCGCCGTTTCCGCGTCTTCTTCCGCTGCCGCTGCCGTTTCCGCTGCCGGAAGGTCTGTTGCCGCCGCTGCCGCCGGGATTGGGCATGCCGCCCGAATTGCCTCCGAATCCGCCGGAGCCGCCCGAACCTGGTCTGTTGCCGGAATTTCCGCCGAATCCGCCCATGTTGCCGCCGAACCCGTTCATGAAGTTTGCAAAGTCGTTCGTCGCCGTTTCCTTATAGTAAACGGTGTCGCCCTCTTTGAGCCCGCTTGTGATTTCGATATATCCGCCGCCGGACAGCCCGGTCTCGACCTCGACCATGCCGGAAAGCTCGCCCGTCGTTTCATTCACGGAGGTATACACATATGCCGAATCCCGCGTCTTCGTGACCGCCTTTTCCGGTACGATCAGCGCGTCGTCCACGCCCTCGATCCGGATCGAAACCGTCGCGCTCATGTTCGGGTACATCTTCTCCGTGCGGTCCATCGTCACCTCGACGGCATAGGTCGTCACGCCGTTGCTGCTGGTCCCGGTCTGTTCGATCGCGGTGACCGTGCCGGTAAAGGCGTCCTCCCCGATGGAGGAGATCACGACGCTTGCCTCCTGTCCGACCGAAACCGCAAGGATGTCCGATTCGTCGACGGACGCCGAAACGATCATGTTTTCCTGCGGAACGATCTCCATGAGCGTCCATTCGTCCTCCTCGTTTTCTTCGCTCTCCGTTTCCGAAAGCGTCGAGATCTTGCCGGAGACCGGCGCATAGATCGCGCCGACCTTATACAGCCGGACAAGATCGTTATACGCCTCTTCGCACGAGGCGCGCTCTGTGAGCAGCGTTTCGTAATTTGCGGTAAACGCCGTATCCTTCAGCATAACCAGGATCGATTTTGCATAGACGAGCTGATTTTCCCGCACATTGATGCGATTGACGGTCCCTGCGTAACCCGTGATCGAAAGCGGCTGATGGATCGTAAGTTCGCCGGAGCCGAGCGCATTGCCCTCCGCGTCCAAAGCCGTCGCCGTGTCGCCGACGAGCGGCTTGTCGTCCGTGATCAGAACGGTCGCCGTGTCGTCTGCAACCGAATCGACGGTCCCCGCAAATTCGGTCCCGTCGGACAGCGCGACGGTCAGGGCGTCCCCTGCCGCAAGCGTTCCCGCGGGGATTTCAAAGGAAAGATATC
Source organism: uncultured Eubacteriales bacterium (assembly GCA_902789675.1). Lineage (GTDB taxonomy): Bacteria > Bacillota > Clostridia > Christensenellales > CAG-138 > UBA3792. Next base: position 12,962 of record CADAPG010000015.1, read on the forward strand.
CGTCCAGCGAAAGGACCATAAGCGCATTGTGCGCATACATAACAGAAAGAACGGAATCTCCCTCCGCGCAGTAGATCTGCTTCACACGACCCTTGACGGACGAGCGGATATAGGTGTCGACCGTCTCCTTTGCCGCGGTTGCGATCTCCTTGTCAAGATCGTCCAGCGTTTCCTGCAGCGCGTTGATCGCGGTCAGGACCGAAGGCATGTGTACGCTTGCGAGCTTGTCGCCTTCCTTGACCGAGTCGCCGGCTTCAAACCGAACGGTCTGCACGGCGACTCCGCTCGGTACGGAAACGGAGGTCGCCTCCTGCTGCGACAGCACGCCGCTGCCGGAAATGGTCGTGCTGATGCTGCCGCGGCTGACGGTTGCGGTCAGGATCTCGGTGGTATTCTTTTGTCCGTACGCTTCCGTCACACGGTCGCGCAGGAGCTTGACCGTGACTGCGCCTGCAACGATCAGCACGGCAAGAATGATCAGTACGGTGACGAGCGCCTTGCGCCCGCGTTTTCTGCGTTTGGATGCTGCCATTCGCGTTCTCCCTTTGGTGATTCGGCTTTTTTGCCGATCCTATGTCCTTTATACAACGGTATCATAAACGCGGTTCCTGAACTGTACTTGAAATGCGCCGGTCAAAACTGTGTTATATTTGAAAAGAATGCTGTTTTCTATTTCAGGTACGTTTCAAGTTCCGCCGTTATTCTGTATGCACGGTACAATTCGATAAAAATCGTTTCCAAAGCACAGAGGATCTGTGATATACTGTCAGATATAAGGCGGTTTTTGACGCAGCCTTGTCTGCAAAGAGAGGATCAAAAAGAAATGCGGGTATTGATTGCGGAAGACGAAATTGCGACGGCAAAGGCGCTCAAGCTGCTGCTGGAGCGGGAAAAATATACCGTGGACATCGTGCACAACGGAATCGACGCATGGGATTATGCGTCCTCCGTTCCGTACGACGTCATTGTTCTGGATATCATGATGCCGGGTATGGACGGGCTGGAGGTGCTGCGCCGGATCCGGAAGCAGCGCATGACGACGCCCATCCTCCTTTTGACGGCGAAGGCGGAGATCGAAGATCGCGTCACCGGGCTGAACGCCGGCGCGGACGATTATCTCCCGAAGCCGTTTGCCTCCGTCGAACTGATCGCGCGGGTCAAGGCGCTTTCGAGGCGCAGCGAAGCGTATACCGATTCCGTAAGACAAATCGGGAATCTTTCCCTGGACGGCAACCGCTATGAGCTGTCCGTCGGAAGCAATCGGATCCGTTTGACCAATAAGGAATACCAACTGATGGAGCTGTTCAGCGCGCATCCGGGATTTGTGTTTTCAACCGAGCATCTGATGGATCGGATCTGGGGCTATGATACGGACTCCGAAGTGGATGTGGTCTGGACGCACATCGGGTTCCTCCGAAAGAAACTTAAGACGCTCGAGGCGAACGTCGAGATCAGGACGATCCGCGGCGCGGGCTATGCGCTGGAGGTGATCTCATGCTGAAAAAACTGCGTTGGCGCATCATTGCGGTCGCGATGGCTGCCTTTTTTGTGGTCACGGTTCTGATCGTGGCGCTGATCAATGTGACAAACTACTATACGGTCGTCCGGCAGGCGGACGAAACGCTGGATTCCCTGCTGCGATTTGAAGCGGGACGAAACGAACCGGCAAAGGAAAGCGATGCGCCCGCGCCGGAGTTTCCGAATCAGCCGGATCAGGAATTCCGATACATGACCCGATTCTTCACGGTACGCACCGACGCGGACGGACGCATACAGACCCCGCTGATGCAGTATATCGCTTCGGTGGACAGGGAAACCGCCGCCGCATATGCGCAGCGCGCCCAAAACAGGCGGCAGGATCGCGGGTTCCTCGACAGCTATCGCTATCTCAAGGATACCGGGGAGAACGGAACGGTCATCATCTTTCTGAACGTATCCCGCGAACAGAAATTCATGGGATCGCTTCTGACAGTCTCCCTTCTGATCGCGTTTTCGGGCATGCTGCTGATCTTTCTGCTGGTCTTTCTGCTGTCAAAGAAGGCGATCAAACCGTTTGTGCAGAATCTGGAACAGCAGAAGCGTTTCATCACCGACGCAAGCCACGAACTGAAAACGCCGCTGACCTCCATCGGCACGAGTCTCGATATCGTAACGCTGGAACACGGCGACGATGAATGGACCGACAATATCCGCACGCAGACGAAGCGGCTCAGTAAGATCGTCGGGGAGCTTGTCACCCTGTCCCGTCTGGACGAGGCGAACCCGCTTCCGAACAAGGAGACCTTTTCCCTGAGCGATGCCGCGTGGGAGATCGTCGAATCCTTTCAATCCCACGCCCGCACGCAGGAAAAGTCGATCGCGCCGGAGATCGCGGCGGACGTCACGCTGCACGGGGAACGAACGGCGATCGTCGAACTGCTGTCCGTCCTGATCGACAACGCGATCCGGTATTCCACCCCGAAAGCGGTTGTCCGATTCTCTTTGGAGAAGAAGGGCGGCCATATCCATATCTGTGTGCAGAATCCCTGCAATTATGACACGCCGCCGGACTGCAAACGCCTGTTCGACCGTTTCTACCGACCGGATGAATCCAGAAGCCGCGAATCCGGCGGAACCGGCGTCGGTCTTTCGATCGCAAAGGCGGTCGCCGAGGCGCACGGCGGCAAAATCTCCGCCTCCTGCCCAGACGGCAGGGAGATGCGGATCCATGTCGTACTGTGAGCAAAACCGGGACGATCTGAATCCCTCATAAACAGAAAAGCCGATCGGTCTATGTTGACCGAATCGGCTTTTTGCTTCTATACGTTCTATCCCGTCATTTATCCGAACAGCACCTGGTTGACGATGCTCTCGAGGTACTCCTGTCTGCCGCTGCCGGGAAGCGCCGGCGCGCCGATTCGATTGAGGGAGTATCAGCATCAAACAGAACAGCACCCGTAAGGGGTGCTTATTGAGGAGGCGCTTGCGCCTTCCGGCTCGGTCACGATTCGGCTCTGAAGCCCCACCGGGGCTTCATTCACCCCAGAATCGACCCTCATCGAACCGACGCTGAAGCGCCGCTTCGATTGAGAGAGTATCAGCACCAAACAAAACAGCACCCGCAAGGGGGTGCTGTTTTGTTTGGAGGCGCCACCCGGAATCGAATTGCTCTGTTTGGTTATAAACCACGATATGTTGTTATATTATGTTCATTTTCATACTATATATAGATTATTTGATTCAATAAGTCCATAGAAAAAAGATAAACTGTGTCCACTTCGTGTCCAGTTTCATCAGAAGCTTGGTTCAAAACCGGAACAAATCGCTCCCTTCCTCATGGTAATGTAATAATGTTATTCACGATGAAACGGCTTTGACTTTGAACAGTTTCTTGTGACTTTTGACTGTTCGATTTTTTGATTTACATAGTGTTTTCTGCTTTGCATAAAGCAATAGCAAAGGCGACATCAGTGTTTGGTTTTTTTTGCAAAAAGCTGCATAAATTTTAAATTTCTTATTGACAAACGAGGTGTAATATTATATTTTATATATACAGAGGTAGTACCAATATGGCGCTTAACTGAAAGTCATCCGACCAATCGGAGGTAAGAATTATGTATTTCTCGAAAATGATTGAAACAGTAGACACCCATACTTTCGGAGAGCCGACACGAAGTATCATTGCAGGAGTTCCGAAATTGGTCGGAAATACGATTGCAGAAAAAAGAGCTTTTTTTGAAAAGAATTATGATTGGATTCGTACGCTCACAATGCTTGAACCGCGCGGTGGGAATGTAATGTCCGGAGCGGTGATTACGGAGCCGTGTTTGGAAAAAGCGGATTACGGAGTTATCTTCATTGATTCCGGCGGATACTTTCCAATGTGCGGGCACAGTACGATCGGTGTTACAACAATGCTGGTGGAGACTGGTATGGTCAAGGTAATCGAGCCATATACAACTGTAACGCTGGAAACGCCAGCCGGTTTGGTGACTGCGGTTGCGCATGTTGTTGACGGGCGTGTAGAAAGTGTGACATTTGAAAATGTTGCCTGCTTTCTTTATGAGAGTGCGGCTTTGGATTTTGGCGAATACGGGTCTGTCGAAGTGGATGTTGCGTACGGAGGAGGAAGCTTTGTACTTGTCCCGGCTGAGCCGTTTCATATAGATCTTATCCCCGAGAGTCTTCCGAAGTTATTGGAACTGTCAGAATGGATTCAGAAAAAAGTAAATGAAGAAATCGGGTTCCAACACCCGGAATTGCCGGAAATACAGGGGGTATCCCAGATTCATTGGTATTCAGCTCCGGTTGAACGGACCGATGTGGACGCAAGAAGCGCGAATGTCTTTCTTCCCGGTGTGGATCGTTCTCCCTGCGGGACAGGTACTTCCGCAAGAGCCGCAGCATTGTTTGCAAAAGGATTGTTGAAAGTCGGTGAATCCATTTCTCAGGAGAGCCTGACTGCCGGAAAGTTTACAGCAACAATTCTGCGTCCCATAGAAGTAGGAGGATATAAAGGGGCGATTCCATCACTGACAGGAAGCGCCCACATTACCGGGTTTCATAAATTTGTTGTGGATCCTACAGACCCGTTAACGTACGGCTTTCCGTTTTAAGAGGAGAAGAAGATGGAACGCTTTGGAAAAGGGATTCGCTATCATGAGGCGATTCGTCACAACGGCATACTGTATCTTTCCGGTGTCACGGCGACAGATGCCGGAGATACAATCAGAACGCAGGCAAGATCGGTCCTTGCAAAAATCGAGGATATGCTGAATAAGTATGGATCCTCGAAAGATTGTATCCTACATGCGGATATATACCTTCGTGATTCCCGCGATGTCGGCGCATTTAATGAAGAATGGGACCGCTGGATTTGTAGGGAAATGTCACCTACTCGTGCCTTAATAGTGACAAAACTGGGTAGGAAACCAATTTTGGTAGAGATTGTAGTCACAGCAGCGTATGATGATCGTATTTGAATGGAAATAGCTCTTGAAAACACAGTAACGATTCTTTTATAATGTATCCGTTGCAGTTCTGTATTCAAAAGAACAAGTATAAGAGGGGTTTGGAAAATGACAGGATTTTTAAACGCTGAAAACAGGCATATCAAGAGCATTCTTCAATATATTGCAAACAACGGATTTGAAGTGGATGATCGCCTTCCGGCCGAACGTGAACTGGCGACGAATCTGGGGATCAGCAGGAACTCTTTGCGGGAAGCGATGAAAATCCTGGAAACTTTGGGCGTTGTTGAAATCATCCACGGAAGCGGAACGTATCTTCGGAAAACGAACATAGAGCCGGGAGACGACGGCTCAACGTGGCTGGTTATTCATAAGGACGAGATTTTTCAAATGCTGACGATACGGGAAGCGTTAGATCTGTGTGCGGTAGAATTAATTCCAGAGAAGGATTATCTTTCTGTTCGTCAGCAGATGAAAGAATGCATTTCAAAGGTTCAGAAGACTGCTATGTCCAATGAAGATATGCTGCAGCACGATCTGGCGTTTCACAATATTGTCCGGAAGATGGCAGGGAACGACATTCTTCTTAACATCTGTGTGAGCTTGACCGGAAACATCTACGATGAAAGAAGAGTATTGTTTGACAATGAAAAGCGAATCCGCAAATCTATTGAAGAGCATAATCGAATTGCCAATGCGTTCGGTTCGTTGGATGTAAATGAAGTAAAACAGGCATACATTGCTCATTTTGCAAGTACAAGAGCAAGCATTGAGAACGCCGGTACAAATACGAAGGAAGTGTAACTCTGAAATCGAATCACAACAGGGACGATAGCGGAAACGAAACTATGATGATTTATTAGCGCAAAAGAGGTCCTACCAATTAATGCGTTTTTCAAAAGGAGGAAAAAGAATGTATCAGGAGTTTACAAAACTGCAGCGGGAAATCATGCAGAAGTACAAGCTGGATGCACTTGTCACGATGTCACCGGAAAACATCACGTATCTGACCGGAACATCCGTGCCGACGCAAATCACCGTACGGCAGAGGGAGGTTGCCCATATCCTTACGATGGATTGTGATCCCGAGGTCATTATCGTCAATATCGAAGAACCGCTTATGCGGATGCAGGGCTGGATTCCAGAGGGAAAGATTACAGCGTATAACGAGTTTACACAGAAGCCGATGATGCTGACGATTGAGACCCTGAAAAAAATGGGCGTCGAAAACAAGCGGATCGGATTCGAGCTTTCCTATGTTCCGGCAACGGATTTGTTTATGCTGCAGAACGAGATTCCCAATGCGGAAATCGTAAACGCTGATGAACTGTATGAAGAAATGCGGATGATCAAACTTCCTTTTGAACTCCGTCGTATTCAGGAATTCGGTGCACAGGTTGAAGACGTTATTTACGGTGTATTCGCTGCGGCAAAAGCAGGGATGACGGAAAAGGAACTGCAGAATATGCTCGTAAGCAGGTTCAACGGAATCGGGGGAGACAAATTGAACATCCCTGTTGTTGCTTCGGGAGAAAGAAGCATCCTTTTGAACGGTGCAGCAACGGACCGCGTATTGAAAAAAGGCGATTTGGTCAGGATTGACCTGATCGGTGTAAAGAAGAATTATTACTGCGACTGCTGCCGGACGGCCATTGTAGGGGAGCCGGATCCTATTCATTTGAATATCTGGAATAAGGTCGTTCAATCGCATGATGATGCGATCGCAAAAATCCGTCCTGGCATAGGAAGCAAAGTGATATACGACAGCTTCCGAGACCAGTTCATAGAATGGGGATTTGATCCGGTCGCCTTCGTCGGTCACGGACTCGGGCTGTCGCTGCACGAGGAACCGTACATCAATCCGTACAAGAACACACTGTTGAGAGAGAACATGGTCCTTTGTGTGGAGCCGATCGTTACGCTTGACGGCTGCCGCGGCTATCAGCTGGAAAATGAGGTCCTTGTAACCGGAGACGGCCATCAGATGATTACCGGAACGAAGAACAAATACGACTACAGCAAACTGCCGGTCATTGAGGCGTAAAGGAGGAAAAGCGCCGGATGAAGATTACGGATTTTGTATGTTATGAGGTGAGTATACCGACCCGTCGACGTCATACTTGGGCTTCCAGTACGGCCGACGTAGGACAAGGCTGGTTCATCCTGAAAGTGTTCACCGATGAAGGCATCGTCGGATACGGAGAAGCAACCGCCATGGGAGAATGGGGAGGAGACTTTTCCCGCTATTACGGAGAAACGGCTTCTACCTGTGCGGTCGTTATTCGAGAGAATATCTTCCCGGCAATTGTCGGATGTGATCCATTCGATATCGATTTGATCCATCACAAAATGGATTCGGCGATTCGTGGGCACAATTATGCTAAAGCCGCTGTGGATATTGCGCTTTACGATATCATGGGAAAGAAGATCAATATGCCCGTCTACAAACTTTTAGGCGGCAAGCATCGTGACAGAATTCCGCTTGCGCACAGCTTGGGCGTTGTTATGGACATAAATGCAGCAGTGGATGAGGCGAAAAAAGCGGTTGATGAAGGAATCAAAAACATCAAAATGAAGGGAGGTCTGGATTTGCCGCGGGATGTAGAACTGATGAAGCGCCTCCGTGAAGCTGTGGGTCCAGACGTCAATGTTTTAGTCGACGCCAATCAAGGATATCCTTCCCCGAAAGAAGCCATCAAATGGGGAACGGAAATGAACCGGTATAACTTGCAGTACCTCGAGCAGCCGGTGGAAGGTATCATGCAGATGCAGCAGATCACGAAGATGCTGCAGTGTCCCGTCTGCGCGGATGAGAGCTGCTGGACCGTGGCGGATGCGTTGGACATTGTCAGCCTTCGCGCGGCGGATTATGTGTCTATTTATGTATCAAAAGCAGGGGGGCTGTATCCAGCAAGAACCATAGCAAGCATTTGTGAAAATGCAAAAATACGATGCAACGTGAACGGATCCGGCGAATTCGGTATCGGTAACGCGGCAAATCTGCACATGGCTTGCAGCGCAAAGAACATCGATCTTGCTTCGGTTTTCCCCGTAACGCATGTGGAAGGTTATCCCGAACAGACAAAGGTTGCAGCGCACTGGTATAGAGACGATATCATCCGAGAACCTTTCCGCTATGAAGACGGGTGTCTGGTCGTTCCGAACGGTCCGGGTTTGGGCGTTGAAATTGATGAGGAAAAACTGAAAAAGTACGGAAAAGAAATCTGACACAAGAGAGGTGGATTTTTGTGCTGGGAGATATTTTCCAAAATCTTGCTGCAGGATTCGGCAATGTATTCAATGTGTACACATTGCTTTTGATGTGCGCGGGAATACTGCTTGGGATTATAGCCGGAGCAATCCCCGGGTTGGGTTCCGTGCTGGTTATGGGTATTACGCTTCCTCTGACCTACAATATGAGCGCTTCCAATGCCATTCTGTTTCTAGTGGCAATATTTAAAGGTGCGACAATGGGCGGAAGCTTTTCCTCGGTTCTGCTGAATGTGCCGGGAACTGCATCAGCGGCGGCAACGGCGTTCGACGGGTTTCCGCTTGCAGCGAAGGGACAAAGCAGAAAAGCCTTGCACGCGTCCATATTCGGTTCCGGTCTCGGCGACCTTCTTTCCGATATTGTATTGATTTTCGGCGTCGCAACACTTGCAAGAGCAGCACTGAAGCTGGGATCTCCCGAAAAGTTTCTGATCCTGCTTCTTGCCTTAACCCTGGCCGCAATGCTCGTCGGGAAAAACCCGTTTAAGGGCATCATTTCGATTTGCCTCGGATTGCTTCTCGGTACGGTAGGCTTGGACACGACTACCGGATTGCCGCGCTTGGGTGTGATTCCGGTTCTCGGAAAACTGGAAGGATTGGATTCTACGGCAATTCTGGTCGGCCTCCTAGCGCTCTCCGAGATCATTGCTGGGGTCTCTTCCATCCGAAAAGAATCCTTATCGGGAAAGACGAAGAAACCAATGGAGATCTTGGGGGAAGGTCTGACGTTAAGAGACTGCAGAGAATCATCCAAGGCGTTTTTCAGCGGCACGGTCATCGGAACGGTTTTCGGCATCCTTCCCGGTTTGGGATCTTCTGCCGCCGCGTTCGCGAGCTACGCATTCAATAAACTGGCTTACGGCGGGAAAACAAAAAGCGGCGTGAAGTTCGGAGAAGGCGCTGTCCCGGGCGTCATTGCCTGCGAAAGTGCAAACAGCGCGGTATCCGGTGCAAATCTGATTCCTTTGCTTACGCTTGGGATTCCCGGCGACGCGGCGGCAGCGCTCTTGCTGGCAGCGTTTATGATCCACGGCATTGCACCCGGTCCGGGCATCGTGACACAGCAGGCGAGTATCATATATACGATTTTTGCTGGTTTTATTGTCGCGAATTTGCTTAACATTGCGTTGGGACTGCTTGTATCGAAACCGATCGCTCTTGTATTGCGCAGTAAGCTCAGTATTGTTTATCCGATTGTTACGATCATCTGTCTTGCCGGCATATATTCAATCAACGGCCGGATGATAGACGTAGGAATCTTTATCGCAATGGGGGCATTTGGCTATATCCTCAAAAAATGTGATATTCCGCTTGCACCGGCTGCGATCGGATTTATACTTGCCAGGAATCTGGAACAGTATTTCAGACAGTCGATGTCAGTTTCTCAGGGGTCTTTGAGTATCTTTTGGAGCAGCACGGCGTGCAAGGTGATTCTGGCGATACTTGCGGCGTTCATTATATGGATCGTTGTTTCAACGATACGAAACAGACGGAAATCGCAAAAGGAGGCTGCAAATGAAAATAGCTAAAAGACTGAAAGCAGACTGTTTCATCGGCGCAGGATTTCTTCTTTTCGGGGTTCTGAATGTTTTCGTCATCATCCCAAAGACGATCCGAGTGGTTAGGAACCCGCTGATGGTCAATCTGGAAATCGTGCAGAACGGGCGTGTGCTTCCGTATGTCTATTCCGGTTTAATCATTCTCTGCGGAATCGCACTGATGGTGTTTCAACTGTTGAAAAAAGAAACGGGAAATGAAACGGGAAACTCGACGAAGCTGACGGAACTGAAGGAGGAGATCGTTCCTTCATCTATTTATCTTGCAGTCGTGATCCTGTTTGCAGTGTTGGTTCCATTGATTCATTTCATACCGGTGGCGATTGTATGTACATTTGCACTGACATGGCTGTACGGATACAAAAAACTCTATGTAACGATCCCGGTTTCCGTTCTGCTGCCGGTTGCTGTCTACTTCTTGCTGACGAAGTTCCTGTATGTACGTTTTTGATGTAAAACAGTTTTCACGTTGAGTGAAATAATAAAACATAAGGAAGGAAAGGAAAAAACCATGAAAAAAATGATCTCTGTTATTATGGCCGTTTGTCTGATGTGCATGCTGCTTGCGTGCAGCACATCTGCGAAACCGAAAGATGAAGTTGAAGCAAAGTATCCCTCTAAACCGATCACCATTATTGCGCCTGCAAAACCGGGCGGTGGATATGATTCGCTGTCGCGTGCAATCGCTTCCATGGCCGGTAACTATCTCGGTCAGGTAATCGTGGTTGAAAACGTGCCCGGCGCTTCCTATACGCTCGGTACCGCTCAGGCGTGCAATTCCAATCCGGACGGGTATACGTTGGTTCTTTGTACGAACAAGCAGTTTTCCAGCACACCTCTTGCAATGGAAGTTGAATACGATCCGCTGAACGGCGTCGAGTATTTCGGCTGTATGGCGGAAGTCAGATGGGTTTGGGGCTGCAACGCAAAGCTCTTTGAAAGAATCGGCGTAATGGACACAAACGGCTTCCTGGAGTACGTGAAAGCGCATCCGGGCGAAATCAAAGCCGGTTCGATCTCCATTCCTACCGCTTTGATGTTCCAGCAGCTTGCCGGCGCGGGCTATCAGTTTGCAGTAACATCTTACGAAGATGCGGCTTCTCTGGCGGTTGCAATTGCCAACGGCGAGGTGGAGTGCGGCTTCTCCGCTGCTTCCGCACAAAATGCGCTCCGTGAATCCGGCGATATTCGATTCCTGATGGAGATCCCCGGTGTTGAAGGTGCAGAGCCTCTTGCAGAAGGATGCGGCACGGCGAATGCAGATTTCCCGGAAATCGCGAAGATCCTCGGCTCTACCGCATATCAGTGGTACATTCTGGCCGGACCGAAAGGTATGCCGCAGGAGACGATTGATGCGATCAACGGCTTTGTAAAGGCTATTTCCGAAGACGCCGGTTTCCAGGCAATGGTTACCAAGCTTGGTATGGCGAATGCATATCATTCTGCGGAGGAAGTAACCAACGGCGTGATTTCCGAGTACAATGCGACCAAAGAATACTATGGTCAATAAGGAAAACAAAAAATGAAAAACTACAGCAGCGATACCAAGGGTATCACCAAAGAAAACGCAAAGGGTTTTGAAGAACTGATGATTGCCCGCCATGGGAAGCCTCAGGCTCCGGAAGTCGTGAAGTATATGTATGCTCCGATTCTTCCCCCGGAGAAAGAGACGTTCTTCGGGCATAATAAATGCAATCTTGCCCAGGCGATTATGCTGATGGAAGAAAAATTGCTTTCCCGGAAGGATGCCGCAGGCATTTGCAAAGTGTGTCTCAAAATTGATGAACTCGGTCCGGACCGGTTTCCTTTTGACCCGAAACTGGGTATGGCGTTCTTCAATTATGAGTCTTATATGACGGACATTCTCGGACATGATGTGGCAGGTCGTTTGCATATCGGAAGAAGCCGTATCGATTATAATACTGCTTCTGCCCGGATATCCGTACGAGAAAATCTGAGGAAGCTGCTGTTCAAGTTGCTGGATTTTCGCAAAACGCTGATTGAGATCGCAGACGCCAACAAGGATACACTCATGCCGGGGTATACGCACATGCAGTCCGCTCAGCCGACGACGTATGCGGAATATCTTCTGAGTCTGTCCGGTGCGCTCAAGAGGAGCTATGATCGCCTATTGTTTGCCTACAATCAGCATAATATTTCGCCTTTGGGCAGCGCTGCAACTGCAGGAACGGCATGGCCTCTGAACAGGGAGCGGTTGGCGGATCTGCTTGGATTCAAGGGCGTTATGGAGAACGATCATGATGCAGGTCAGCAGTATGACAACCTTCTGGCAATAACCGGCGCAACCAATACGCTAATGAGCACGATGAATCGTTTCTGCACGGATCTGTATATCTGGTGCTCGAACGAGTTTAATCTGGTGGAGCTGGACGGTGCATTTGCAGGCACATCCAGTATTATGCCGCAGAAAAAGAACCCGTATCCAATTGAAGTTGCCATCGGTCGCGCAGGAGAAGTATCCGGCTTTTATATTGCCATGCTGAACACTTTGGTCGGCGGCACAAGCGGATTCCCGATCATGCGATATGCCGGGGAGCCCTATTGCAACAAATCAATGCAATATGCATGGGATGTGCTGGATATGATGGAACCGGTCATGAAGACGCTGATTCTCAAAAAGGATCGCATGGAAGAACTGGCAGGAGATTACTTCGCGCAGTCTGTCGAACTGGCGGACGTGATAACCAGAAAGACCGGGCTGGCGTTCCGCTACTCGCATTTGATCCTGGGAAACATCGTCAAATACTGCTATGCGAACGGACTCAAACCGAAAGATGTGGATCTTGCAATGGTGAAGATGATTGCCGATGCGGAAGGACACGATATCTCTGGTTTAACGGAAGAAGACGTAAAAGAAGCAATGGACTGCCGTCATTTCATCGAGTCGCGTGACAAGATCGGAGGGCCCGCACCGTCAAGCACAGCGAAGCAGGTGGAACATCAGAATGCTGATCTGCAGAAGGATTCCAATGAGCTCAAAGCAGAACAAAAGCGGATTGACGCGTGCAACGGCGAACTCTACGGCATTGCCAGGGAACTGGCGGCAGAATGCGAAATCCCAGTGTAATTCATTGTCGGGATTCCCTCCTGATAAAAGCTGTGTTTTGATTGCGACCGGAATGCAGCGAACAGTAAGAGCCAATGCCCTGTTTTCGGTATTGGCTCTTTGCTTTGCGCTTTGAGAGAAGTCAAACCGATTTCTTAAATATAATCGGATTAACCAGATTCTAACAATCCTAAATGGTTCACCAAGTGTATCTGGGAACATTTGTATCTATACTTTTGCATTTTCATATTTTAGACCGTCTGTCAGAAGAACTGCTTCATCCAACAATGTCATGTCTTCGTCACTAAACGCCGAGAAGTGGGAATATCGTTCATAGCGAAGAGAAGAGTCATAGGCAAGATTCTTATACGAAAACACAATGTATTTCTTGTGAAAACAAAACACGATACAAAAACGAGCCGAAACGGGATTACCGTTCCGGCTCGTTTCTGTGTGTGCGCTGTTTCTGCTGCTCTTTGATCGGGTGCTTGCGCTCATATTCACGCTGCAACTCAGTTTTCAAAAGGTTCAGCAGCCGCGGAGCGTCTTTACGGATGCGTTTGACGCGCTTAACACGATTCCGCAATGCCGTGATCTCTTTGGTGATTGCCGCGCGTTGTTCCTTGTTTTCTGCAAGCACAGTCGGATCGGTCTCGTGCCGGATCTGATTGCGTACCTTGCCGCGCTTGATCTCCAATGCGGCGATCTGCGCTTCCGTTTGCGCGATGTTCCTGTCCAGATCTTCGAACGTGTGCAGCTTGTTTTCTTTCAGAAACCGTTGATCGGAGCCGAACTGCGCGTAGTTCTTCAACTCGTGCCGCAGATCGGCGGACAGGATCACTTCTTTGGCGTAATGGCTTGCAAGCTCGATCAGTGCGATCAGGATCGCAAAAATCGCATCGACGAGAATCGTAACGGTGTCGTTGGTGTGGTTCATCTCGTACACCAATCCGTCCAGATACTTGTCGATCTCCGAGCGCGGTTCTTTCAGCGGGTGCGTGCGCTCGTATTCATCCTGTTGGTAGAGCACGTTCAGCGGCGTTCTCGCCCGCTTGCGATACTTCATTTCCACGACTTTCGTGATCAAAACAGCGCTGTCGCTGATTCGCGGCTTGTGGTTCTGATACCTGTACCGGAATTCCGGATCGGCTTCATTCTGATCCCAGCGTTCATAGATCACATCCTCCGGATAGCCAAGCCGATCAAGGCGAACGGCTCTCTGCCAGCCGTCGGCTTTCACCGACATACGGACGGGATCTATGGTATAGCCCTTTGCCTGCATCTGCTGATAGAATTGCTCCCAGTCCTTACTGTATTTGAGACAGTACTCCACGTCCTGTTTCAGCTGCTGCCGATGCGTCGGCTGTCCACGCTGTTCCCGCCAATGCGCGCCTTTGGACTGACCGCCGTAAAACTTCGCGTTTTGCAAAACTGACAGCCCGTGTTCCTTACATATCGCGTCCGAGATCTCCCGCAGATCGTAATGCTGGGATATCTGATTCCGGAACTTCTTTCCATCCTTGAAAGAAATGGAATTCACCACAAAATGATTGTGCAGATTATCCGTATTCAGGTGTGTGGTGACAAGGATCTGATAGTCCTTGCCCCACATCCGCTTCGCCGTCTCGATCCCGATCTCGTGACATTGCTCCGGCGTCAGCTCGTCCGTTTTGAACGACTGATACCCGTGATACGCAACAACCTTGCCGCGCTCACCGTATTTTTGCTTGACCGCAATCATCTCTTCGTAGGCAAACGCCGCCGAGCAATTCACGCCGGAAACGTATTTCTTCTCATCGGTCTTGCTGTCCTGCTCCGTATATCGGAGTGCCTGATACAAGTCCTCGTCAAGGTATTCTTTTGCAGTGGTCTTGTCGGGGTTGTCGGCGTAATCCAACACTTTCTTGAGCTTGCCCCTGACGGGCCAGAATCCTGTGGTTGCCATATCCTCACCTCCTTCCGAACAGCTTGCGCTTGGGCTTCGGTTCCGGCTTTTGCGGTTCCGTTTCTTCCTTCTCGGCAGGTACAGTCGCTTTGCCGGTCAGAATGTTCTTCATGTCGGTCAGCACGGAAAGCGCAGCTTCGTTGACATCCTTTGCATACGGCGATCTTGTCAGCCGATCCAGCTTTTCGCAGCAGACAAAGAACGTATCGGGCAGCACCGCTTTCGGCTCGCTGTCCAACGCCCGCTGTCGCAGATATTCACTTGCAGTTATGCCGCACCTTTTTGCGGCGCGGTCGATTTGTTCTTTTTGTTTCTCTGTCAGTCGAACCTCAATACGGGTTCGTGGTTTCTTGTTGTCGATAAGCACCATCCCTTTCTTTTTGTATTTGCGCGTGAAGCGCGTTCCGGGGGTTAGGGGGTGTCCCCTTAAAGCGGGAAAGGCGGCATAAAGCAAAGCGTACCGCGCGCCGCCTTTCGGCATTTGTCCGGACAAATGCCCTGCTTGCTAACCTCTGCGACAGAAAAAAGAGCCTGCGACAACGGGACCCGAATACCCA
>CADAPG010000016.1 GCA_902789675.1 uncultured Eubacteriales bacterium
GAACCGGGGTTGCCTCGATCTGCTCCTCGATCTTGTGATCGCCGCGGTTGACAACGTATTCCTCCTCCGGCGTCGGCTGACAGGCACAGAGCAGAAGAACGGATGAAAATACAAGCAAAAATGATAGCAAAAGAATGGTTATTTTTTTCATATAAAAACCTCCTGCGTCTTCTATTACCTATATCGACGCAAGAGGCAAAAGCGCAACAGCTATAACAATGAATTAATGTAAATAATTGGCAATTTTAATTAGTTCCATTTTATCAATATTCCCATCGAGAACAAATATCATTTCATCTGAAGACCAAACGATACTGGTCATTTCCTTTTTTGTTACCAGCTCTGCTTGTTCTCCGTTAACAAACACTTGCTCTATGCTATCGGCATTCTCCGAATCAATTTGCAAAACACCTGACGATGGGATCACATCAAGTCGGAAGAATTGATCATCTTCATTCATATATACTAACGAATATCCGTTTTCTTCATAGTCTTCTATTTCTATCG
The DNA here is from genome assembly GCA_902789675.1 of uncultured Eubacteriales bacterium. Lineage (GTDB taxonomy): Bacteria > Bacillota > Clostridia > Christensenellales > CAG-138 > UBA3792. The sequence goes on from CADAPG010000016.1 coordinate 508, forward strand.
AGAACCCATCTGGAACATAGCCGAGCGTATAACGCTTTACTTCCGGATTTTGCACCTTTTCATAATCCGAAAGGTGATACTCCGTAAAAGAAGGGAACACCTTCCCGATCAGCTCTGTAATCCATTTGCGTCCCGCTTCGGTAGTGGAAGGAATCATGACAAGCAGAATGATAACAGAAGCAACAGCGATTGCAACTTTCTTGACTGTAGGCGTATACCAATGCCGCTCCTTAGAGGGCTTCTTGTTTTTGATAGCAGCGAAAAAACGGGCGCGCGCTTCCGGTGATGCCTTTTCACACGGTTCCGCGTTATCCGCATCAATAAGCTCTTGTCCATCTCGCTGTGCCGCAAGAAGTACGGCGGCCTTAAGTTTTTCTTCTTTATTCTTCATCTATTCTGCCTTCACATAACTCACAGATTTTTCTTCTTGCCCGCGTCAAGTATTGTCTCACACTTGCTTTCCCGATCCCAAGCTCTTTTGCAATCTCGCCATCTGTCAGGCTTAATATGTATTTTGCCTCGATTACATATCGGTAATGGTCGGGCAGTTTGCGAATCGCTTCGGACAATTCCCCGACAGACAGGTTCTCAATCGCTTCTTCTTCCGTGTTCGCAATTGTGCTCGAAACAGAAACGAAACTATTGTCATCATCAAGACTGCCGGAGAGATGCTTCTTTCGAACATTCTGCTCTTTGAAATAATCATAGCATCGTCTCTTAATACTTATATCGAGAATATGGCGTAATGTGCAACAGTCCATTTGTCGGAACTTCTGGATATGCTTAACAACGTACAGAAAAACATCCTGTACGAGATCCTCCGGGACCTGATTGTTCTGCGTAATCGCAGCAGCTTTTTTGCACAGTCGAACGTAATGTGCGTCAAACAACTGCTCAAGAAAAGCTCGATCGTCTTCTGATTCAATTGTCTGGAGTAACAAAAGAAACATAGTGCTCGCCTCATGATCATTATTGTCATTTTACAAGTTTGTTGTCGTTTGTCAATGGTGTGGAGATAATAACTGTGACTTTTGATCATACCTATCCGTTACTTATAAACACTATAATTTGACAAAATATCCATTGAGAATGCTATTCTTTTTTATTGCGCTCTTAGTTCCCTGCGATCTTCGCCCGCGTGAGCGAGCCGCTGAACGTCTCAAAGATGACAAAGGACTTCGGGATTTTCGGTTTCCATTTCTTCTCGAACGATTCCGTGCCCCATTGCGCGCTGAAATTGCATACGGGGAACAACACCCATTCCGTATCGGGCTGACGGTTTGCATACAGATAGCATAGCACGGCTTCGGTGACTTCCCGCATCCGATCGGAGAGCGGCATATCGATTAGCCGCCGCATCAAAGCGGGCGGAAGGACGACCGGTGTGTCGGATAACGGACCAGCATCGAGCGCGGAGGCAAGCACATCATCGAAGCGCAGCGTCCATGCGCCTTTCGTGTTCGTCTGGAAGATCGGCACCTGAAACTGCCGTACCTTCTGTACCCACCGCGTACCGAACCCACGGGATAAGCCTTCGATCAGGGTGTGGGTATTCTCATTGAAAAATTCGTTCTCGTCATCACGCACCATTTTCACGATATGCCGGAAATGCCGGATCAGCCAACCGTTACCTGCACCGTTCACAAGCTTGGGAAACTCCGTGTGCAGTTCCGGAAAGCACACGCGCGGCTCCTGCTTCGACGACGAGGAGATACTGCACCACGCAAGAAGCGCACGGCGTGCATATTCGATCCGCATATAGGGATCGCCGGGCGCGATCGCGCCGGTCTCCGTATGAAACAGGTACCGCCGCGCGATCAGCGTCAGAATCCGCTGGAAGCCAATTATCTTTTTGAACATGCCGAAATGGAACCCGCTCATATAGCTGTGATCCTGCGGATCGTCGCATTCATATTCCGGAAATACCAGATACTGCATACATTCCTGCCATTCGGTCATCATCTGAAAAACGACCTCCTTTCCGGTTGTTCTTCCGTGTAGCACAATTTCTTCACCACGCTCGGATATACCTCCAGAGCAAACCTGCGCTTGCCGAGCGCGATCGCCGCGGTTACCGCGTCCTCCGAAGAAACATTATCCGGCATTTCATCCCGTATCTTTGAATAAATCACCCGCCGACAATTACGAAGAATCTGCTCCTGCGGCGTTTTCGAGTCCTTGCATCCGTACAGCATCCGCTTTTGCAGGTCGGAATCGTTTTTGCGGATCAGATGGTCGCTTGCATCCTTGCTGCGGTGCAGCCGCACGAGATCGACAAGCAGATCCCCTAAGATACGGAAGCCGCCGTTGCGGAAATCACAGAACAGCTCCGCGTATTGCTTTGCACCGTCGCCGAGCAGCGGGTAGAGCTGTTCAAGAAGATCGGGTCGATCTTCCTTTGCGGCAAACTGCCAATGTCGGGACTGAACTGTTTCCAGCGCTATACGCAGATTCTCCCCGCTGAATGTATTGACCGCCTCGTATAGCCGGATCGGATCGTACAGGTTCTCCTGCCCGCGGGAAGTCAGGATTCGCTGGATATCGGTCAGGTGCGAATAGTCTTTTACTGCGTAGTGCCGAATGTGACAGCGCGCTTGCGCCGTTTCATATGCGGCAATCACTTCCTGCATACGGGCGATCACCCTCTGCGGGATTCGCTTTTCCCAATCGGGTGTACGCGCAAATGCATACAGCTCGGATTCGGCAGCGGGTTCGGGAAGATGCTGTGTCGTATGCTCTTTCAACATCCAAGCATAATACGGCAGCCGTTCAAGGTTCGAGGTTGTCATCTCCCACGCAGGCATGGAAAAGAACTCGGTCAACGCTGCCTGCGGCGTCGGATCGTACCAGTGTCGATTCTCAAGCCGTTCCATCTTGTCCTTGTATTGCAGGAATAGGCTTTTGACATGGCGCTGATCGTTCAGATACACATCGAGATTCGGTTTGACGCCCGTTTTTGCAGAGTCGATCTCCAATCCCGTCAGAATCGCGAGGATTTCGGTTTCTTCGCGATTCTTTTGCTTTTCTCCGGAGGTCGTGTTTTCGTTGTACGCCGCAATCCCGCGCCGAAGCGCGGAATTGCTGATCTGCCCGATCCGCTGCGAGAAGGTACTTTTCACCGTTGCAAGCCGGGCACGCCAATCCGCTGCATCCGCATCCGTTCCCTTTTCGGCCGGGATGTGCAGCACGGGCAGATCGTTGCTGTCCGGAATATGCTTCAGGATCAACGGCTCTGCGATCGTTTTCACGAAATCGCCGTCATAGTCCGCGCCGCCTAACCGTTCGGGGATCAGCGAACGCGAATCGACCATGACCACATCGCCGAGATGCGAGAGGTATTTCTTCCGGTACTTTCCGACCTTTTTCAGAGGGATCGCCGTAACCTCCTCGTTTCGCGCGATATGCGGACTGCGAAGCAGCAGAAGCTTCGGCTGCTCCGGATAGTGCGGAAGCGGCGCATACATGGCGTTTTCCGAAAGGAATTCCTTTGACAGAGCGGCATACGCCTTGCCTTCACCGACGGATGCTTTCACGATCTCGCCGAGCAAGCGCAGAAGATCATCCGAAAGATAGCGGTTATCGCCTGTGACAAGCAGATGCCCCATAGCGTATTCCCGCCGTATCTGCTCGGCGCGTTCCAAGAGCGCCTTTGTAAAGATCGGTTCCCCCATAAACCCCGGGTTTGCGCGAACCACCGTTGCGCGCTGCCGCTGCGGAGAAAGCTCCGACAGATTCTCGTTGTCCGCATCCTCGGTCAGGTACGCACGCTGTCCGTTCGGATCGGCAATCAGATTGTAATAGGCAAGCTCGCTCTGCTTTGTCAGCCATGTGCGTGGATCTTCGGCAGGGGAATGATCCCAGCCGAGCGGAAGATCCCGCGGACGGAACTCCTCGGCGGTGAGAGAAAGCGTAATCAGGAATTGATAGTTCAGCGGCACCAACGGCGTCGGCTTCACCGTGTATTGCCCGGAGATATACAGCGCATGGCGATAGGTGCGGCAGCGGTCAAAGTATTCCTTCCAGGATACGCCCGCATCTTCCATCCAGCCGAGCCCCTTGCACATGCTTTCCGTCAGGATGATTTCCACTTCTTCCACCGGATGCCGTTCGCCCCACAGATCGACGATCTCCCTCACATGCAGCTCGCGGAACAGCCGTTTGAAATCCACTTCATGCACAACGCCCTTGATATACGGCAGTCGAATCTGAAACGAGTGGTGCACCCGCTTGGGATCAAGCCACGCGGCGATCTCTTTGGAAAGCAGCCCTTCGCCGTCGTATTCCTTTACATCGATGTCCATGGTTTGCTCCACCCGCGCATAGGTGCGAACGGGAAGATCGGTTCCGTCGTCTCTGACGGTGATCGCCGACGCATTCCTTACCGTATAGGTCGGATTCGGAATGACAACGATATGCCGATCGGATAGCAGCGACGGATGCTCCCGGCGCTCTCCGCTTGTGAACATAAGGCCGTTATATGCGTACAGCTTGGCGAGCTTGCACATGCCGATGTGCATACCGAGCTGGATGCGTTCCAAAAGCGGCTCATACAGATCGGCGCGGATGAAGGATAATACGCAGTCCTTGCTCATGCTCGACGAACGCTCAAACGCTCTGTAACGGTGCCAACCGTTTCCAAGATTGATCTTCAACCCTTCCGGACGGAACAGATCGCAGGCTTCGTCCTGCAATTCCGCTGTTTTATCCGTCCTTTTTTTATTGAAAACGCCATCGAAATCCATGAATACGATCGCGTCCGTAAGACACTCCTTCGAATATGAAACGGAGAGCAGAAACTCCAGTTGATCGAACAGCGCACATTCATCCTGCAGCGTCATTTCCATATAATACGCATCCTGCAAGCGGTTTCGATCGAACGACAATTCTTCTTCGCCTTGATTCAATTCGCTTGCCGCAATCACATGGCTTGCGGAGATTTTCGGAATCCAATACTGCTTCATTTCATTGCCTCCTTTCCAAAATCCGAACTTCACTTTGGCATTTAAACCCTTGACTATCCTGATTCTACCAAAGTTGCTGTCCGTTAAAACGGACTTCTGAAAAAGCGATTGTAAAATCTTCTTTCCCCTATAAACACCGGAAAGCGTTGCCCGATCCGATATTATGTAAACTACTCCCACCATTTTGGCACCGCAGAGCAGTTTGCAGATCAAACGGAAAGGAGATGGTGCAATCAAACGCCACCGGTTCGCACTGCATTGCAGGAAAGGGACACAATCGCTTCTGCCACAGGACGGCAAATATAAGAAGGAGGTATTCAAAATGAGGCGAAGAAAAGACAACACGATTATCATCGGGATTGATCACGGTTACGGGAATATGAAAACCGCCAACTGCTGCTTTCCCACCGGAATCATTGCTTACGATTCCGAACCGCTGTTTACCAAAAATCTCTTGGTATTTGAGAACAAGTATTATCTAATCGGAGAAGGTCACAAGGAGTTCCTCGGCAACAAGGTGCTGGATCAGGATTATTACATTCTGACGCTTGCCGCGATCGCCGAGGAGCTGTCAACGGCTGAGATCACAAAGACGGATGTATTCATCGCCGCGGGACTGCCGTTAACGTGGACCGCCGGAGGTAAAGAGGCATTTATTGCTTACCTGACGAAGAATCCGGAAGTGGAGTTCCGCTATAAGGGACGAGACTACCATATCCGGATCGTCGGCGCTTCGGTCTATCCGCAGGGCTTCGCCGCGATCGCTCCCGCCATTTCCAAAATGAACGGAGTCAACCTGATCTGCGACATCGGCAACGGAACGATGAATCTGCTGTATATCGTAAACGGGCAGCCGCAGGCGAACCGAATGTTCACCGAAAAGTATGGAACCTATCAATGCACGCTCATGGTGCGGGAGCAGTTTCTGCAAAAGACACAGCGTGAGATCCCGGATGCGATCATTGAGCAGGTGATCCGAACCGGCGAAGCGGAGGTAGCACCGTCTGATCTGAAGCTGATCAAGTCGATCATCCGGTCATACACGGACGGAATCTTCCGGAGGCTGCGCGATCACGGGTATGATGAAAACACGATGCGTTTGATCGTCACCGGCGGTGGTGGCTGCCTGATCGATCACTTTGCACCCGCAACGAAGGCACTGCGAAAGGCGGGGCGAATTGTGCGGCAGGCGGATATCTGCGCGGCAGCAAAGGGATATGAGCTCATGGCGGATTCGGTAAAGTGATATGAAAGAATACCGTATCAATGTCCGCTTCAATATGGAGAATGAAACGGATCGTATGATCGTTGCGTATTTGAACGGGTTGCGCGGGACACAGAAAGTCTCGCGCAATCAGTTTATTATTAACGCGATCTATGAGCAAATCGTCGAAGGAAACCGCAATGCCGTATTGATGGAACAGTTTCGTTCCGTATTGAGAGAGGAATTGTCCTCGATCAGCGTCTCCGAGGTATCCGAGGAATCGACTGAACCGGTATCGGACTTCTCGTTCGAGGTGACGGATGCCGAGATGGAAGAAAGCAAGGATTTGCTGCGCGCCGGATTGGAGATGTTCACCTGATGCCAAATCTTCCTCATTTCGGTGCCATTCCAAAATGCACGGTTGAAACGTGTTGCCAAAACGGTGCCATGCGGAAGAAACGGCAATCGACGGATGATGCACAGAAAAGGATGCCCCGGAAAGGAATCGGCGGCAGGGGAAGACGGTCTGCGGCGAGGGGATACGGAATCCCGTTGTCGCAGGTTCTTTTTCTGTCGCAGAGAATAGCAAGCAGGACATTTGTCCGGCAAATGTCGAAAGGCGGTTTGGAACGGAATCCCGTTTCAGCCGCCTTTCCTGCTTTAAGGGGACACCCCCTAACCCCCGGAATGCGCACATGCGCAAATAAACGAAAGGAGAATTACCATCGAAAACAAGAAACCGCGGATCCGAATGGAATTTCGGGTCAATGAAAAAGAAAAAGAAAAGATAGACCGCGCAATAAGCAAGAGCGGTCTCAAGCAGAGCGAGTATCTGCGACAGAGAGCGTTGGGTTACGAGCCGAAAGCGGCGATGCCCGACGCTTTCTTTACATGTTGTGAACAGCTCGACAGGGTTACCCGTCAGCCGTTTTCAAAGGAAGTAAATGATGCGGCGCTCGCCATGCTTCAGAAGATGAACAAGGTTCTGACGGAAGGAGGCGACTAAATGGCGACCACGGGATTCTGGCCGATCCACGGCAATCTCAAGAAGCTGCTGGAATATGCCGACAATCCGGATAAGACGGTTGAGCGGAAGTATCTGGATGACGATCTGTATGATGCGATCAAATATGCCGAGCGCGACGACAAGACCGACGAACAAAAGTACGTTTCCGGAATCAACTGCTCGGCGGTGAACGCTTACGACGAAATGCTGTTTGTTAAGAAACAGTTCGGCGAGCGCGGCAAGGTGACGGCGTACCACGGCTTCCAATCGTTCAAGACGGGCGAGCTGACGCCGGAGCAGGCGCACGCGATCGGGATTGAGACCGCGCGGAGGATGTGGGGCAAGGACTACCAAGTCCTTGTCACCACACACCTCAATACGGACAATCTGCACAATCATTTTGTGGTCAACTCCGTTTCCTTCCACGATGGCAAGAAGTATCGCAACAGCATTGCCCAGCACCATGAATTGCGGGAGATCTCGGACGCGATCTGCAAGGAGCACGGCTTATCCATCCTTGAAGATGCACCGTTCTGCGGCGGACAAAGCCGGAAGGATTACTGGAAGGGACAGCGGGACGGGAAACCGACCCATCGGGAACAGCTCAAGAAGGACATCGAATACTGTCTCCATTATGCTTCCAAGTGGGAGCAATTCATTCAGCAGCTAAACACCATGGGCTATTCCTTCGATCCGGTGCGGGAATCCGTGAGAGCGGACGGTTGGCAGCGATCTGTGCGTTTGGATCGGCTCGGTTATCCAAGCGAATACATTGACGAACGCCTTGCAAAGAACGCCGCCGACCCGTATTTCAGTATCCGCTACCAATCCAACAAACCGCGTATCAGCACCAGCGCGGTTCTGATTCATGTGGTAAGGGAACAGGAGAACTATCGCACGACACAGCTTTTGTTCTCTCGCCAGCCCGTGGAACAAAGCCATCCGCCCAATCCCAATCAATCCCCGATCGAGCAGATGATGGACAATCTGATCTTTGAAGCGAATCACACTCGCAACACGGCGACCATTCTTGCGAATGCCGTTATTGCGATCTTCCTTGCGTTGATCGAATTGATCAGCCACTATACGCGGGATGTGATCCTTTCGGCGGAGCTGCGCCATGAGATCAAGAACGCGCAGCAATACGATTCCGACCGGTCGTTCCTGAAAGAGAATCGCCTGCATTCATTGGGTGACATCGACAAGGACATCGCCGCCACGGAGCAGCAGATCGCAACGCTTTGCGATCAGCGCGAAAAGGTTCGCAACAAGATCCGTCACGAAACCGATCCAACGATACTTGCCGAAAACAAAAAGGAGCGCGCCGCGATCACCGACCGAATCACGCCGCTCCGCCAACGTGTCAAGCGTCTCAATCGCATCCGAAAGGATATTCCGCGCCTGCTGAACCTGATGAAAACAGAATTGCAGCTCGAATATGCGGTCAAGCAGCAGTTGAAGGAGCAGCAGCACAAGAAGTCCCGTTCCTATGGGCAGGAACGATAATCGCACCGGTTCCCGTTCTGCAGCGGCACGGGAACCGAATACAACTCGCCGCTGCAACAATTACATTTACACAGAAAGGAAAACAAAAAATGAACAATCAACACAACACACAAATAAACAATTCAACCCAAACGACACTCTACAGCTCAGCCGACGATCCGATCTGCATTTACTTTACGGACGAACCGTATGTGGATGCAATCATCACGAAGGAAGAGCTGCAGGCGGCTCACAAAAGACAGTATGCGGATCTATCTTTGATTTCACGGAAACGAAGCTCAAGAGGCGGATTTTATAAGGCGCGTGGGCGGGTTCCCTGCAACCCGAGCAAGGAGGTACAATGAGCAGACAAAAGAAGCTGGTCAATGAAACGAACATTCCACAGCATGCGATTGAACGGATTGCTCGCGTGTTACTGCCGGACATCCGCGCTTTTTATGAGAGCGAAGAAGGGCAGCGAGAATTTGCTGAGTGGAAGGCATCACAGCAGAAAAAGCGAGCAAAAGACTTAGAGCGATAAGTCAAGCGGGAGCATCTTCAGCGATGCTCCCACATTATCTGTACCAGTAGCAATTATGTTAGCCTTATAATGTTATACTTGAATAGAAAAAACATCTCTGCTATACTAATAATGTGCTAATTTTTGTAAAATATCTGCTAATCGTTCTTACTGCCTAACTGTTTATGCTTGATTAACAGTGTAAACACAGCACATTCCTGAGGATTTTTACGTGAACGTGTTATAACCAAACGGAGGAAACATAATGATAATAAACAGCTCGTATATCACAAGTAAAATAAGTCCCAAGAAAGAAATGAGAGAGGATGAGTTTCTTGAGCGTTATAAGTCAGACAATTTGCCGAAAAATTCATTACTAGAAGCTTTCTCAGATCTGAGATTAAAACTGGGTGAACATATGAAGCTTGATACTGTATCATTTGTTTTGGGTAATGGTGCTTCTATGTATGCCGGTTCACGGAACACAATGGATTTTAAGCTATCAGAGATAATAGATGTACAGAAGTATAAAGATTTGCTTAAGGATCTTTCAAAAATAGACGCGCTTGGAATGGAAGAGCAGTTAAATGCATTAATTACCATCAAGGCATACTACCATATTATAAAAAGTGAAAAAGAGCTGCTGGCGGATAGCTTAATCGATGAGTTAAAAAAACACCTTATAGAGTCCTATGTCAACTCTATAGACTATAGGAATCTTACCTATCATGAAATGCTGCTCTTAAAGCTTCGTGCCTTTGGATGTATTCAAAAAACTAAGATTTATACTCCAAACTATGATTTAGCTTTTGAATACACATTAGATCAGCTTTCTATTGAATATGCAGATGGCTTTAGCGGATTCGTTAACAGGAGATTTGACCCAAGAAGCCTTGAAAAGAAACAGACTTCCCTCGTCAAAATCCATGGATCCGTCAATTGGGTATATGATGGCGATGAGATAAAAGAAATACAGCCTCATTTTCAGAAAGGTAAGGCCATTCTGGATTTTTCAAAACCAGTATTGATTTATCCAACATCAAATAAGCTTTATCAAACCTATACAACACCGTATAGTGAATTAATGCGCCGAATGCTTGATTCATTCGAAAGCGGAAAAAATGTTATTTTAATACTCGGTTATAAATATGGAGATGATCATATTAACGAAATCCTATTAAAAGCATTGGTGAATCCTAATAATATTTTTTATTTCTTTGATTACGATGATGGTGATAGCGAGTTTATCAAAAAGGTCAAACAAGTATCTACCGAGATGCCGAATGTAAATGTGTTCAGCGGAAAAATCTTAGGAGATTATACCATTTTCGTGAGGTATATGCTTCCTGCAACCCCTGAAAAAACGGATCAAGAAATAGCTATTACTATGCTCCGGAAGGTACTCAACAATGCTTGAAAACAAAGTCTTTGGGAATATTCAGAAAGTATCCGGCGCAAGGGTAATCATTCATGTATCAGAAGATATAGCTGTAAATAGAGTTAATATCAGCCAGTTTCTTTCGGCGTATATCTCTGTTGGTTCGTTGGTAGGAGCTATACTCGTAGACGGAAGAACTCTAGTTCTTTCTGTAGAGGAAATCTATGAGAATTCAGATGAAATATACATTAATGCCTCTATCAGTGGCGTTTACGATACTGTGCTTAAAACATTTTCATTTGGGACAGATACCTACCCGCTAGTCGGCGAGAAAGTTTTTACAATAGGAAGCAAGATCCTGTCTCATATTTTTTCCATGAAACAGCACGCTTCCGATGAGGCAATAATAGGTACTTATGTTTATGATAGCAATGTAAATGTTGGATACAATCCAAATGTAATATTTGGAAAACATCTTGGTGTCTTTGGTAATACTGGAAGTGGAAAAACATGTACAGTTGTTTCACTTATTCAAAACTATATTCGTAACAATCCGAATAAAGATATAAAATTCATTATTTTGGATGTTAATGGCGAATACCGGACAGCCTTTACCAATGATGAAAGCGATTATATCCCATTTGATCAATTGAGGTTTCATCACACAGTATTGAACTGCGTTGAATATGGACGGCTTTTCCGAGCGTCTGAAGGTGTACAATATCCCGCATTAAAGAGTTCCATAGCAAAGTTGTCTGCCGACCATACCGTTTGGGATTTGAATTCACTTTCTAGTGAAATCGACCAATGGATATCGTCAAATAGTCGCGACAATTTCTCACTCAATCAACTCAATGGTTTTTTGCGAACCATGAAACTTCGGATTGATGGAATAACAGATGATAAAGCTCTTATGACAGTAATCAACACCGAAACCGAGGTTGATACATTAAGCAGAATTCTTAATTCAAACAAAAAAGTCTTTATACTAGATTTACAAGTATCAAGTGATTCGCTAGATATTGTATTATATATGCTTTTTAAAAAGCTATATCAGTTTAAGGCTCTTAACCGAAATGTTTCCCATTTGAATCTAGTTCTAGAGGAAGCGCATCGATATATTAATGCAAATGTGGAAGAAACAAAACTCGGTAGTTACTATATTGACAAGCTATCGAGAGAGGGACGAAAATTTGGAATTGGTTTAATAATCGCTTCGCAAGTTCCCTCCATGCTTTCTTACGAGATTGTTAGTCAATGCAACACAGTTATCATGCATAAGATTACAAGTAAAAGGGACATGGAGTTTTTACGAGGTGTATTAAGGGTATCAAATGATTCATTTTACATACAAATGAGCGCATTGGAAAAGCAGCATGCAATAGTATGCGGTGAAGCTTTTCCTAATGACACGATTGTAAAAATTCGAGATGCAAATCCATTACCTAGAAGTAATGATCCTATCATTCAAGATTTAGAATAGCAGAAACAAGCATCATCCTTTCCTTCTTCCTCGTCCAGTGCTCTCTAGGCTTGCTGGCAGGCAAGATCGGCAAACCGTTTTTGAAGTAAGTTTTCTCAAATTGGTCGAAGAAAAGCAATAATCCGAACCCATCTCCTACCAGAAAGATTCGGTTCGGATTTTGAAATGTATCAAAAGCTATCTGCTTGCTATATAAAACAACTAATTGTTCTAATTAATTAACATCGTAAGCACAACAAATATCTATTGACCTTAACAAAAAAATCTTCTGAAAAATGAATCTTTCAGAAGAGTCCCTGCTAAACAGTTAATACCTTTCCCAACCCGATACGTAAACAATAAATCAAGAGTGAGGATGATTCTTACTATAAAGCTATCAATTGATATTGTTCTCTGCCTGATGTTTGCATTAAAACTGTACCGAGATATCGCATATACTTACATCTTCTTTTTCCGTGTCCAGTGTTCCCGAGGCTTGCTGGTGGGCAGGATCGGTAGCCCATTCTTGAAGTGCGTTTTCTCAAATTGATCGAAGAAAAGCAATAATCCGAACCCATCTCCTACAAGGAAGATTTGGTTCGGATTATTTTGCTTTGGTGCCGGTGGTGGGACTCGAACCCACACGGGTGATTAGCCCAACGGATTTTGAGTCCGTCACGTCTGCCAATTCCATCACACCGGCAAGGTGCTTATTATTTATAGCACAAACGCAGCGAAAACGCAAGGTTTTTTTCAAGCAAACAGCGCGATCAGCGAACGCAAGGCGAGCACGGCGGACAACGCCGCGACAATCCAGCCCGCGATCGTGAGCGGCAGCGGGTGCCGGTACTCCCCGACGACCGATCGAAGACCGGACGCAAGCAGAATACAAGTCAGTGAAAGCGGCAGGACGAAGCCGTTGACCGTGCCTGCAAGAACCGCGAACGTCGAGGCTTTGCCGAAGATCAGCAGGATCAAAGCAGAGATGCCGATCATGCCGAGGATGCACGCGCGCTCATGCCGCGCAAGGAACGGATGCAGCGTCTGGAGAAACGTCACGGACGTGTACGCCGCGCCGACCGTGCAGGCAAGCCCCGCGCACAGGAGCAGCACGCCGAACAGGCGCTTCCCCCATTCCCCCGCCGCAAGGCAGAAGGTCTGCGCCGCCGGGTTGCCGGCACCGGCGATCGCCGCCGCGCGTTCGGAAAGAAAAGCGCGTCCTACGCAGCAAGCGCCGATCACGCAGAAAAACAGCAGCAGCCGAATGAGCCCCGATACGGATGCGCCGAGCACCGCCGCGCGCCGGAAAGCAGCGGGCGTCCGCTCCCCCGTTTCCAGCAGCCGATGCGCGCCGGAAAACGGAATATAACCGCCGCACGCGCCGCCGAGCAGCGTGATCAGCGGAAAGAACATGCCGGGAAGCGTCCGAAGCTGCGGAAGGCTTGCCGCAGTCTCGAGCACCGGCGGCTGCGTGCGGATGCAGACCGCCAGCGCCGCCGCAACGATGATCGCGCTCAGGACGACCGCAAGCCGGTCGACGATGCGCTTTGCGCTGTGAAAGCAGAAGATCCCCGCGGCAGCCAGCCCGCCGACAAGCGCGCCGATCCATTCCGGCAGTCCCGTCGCCGCGGACAGTCCCAGCGCGACGCCACCGATGTTGCCCACGTTGAACGCCAGCCCGCCGATCGCGATCATGGTCGTCAGCACGACGCCGAGCCCTTTCTGCACACGGTCGGCGATCCCCGCGCCGGAGAGTCCCGACGCGCCGACGACCGACCAGATATTCGCCTTCGTCACGACATCCGCAAGCGTCACGAACAGGATCGCGTAGAAAAACGGCATCCCTCCCTCGGCGGAAAACCGCGACGTCTGGATGAGGAAGCCCGGTCCGACCGCGGAAGCCGCCATCAGAAACGCCGCGCCGAGCACCTCGCCGCGCCTTGACCGCCCCGTCCGCTGTTCCATGCCGTTCCTCCGTTCAAGACAAACGCCCCGATCTGCTCGGGGCGCGGGTATTCGTATTCCTTAATACTTGAGGATCGTTTCGACCGGATACCCCGCGAGCGTCTCGCGACCCGGAAGATCGGTGAGTTCGATCGCGAACACGCAGCCGACCACGACGCCGCCCGCTTTTTCGACGAGCTTTGCGCACGCAAGCGCCGTGCCGCCGGTCGCCAGCAGGTCGTCGACGATCGCAACGCGTTGCCCGGGCTTGATCGCGTCCACGTGGATCTGCAGCTCGTCCGTGCCGTATTCGAGACCGTATTCATAGCCGATCGTTTCAAACGGGAGCTTGCCGGGCTTTCTTGCCGGGACGAATCCCGCGTGCAGCGTGCTCGCAAGCGCGGAGCCGAAGATGAACCCGCGCGCCTCGGGTCCGACGATCAGGTCGACTTCCTGTTCAAACAGCGGCTGCGCCATTTCATTGACGAGCGCTTCAAAACCGTCCGCATTGCCGATCAGCGGCGTGATGTCGCGGAACAGAATGCCCGGTTTCGGGAAATCGGGGATGTTGCGTACCAAAGCTTTCAGATCCATAGGTTCCTCCTTTGCGGCTGTGCCGAACAAATGATACTGAATTATAACATGTTCTTCATGGTTTTTCAACCGCCAGCGGCAAAAAGAGCGCGGATGGCAGAGCGGCGGCTTCGCAGATGTTTTCTTGACACGCCGCCATCTCACAGCGTATAATTATATATATTCTTTTCACCGGAGTGAACATGGCGGATCAATTTACAAGAACGAGACTGCTCATCGGCGACGACGGGATCGAACGTCTGAAGCGCGCGCGCGTTGCGGTATTCGGGCTCGGCGGCGTGGGAAGCTACACTGTCGAAGCGCTTGCAAGGAGCGGCGTCGGCACGCTTGACATCATCGACGACGACGTGATCGCGCTTTCGAACCTCAATCGGCTTTTGTACGCGACGCGGGACAACGTCGGACAGCCGAAAACGGAGGTCGTGAAAGCGCGGATCGCCGCGATCTGTCCCGAAACGGTCGTGTACGCGCACCGCTGCTTCTACCTGCCGGAGACGGCGGACCGGTTCGATTTCACGCAGTACGACTACGTTGCCGACGCGATCGATACGGTGTCCGGAAAACTCGGGCTTGCAGTGCAGGCGCATGAAGCGAACGTGCCGCTGATCAGCTGCATGGGCGCGGGCAATAAGCTGGATCCGACGGCTTTCGAGGTTGCGGACATTGCAAAGACGAGCGTATGCCCTTTGGCGCGGGTCATGCGGCGCGAACTTAGAAAGCGCGGGATCGAACACCTGAAGGTCGTGTACTCGAAGGAGCCGCCGATCGAACCCGCCCCCGCCGAACAGGAGGACGGCGCGCATCAAAAGCGGCAGACGCCGGGAAGCTGCGCCTTTGTGCCCTCGGTCGCGGGGCTCATCATGGCGGGCGAGATCATCCGCGATCTTACGGGAATCAAACGAAACTGAACTGCAAAGCGGCGCTGCCGCAGAAAGGATACCACTATGCCGGGTCCGATGGGAGGTCCGATGGGGCCGCGCGGTTTTCTGACCGACGAAGAAAAACAGAATGTCCCGAAGGTCAGCTGGACACTGATCAAACGCATCCTCGGCTATCTCAAGCCGTACTGGCTGCAGTTTCTGCTCGTCTTTCTGACGATCCTCGTCTCTGCGGGCGTGGGACTGCTGCCCAGCATCATCACCGGCCGGATCGTCAACGAAGCGCTGGTCGGCAAGAACATGAAGCTTCTGATCCAGCTTCTGATCGCGGCGTTTGTGACGCTGACCGTGTCGCAGGTGATCGGGGTCCTCGAAAGCTACATCAACGCGTGGATCTCGAACAGGATCATCTACGACATGAAAAACCAGATGTACGGTCATCTGCTGTCCATGCCGCACGCATTCTTCACCACCGAAAAGCAGGGCGATATCATCACGCGCATGAACAGCGACATCGCCGGCGTATCGAGCGTGATCTCGGGCACGCTGACGAGCATCGTCCGCAACATCGTGATCGTCGTGACCACGCTTGTGGCGCTGTTCACGATGAGCTGGCAGCTCGCTCTGGTCGGGATCCTGATCATTCCGCTGCTGATCATCCCGACGCGTTCGGCGGGCAAAACGCGCTGGAAGCTGCTGTCCGAGAGCCAGGCGAAAAATGACGAGATGAACCAGCTCGTCAACGAAACGCTTTCCGTCTCCGGCTCGCTGCTCGTCAAGCTCTTTACCCGCGAAAAGCGCGAACAGCAGCGCTTTGAAAAGGTCAACGACGAGGTCACGCGACTTTCAATGAAGGAACAGCGCAGCGGCAAATGGTTCATGGTGCTGATGGGCATGTTCACGGAGATCGGTCCGCTTCTGATCTATTTTGCCGGCGGCTGGTTCATCATCCGGGAGATCGACCCGACGCTGAACGTCGGCATCATCACGTCGACGGTCATGCTGATCAACCGGCTCTACCGCCCGGTCCAGTCGCTTCTCAACATCCACGTGGACTTCACACGGTCGCTCGCGCTGTTCACCCGCATCTTCGATTACTACGACATGGTCCCGGCGATCCGGCAGCCGGAGCACGCGCGCCGTCCGATCGTCAAGCACGAGGACATTCGCTACGAGCACGTCGCGTTCTCGTATTCGCCCGAAAAGCCGCTTCTCTCGGACGTGACCTTCACCGTGCCCGCCGGAAAGATGTACGCCATCGTCGGTCCCTCCGGCTCCGGCAAGAGCACGATCGTGAACCTTCTCCCCCGTCTCTACGACGTCAACGAAGGCAGCGTAAAGATCGGCGACACCGACGTGCGCGACTTCGATGTTCCGTACCTTCGCCGAAGCATCGGCGTCGTTACGCAGGATTCGTACCTGTTCAACGGCACGATCCGCGACAATCTGCTCTATGCCAAGGAAAACGCGACGGACGAAGAACTGACGGACGTGATCAAAACCGCAAGTCTGACCGAGTTCATCGAGAACCAGCCGGACGGGCTCGACACAGTCGTGGGCAACCGTGGGCTGAAGCTGTCCGGCGGCGAAAAGCAGCGGCTTTCGCTTGCTCGGATCATCCTGAAGGATCCGAGTATCCTGATCCTCGACGAGGCGACCTCCGCGCTCGACTCGATCTCCGAGAACGCGATCCAGGACGCCCTCGAGCATTTGATGGAAGGCCGCACGACCATCGTCATCGCGCATCGGCTCTCGACGATCCTGAAGGCGGATCGCATCCTGGTCGTCGCAAACGGCACGATCGCCGAGCAGGGCACGCACGACGAATTGCTTGCGCAAAACGGCATCTACCGCGAACTGTACGAAACGCAGTTCCGGAAGGTCATCGAGATGGAAGCTGAAAAAACCGAATCCTGATTGCAATGAACGGACCTGTCGGAAGACGGGTCCTTTTTTACACGCATTTTACGTAAATAGTTTACGGAATCCGGTTGCAAACGCACAGCGTTTCTGTTACGATACAGACAGGAGAATGTGAGGGAGGAAGGATTACTATGCTTTTGGAAAATGCACCGCTTGCACACATCCCGCTTGCCAATCTGCTTGGGATCATCGGCGGCATCGCGATCTTCCTGTTCGGCATCAAGATCATGGGAAACGGCATCGAGCGGCTGGCGGGCGCAAAGCTCAAGTCGATTCTCGAAAAGCTGACGAAAAACCGGTTTCTGGGGCTTCTTGTCGGCACGGTGATCACGGGTATCATCCAGAGCTCGAACGCGGTTTCGGTCATGACCGTCGGCTTTGTCAACGCGGGGCTGATGCCGCTTGAGAACGCCGTCGGCGTCATCATGGGCGCGAACGTCGGTACGACCATCACCGGTCAGCTCATTGCGTTCAACATCGACGCCTACGCCCCGATCATCGCGTTCGTCGGCGTGATGCTGATGACGTTTCTCAAGAAGCGTCCGTGGAGCGATATCCTGTACGCGCTGACCGGATTGGGGCTTCTGTTCATGGGCATGACGCTCATGAAGGACCATATGAAGGTGCTCGCGCAGGTCGAATGGTTCACAAACCTGATCCGCAGCCTTGACGGCGCGCCGATCCTGGCGGTGCTCGTCGGCACGGTCATGACGATGGCGCTGCAGAGCGTGTCCGCTTCGGTCGGCGTTCTGCAGGCAATGGCGATGTCCGGCGCGCTCGGCACGAACCCGCTCGGCATTGCGGTGTACCTCATCTGCGGTCAGAACATCGGCTGCACGACCGTCTCGGTGCTCGCCTCGATCGGCGGCACGAAGGACGCGAAGCGCACCGCCTGCATCCATGTGCTGTTCAACGTATTCGCCTGCATCATCTGCGTCATTCTGCTGCAGATCTTCCCGGGCGTGCTCGACTTCATTGCGCGCATTTCCGGCACGGTCAACGGCGGTCCGAACTACGCGCAGCAGCTTGCAAACGCAAACACCTTCCTGAAGATCGCGGCGACCGTGCTCATGTTCCCGCTCTCGTCGCTTCTGATCAAGCTCTCGCGGCTGATCATCCGCGGTGAAGACAAGCTCGAAGGCAGACGCCTTCTGCACATCGTCGGCGGCAAGGACTTCGGTTCCTCCGTGACGGCGGTTGCTTCCGTGGAAAAGGAGACCGAGCGCATGTACGGCATTGCGCTTGAGAACCTCAAAAAGGTCTATGCCGCGCTGACCGCGCCGCGCAAGAACGACCTTGACGGCATCAGCGAAAACGAGGAAACGCTCGACTGGCTGAACTCCGAGATCTCGAAGTACCTCGTCGAGATCAACCGCAACGGTCTCGGCGAAGCCGACGCGCGCTCCGTCGATCGGATGCATCATGTCATCGTGGACTACGAACGCATCGGCGACCACGCGAACAACATTGCGGGCTACGTCCAGCACATGCGCGAACGGAAGCTCAGCTTCTCCGACGCCGCGATGGACGAGATCGCGCCGCTGTTCCTGAAGGTCCTCACCATCGTCGAAGACGCGCACACCTGCATGGAGAATCCGAAGGCGATGCCGCTTTCCGGCATTGCGGAACGCGAGCAGGAGGTTGACGATCTCGTCGATCTGTACGAGAACAACCACATCAAGCGCCTGTCTGAGGGCAAGTGCTCCGCGGAGATCGGCATGCTCTATGTGGAAGCGCTCACCGACCTCGAGCGTATCAGCGACCACGCGCTGAACATCGCGGAAGCGGGACAGAACTGAATTCTGAGGGCGCCCAGATGCGCGCCCTCGACATAGATCCCTTCGGCAAGTTCGGAACGGTTCTCCTGCGGGAGAACCGTTTTTGTCTGTTCGTCAGGCATTCCCGGAATATTATATATAAATATCAGATTTGCTCTTAACAAACCGCGCGGAATCTGCTATACTGTATCTGATCCAAAAAATAAGGAGGAACAATCATGGAAGAGAAACTGACTTGGGCAGAGAGACTGTCAAACGCGATCTCGGAGAAGTTCGGCGACGGCATCGGCGCGTTTGCAATGAAGCTTGTTGCGGGATTGGCGATCCTGATCGTCGGACTGCTGCTCGTGAAGCTGTTGATCAAGATCATCAAAAAGACCAAATGGTATCAGAAGCTCGCATCCGAGGTACAGACGGTTGCAATCAGCGGGATCAAGGTGCTCGGCTACGTGCTCGTCATTCTGCTTGCGGTAGCGACCGTCGGCGTTCCGACCGCTTCGATCATTGCGGTGCTCGGCTCCTGCGGTCTGGCGATCGGTCTTGCGCTGCAGGGCTCGCTCGCGAACTTTGCAGGCGGCATCATGCTGCTGGTGTTCCGTCCGTTCCATGTCGGCGATTTTATCAGCGACGGCGCGCATGAGGGCACGGTCCGCGAAGTCACGCTGTTCTATACGACGATCGACACGCCGGACAACCTCCGCATCACGCTGCCGAACGGCGCGCTTGCCAACTCCGCGATCAAGAACCTCAACACGAATGAGCTTCGCCGTCTCGACATCGACGTCACGCTGAGCCCGGCAGCGGATCGCGACAAGGTGCAGAAGCTGATGTTCGAATGCGCAAAGGACAACGAACTGGTGCTCGACGATCCCGCGCCCGAGACCTTCGTCACCGTAACGGAAGGCGGTCTCCCGACGTTCAAGCTCCGCGCATGGTTCAAGTCCGGCGACTACTGGTCGGTCTACTTCGCGCTGAACAATGCGGTGCAGGCAAAGCTGATCGAGAACAACATTCCGCTTGCGCATCAGCAGGTCGACATCCATACTGACAAGTAAACATCCATTTACGACAAACGGCGGGACCGGTTCGGTCCCGCTGTTATTATGCGCCGTGAACGCCCCGCAGGGCATGAAAAAGGACTTCCCGAAGGAAGTCCTTTTTGATTGGGAGATTATCGGATTTCGGGATCAGACGATGCCCTGTGCCAGCATGGCGTCCGCAACCTTCTTGAAGCCCGCGATGTTCGCGCCCGCAACCAGGTTGTAGCCGAGGCCGCACTCTTCCGCCGCTTCCATGGAAGCCTTGTGGATGTTGATCATGATGTTGTGGAGCTTCGTGTCAACTTCCTCTGCGCTCCAGGAGAGACGCTCGGAGTTCTGGCTCATTTCGAGACCGGAAACCGCAACGCCGCCCGCGTTGACCGCCTTGGACGGAGCAACGACCATGCCTTCCTGGCCCATCAGGAAGAACAGCGCGTCGTTGGTCGTCGGCATGTTCGCAACTTCGATGTAGTACTTGACGCCGTTTGCCGCGATCTTTTCAGCGGAATCCATGTGCACGTCGTTCTGCATTGCGCACGGCATGACGATGTCGACCTTGCGGCCGAAGGGCTTCTCGCCCGGGAAGAACTCGACGCCGAACTTGTCCGCATAGTCCTGCACGCGGTTGCGGCGGGATGCGTTCATCTCGAGCATGTAGTTGATCTTCTCCTCGGTGACGACGCCGTCCGGATCGTAGATGTAGCCGTCCGGGCCGGAGAGCGTGACGACCTTTGCGCCCAGCTGAGCAGCCTTCTTGGTGACGCCCCATGCAACATTGCCGAAGCCGGAGACCGCGATGGTCTTGCCTTCGATCGTGTCATTCTGATGCTTCAGAACTTCGCAGAGATAGTACACTGCGCCGTAACCGGTCGCTTCCGGACGAATGAGGGAACCGCCGAAGCTGAGGCCCTTGCCGGTGAGAACGCCGTTCTCGTACGCATTGCGGATGCGCTTGTACTGACCGAACATATAGCCGATCTCACGTCCGCCGACGCCCATGTCGCCTGCCGGAACGTCCACGTTCGGACCGATGTGACGATAGAGCTCAGTCATGAAGCTCTGGCAGAAACGCATGATCTCGCGATCGCTCTTGCCGGTCGGATCGAAGTCCGCGCCACCCTTGCCGCCGCCCATCGGGAGCGAGGTCAGGCTGTTCTTGAAGGTCTGCTCGAAGCCGAGGAACTTCATGACGGACAGGTTGACGTTCTTGTTGAAACGGATGCCGCCCTTGTACGGTCCGATCGCGCTGTTGAACTGAACGCGGAAGCCGCGGTTGATGCGGACAGCGCCCTGATCGTCGATCCACGGTACGCGGAACTCGATGACGCGCTCCGGCTCCACCATGCGCTCAAGAAGACCGTTCGCTTCATATTCGGGATGACGGGAAACGATGACTTCCAGAGATTTCAGAACTTCTTCAACGGTCTGAAGGAATTCCGGCTCGTTCTTGTCGCGGCGTTCAACGTCCGCGAGGACACGTTCGATATAGCTGTTCATAGCTCCTCCGATAATAGTTATTTTTGGGATTTCCCAACGTTTTCATGATACCACTTTGCGCATAAAAGTCAACCGACGGACCCGCCGTTTTGCCCGCAAAAACAGAATATATTTTTCGGTATTCCGAAGGACAAAAAAACATCCGCCCGCGAAGGAGCGGATGTGAGGAAAACGGTTCAGTTGGAACGGATCAGAAGCACCGGCGTGCCCTCTTTGATCGGCTCCGAAAGCGTCGGATTGCAGGCGCGAACCCGTGCGGTCGGCACGCCGAAACGCTTGCCCACGGAAAAGACCGTTTCATCCGGATCGGCAAACCACACGAGCATACCGCAGTCCGTTTCGCACGGGGTTCCGGGTCCGAGCTCCGGGACATGATCGAACGCGATCGCGCGGTACCATTCCGCCTCGACCGACACCGTCGCGCCGAACGCGACGGTGCGTCCGCTTCCCGAAAGCGTCGCGTCGAACGCGCGGAACCGCACGATCGGCAGCGTGCCTTTCGCCTCCGTCTCGAACAGCAGCGGGAGCTCGGCGGTGAAGCTCTGCTTGATGCCGTCGTCGTCGCGATAGACGACCGTGACCGCCAGCACGCCCTCGAACACGCCCTTGCCGTCTTCGACCGCAGCGCGCGTCACCGCGGGACGCAGCGCCGCATACAGGGGCAGGTACGCGTCCTTCATGTGCGAGGGGACCGGAATGCTTTCGTTGAGCTGCACGGTCTGGCTCCAGGCGCCTTCGTAATTCTCCGCGTACGCGCGCCGCACGCCGCAGGAGAAATCGGACGCCGTGTCGTAGGCGTCGGTCAGGATCCGCAGCGTTTCCGAGGTGCATCCGTACACGCCGATCGACAGCGCCGCGTCGACCGTCGCCGTTCCCTCGTCCTCGATCGTGACCGACAGCGAGGTCAGCGTCGCCGAGGCAAACGCGTTCTCCCCCGGCTCGCAGGCGACGACGTCGGAAAACGGGATCACGTACTGTTCCCGCCGGATCCCGCCGTCCGCCGCACCGTACAGCACGCAGAGCCGAAGCTCGCCCTGCGGCAGCATGCCCTCCGTGCTCTTGACAAGTCCGTTGACGAGCGGCGTCGCGCTTGCCCGGATCACGGTCATGCCGCGCGGCGCGTCGATCGGCTCGCTCATCCGGAGGCTGTGCGCGCCGAGCAGCGTGCGTTTTTTCAGCGTGACCGCCGCCGTCTGCACCTCCGCGCCCCTTGCGTCGTCCAATCCCGTGATACAGTCGATCTGCGTCGGCTGAAACACCGCCGTACGCAGCTGGACCGTCGCCTTCAGCCGCAGTCCCCCGTCCTCGCGTCGCAGGCTGCACGCCGGGATCTCCGCGCTCACGCGCGCGTTCATGTCGGGCGTGACGCCCTCCATGCGGATCGTGTGCGAGAACTCCGCCGCCGCCTCGAAGGCATACGGCTGCCGGTCTGCGGATTCCACCGTGGGCTTCAGGGTCATCGTGCCGGTGACGACGATCGCGCCGTCGCGGCAGTTCACGTCCGTGATTGCCGCTTCGCTCTCCGCGGACAGCACCCGCTCGAGCGTCTTTCCCTGCGGCAGCGGGATCGCGCTCTCCATCTGCGCCTGCGCCGTCGTCTCCCCGAACAGGGTTTCCGTCAAAAGCGTCGTTTTTCGTATCTCCATGTCGAACACTCCTTTTTCGTCTTCTCTGCAAAGATTATGCGGGATCGGAAAGAAACTTGCGTTTTTCCTGCGTCTGCAGTATAATGATATACGAAATAGTTTGCGCAGGAGGCAAAGATGGCGGCAAAGCTTCGGTATACGCTGATGCTGCGCGTGTACGGCGAGGAAAAGATCTTCGGTCCGGGCATTGCGGAGCTTCTGGAGCGCGTGGAAGAAACGCATTCGCTCAGGAAGGCGACGATGGACATGGGCATGGCGTACTCGAAGGCATGGCGCATCGTGAAGACCGCCGAAAATGCGCTCGGCTTTCCGCTGCTCGATTCCGCCGTCGGCGGCAAAGGCGGCGGCGGCGCGTCTCTCACGGAGCGCGGCAAGCGGTTTCTGACCGCGTACCGGAAGTTCGAATCGGTGGTGCACGCCTACGCGGACGAGATTTTTGAAGAGATGTTCGGGGAGGATTCGGAATGAAGTTTTATAAGGTACACGGACTCGGAAACGACTTCGTGCTGTTCGACGGCAGGGATCGCGATGATATCGACTGGACCGCGCTGACCGTGAAGGTCTGCGACCGCCACACAGGCGTCGGCGCGGACGGCACGCTGACCCTTTTGAACTCCGCGATCGCGGACGTGCGCATGCGCATCATCAACGCGGACGGCAGCGAAGCCGAAATGTGCGGCAACGGCATCCGCGCGTTCTCCCGCTACTGCTTCGAAAACGGCGTCGTGCGCGGCACGGAGTTTACGGTCGAAACCGGCGCCGGCGTGATGAAGCCGCGCATCATCCTGAAAAACGGGCGCGTGGACGGCGTGCGCGTCGACATGGGCGAACCGCTTCTGGAAGCCGAGGATGTTCCCGCAAAGGTCGAGGGGCGCGCGATCGATCTGAGCCTCACAGAGGACGGACGCACGTTCTCCTGTACGGCGCTGCGCGTCGGCGTGCCGCATACGATTGTGTTCGTCGATCCGCTGGACGAATCCGACGTGCCGAAGTACGGTCCATTGATCGAGCACGATCCGCTGTTCCCCGAGCGCACGAACGTCGATTTCGTGCAGGTGCTTGCGCCGGACCGCGTGAAGATGCGCACCTGGGAACGCGGCTGCGGCTGCACGCTTGCCTGCGGCACCGGCGCATGCTCGGCTGCCGTCGCCTGCGCGCTCAGGGAAAAGACCGGCAGGACCGTTGCGGTCGAGATCGCGCTCGGTACGCTGACGATCGAATGGTCGGAAGCTGACAACCACGTATACATGACCGGTCCCGCGGAGATTGTTTTCTCCGGGTTCTGGAACAACTGAACGCCGATTGCCCGCAGAAATGCGGTTTTTTTGCAACCGAATGACATTGTTCGCAGTTTTATTGACAAAGGATGTAACATTTTTCCATCCTGCATTGTCTATATAGTGAAAACAAGAAAAGGAGAACTGCCATGAAAAAGATCATCCCGGTCGCGCTTGCGATCCTCCTGCTGCTCTGCACCGCCGTCGGCTGCTCTGCTTCCGCAAAGTCCGCCGCATACGAGAACAGCTATCAGATGTCCGAAACCGCCGACATGTACTACGCGGAGGCGGAGGCGCCCATGGAGGTGCCGACCGAAGCGAAGGCGGCTTACGGCGCAAACAACGCCCCGGCGCCCGCGCCGAATTCCTCTCAGGCGCTCAGCAACCGCAAGATCATCCGCAACGCCGACATGAGCATTGAGACGCTTGCGTTCGATGCGTTTCTGGAAAAGCTGATCGCCTCCGTGGAGAGCTTCGGCGGCTATACGGAATCCAGCAGCATCGGCAACCGCGGATACCGCAACGGTCAGCAGCTGCGCAACGCGCACTACACGATCCGTATCCCCGCAGACCGGCTTGACGATTTCCTGAGCGCCGTTTCCGAGCTCGGCAACGTCACGAGCATCAACACCGGTCTCCGGGACGTGACGACGAACTACGTGGATTCCGAAAAGCACCTTGAATCCCTGCGTATCGAACAGCAGGCGCTGATGGAGATCCTGGCAAAGGCGGAAACCGTCGAAGACATCATCACCGTGCAGGACCGTCTGACCTACGTGCGCTACGAGATCGAATCCTATGAAGCGATCCTCCGCACCTACGACGATCAGATCGCGCTGTCCACCGTGTCGCTTTCCGTCAACGAGGTCGAAAAGGAAACGCAGGTCGAAAAGGAAACCTTCGGACAGGAGGTCTCCCGCCGGTTCAAGGAAAGCCTGGAATCCGTCGGCGAGTTCTTCCGCGACCTCGGCGCATGGCTGTTCGGCTCCGCACCCGAGATCATCGTGGTCCTCGTGTTCCTCGGCGTCCATGTGCTGATCGTCATCCTGATCGTCAAGGGCATCAAGCGCCGCGTCAGAAAGAACCGTGAGAAGGCGCAGAAAGCCCGGGAAGCGCAGAACAACACTCCGAAAGAATAATCCCTATCCTCTGTCCTCCCCCTTACATACGAAGAAGCGACCCGGTTTTCCGGGTCGCTTCGCTGTCTTTTGATCGAACGGATTACGCGGCGGGCACGAAGACGATCGTAGAATCGCGCTCCATCTGAATCGCCTTGTAAATGTCCGTGCTCTTGATTGTCCAGCCGAGATACCCGTCCGCAGAAACAACACGGCAGATGACACCGTTCCGGGACCATCCTTCCCCCTCGCACCCGTATCCGTAAAGGATCCGCTCGCTGTCCGACACCCAAACCACCTGCTTCACGGTTGCCCATGCGTAGTAGTCATTTGGGTAAACCAGCACCTGCCCGGGCAGAAGGCTCGGATCCTCCTCGCCCTCAAACATCCGATCCGGCACAAGGTTCGGACGATCAATCACGCTGCGGAAGAACCGATCGAGCTCCGTCTGCATGACGATTGATTCATCCATACCGTCTTCTTCGTCTTTTGAAGTCTCCTCGTGCAGATACGGCGGGAGCGCATCTTCATAGACGTTGTACAGCGCATCGAGAATTCTGCGCTGACACTGCGCCTCCCAACCGTCGGGATTCTTCCCGGCATACTCCGATCTGAATTCTTCATACTGATAGCCGATCAGCATGACGTCGCCGAAAGCCCTTTGGCTGTCCTCCGTCAGCGTCAGCGCCGGTCTGTCCGATACCGGATAAAAATAGGGCCAATCCGAAACTGTGTGATCGAAGCTGTACCCGCACAGCTCCCCGTTTGCGTCAGTATAATAAACCGTAAGGATCTGTTCCGGATTCGTTTCGCCGCCTTCCTTGCGAACCATCGAAAGGCGCAGCGTCTCCTGTCCCTCCGTTCCCGGCAGCGGCTGATAAAACATCGTCGGTTTTTCCCAATCCGATTCTTCTACGATGATCCCGAGTTCGGTTTCGGAACGGGCACAGTACAGGTTTACATGTTCGCCCTCGTACAGAAGCGCGGCTTCCTTTGCGTCCTTGGGCGTCGGGACCGGCGACGGCGTTGAAGCCGTTTCCTCCGGTTCGGAAGGCGTTTCCGTCGGCTCGCACGCAAGCAGCAGACAAAGCGCGATCAAAAGACAAATGACACGGATTCGATTCATGCTCCCACCTCCATGCAATCAGCATAGCATACGGATGTGTCAAAAAAGCGTATAAATTGTAAAAAGGACGGCGGGACCGTCCGAAGATTATCATTCCGAATAGGCTGCGCTGCCGAAAGATTCTTCGGCTTTGCCTCAGAATGACACATATGATTCCTGTTTTCGATGGGTTACGCGCGGAAGACGCGCATGACAAGGCAATAGGCGGCAAGAAGCCCGAAGACGAGACCGAGGAGCAGCCCGACGATCGCCGAGGGTAAGCCGCGCTTTTCGCGGTCCCGGATGCGGGCGACGATGCCGGACAGTCCGAAGCAGCAGGCAAGCGGCGCAAGGAAGAAGGTCACGACCGCGGTGCCGTACAGGATCTTGAGATCGAAACAGAGGATCTTTCCCAAAAGCGTCAACATGCCGAATACGAACGTCCCGGCACCCAGAAGCAGAGCGGCGGCGCTGCGTTTGCAGTGCGGCTTCCGCTCCGGCTCGCGCAGAACGGGCGCGGGCTGTTCGGGGACGGTGAATGCCGTTCCG
>CADAPG010000017.1 GCA_902789675.1 uncultured Eubacteriales bacterium
ATTCGCGCAGCCGATCGCCGCAATGAAAAGCAGCGCTGCCGTCAGGATGGAAAGAAAGCGTTTCATGTTATTCTCCTTTTTCGCGGTCCGATCCGTCGATCGGCTCCGTGTATTGATATCCGTACCGCTCCGAGAGCAGGTTCAAAAAGTTGTTCACGATGCGCGACCGGTACTTGCGCTTCTGCGCGATGATCGTCATCGCGGGGACCAGCATGTCGCTGTCCGAAACGGTCTTTTCCGCAAGGTCGCAGAAGCCCAGCGCCTCCGTTGCGCTCTTCGGAACCAGCGCGACCGCCTTGCCCGCCCGCGCCCAGTTCAATGCCACCTGCATGCGCGTGCTCACATACTTCGGCGAAAGCGAAAGCCCCTTCTCCCGAAACGCGTTTTTGAACGCCGGAAGGCTGCGTTCCAGCATCGAAAGCGGAAGCTCGCCGAGCCGTTCGAACGTGGTCGTGTCCCCCGGCTCCTCTCCGAAGAACGCGCCGGGCAGGTATGCCGCGACGAGCGTGTCCGGATGTGTGTAGAGCACCTCGAGGTTTTCGACGTCGCTTTTGATCGGACGCACGAAGATCGCCTCGACCTTGCCGTTCTGCAGCTTCTTGAGAAGCTCCGGAAGCTCGGCTTCATAGACCGTGATCTCCGCGTCGGGACAGCGGTCCGCAAACGCGGTCAGCGCGTCGAACAGCCGCTCGTTTTCGAACGACGACGTGATCCCGATGCGAAGCGTTCCCTTCGTGCCGCCGAAGCCGGACGCGATCTCGTTGCGCGCCTCGGTCTCGACCTCCATCATCCATTTCGCCTTTTGATAGAGGATCTGTCCCGCGTCGGTCAGTTCGAGCTTTCTCGCCCCGCGATAAAACAGCCGTGCGCCGTACGCGGTTTCGAGCGCCTTGATCTGGTTCGAGAGCGCGGGCTGCGCGATCCGCAGCTTTCGCGCCGCCGCCGTCAGGCTGCCTTCCTCCACGATGGTCACATAGTTTACGTAGTATGCGAGGTTCATCCGGGTCTCCTTTTCCGATCGCTCACGGTAAATATCAGTATAACAAATTTACATAGGTTTATCAAGAGATTCCGCAGAATTTGCGGGTTCCTCCGCGATCTGTTCCTTCTGAAGCTTCTTCAGCCGCACAAGATTCACCGCGCCGAGCACGACGCACAGCAGACCGACCGCGGCGACGGCATTGAACGCAAGGACGGCGACCGCCTTCTGAAGCCCGGGTTTTTCCGGATCGGCAAGCAGTTTGTCCATTGCGCCCGTCATCTTGACGAACGGCTTCGCAAACGCAAACGTCTCCGGGAAGCATCTGACTGCCCACAGGAACGCCTGGATCACGAGAAGCAGAATGCCGACCGCCGTCAGGATCCACAGGTTGCGCCTTCTCTTCTTCAGATCGACGACGTTCAGCTTCTGTTCCTCCGACAGCAGACCTTTGCTCAGAACCGTCTTGGAAAGCGGCTTATAGATAAACCGGCAGATCAGCATGTTGAGAAGCCCTTTCACGAACGTGAAGGTCACATTGAAGATCAGAAGGCAGTTCAGAAGCGGATTCGCGGTCGGAATGTGTGCGACGTTTCCGAAGATCGCCTCGTATGCTTTGATGATCTGCTCCTCCGGAAAATGCAGCACCGTCACGTACGCCGGATAGATCAGATAATAGTTCAGCGGAAGGCTGACCGCCGCCATTGCGGCTGCGCCGAGTACGGAGCCGAGCAGCGCCGTGCCGCGCGTCTTACGCCGGAAGTACACCAATCCCGCGACCAGAACGAACACGCTGCCCAGGATGAAATTGCACAGCTCACCCACGCCTGCGGACGATCCGAACGGCAGATGCATCAGATTCTTCATCAGCTGGATCAGAACGCCCCACCACGGACCGAGGGAAAACGCGCCCAGCAGCGCCGGCAGATCACTCATGTCCAGCTTGACAAACGACGGCATGATCGGAACGGAGATCTCTATATACTGCAGCACGGCGGCAACCGAGGTCAGCATCGCCGCCATCGTAAGCCGCCGGATCGTTTCATGTGATTTGATTTGTGACTTCATAAATGCCTGTACCCTTTCGTTACGCTATGCCGATTCTACCACATGCGCTTGATCTATGTCAATTACATTATATTTGATATATGTATAATATTATATTTATATGCAAGAAACAGGGACGGTTTCCCGTCCCCGTTTCGAATTCGCCTGTCAGCGCCAGGTCAGAATGCTGCAGGTGCAGTCCGGTTTCCCGTTCGCATCGTTCAGCCAGTCCGCGACATACGCGCAGCAGATCATCCGATCCTTTTCCGCGTCGGCAAACACCATCTGTCCGTCGCCGATATAAACCGCATAGCGTACCTGATCGTTCCATGCAAAGCGAAGCACGTTGCCGCGTTTTGCCTCGGCAAAAACCGCACTCGGGTCGCGGGTCGGCTCGCTGCTTTCGTACCCGTCGTCCAGATACGCGCCGATGCGAACGAGGAAGATCTTGGAAAGCTCCTCGGGGCTGTCGCCCTCCTTCCAGTCTTCCGCCATCGGCGTGAAGGTCTGACCCATATATGCTTCCGCCTGATCGGCATACGCCGCGAGATCGGACGCGCCCGGCACAGGCGTAGGAACAGGCTCATATGCACCGTCGTCCGTGTTCAGCGTGCCGTTTCGGATAGCTTCCAAGTCTGCCAACTCTTGTTTGAGCACAGCAGGATCATGTATCTGATTGCAGCAGTAGTCCCAGCCGAGCGGATAGCAGCCGAAGATCGTGATATGCGGTTCGACGCCGTCCTCAAGCGGCACGGCAACCTGCACATAATAGCAGGGATCCTTGTCCATCCGGATATAGGCGTCCACAATGGCTGCATATCCGCCTGCCCAGCCGATCTGCTCACCGTCCGTGTGCGAGCCGGCGTCCCACACGTTGGGATTCTGCGGAATGATTTCTCCCGTCGGGAAGCAGGTGCGGATCAGCTCCGTCGCCGTTGCAAGCGCTTTTTCGGAGGTGTGCGCCGCCGCGTACCGTTCATCCTCCCAGTTCCAGGAGGAAATCTTCCCGTTCATGGTTTCGCTGCCGTACTGCTTTGCCTGCACGCCCCAGTCGTTCATGTCCAGAAGCAGCAGGGTTCCGGTCACGGCGTCCGCATATCCGTACGCGGATCCGTCCGTTTCAAACGGGCTTCCGTCAAAGCCGATCCCGTAGTAAACAAGGTCCATCCCCTCGTTCTGATATTGGTTGATATGGATCTCGCTCGAGGGAATCTTGCCGCAGGAGATCGTCACGGCAGCCTCCGCGGCATGCAGCGCGACGTCCGCGGGGGACGCATACGTTCCCTCCGGGATCGGTTTCGAGTACTGCCGAACGCCCTCGTCCACCCAGGTGAATTCGTGCTTTGCACCTTTAGCGTCCGTCACGGTGATCTTGTTTCCGTCGACGACGCCCTTGGCATATCCGTCAAACTGCAGCAGCGACGCGCTCTGCGCAGCTGGCTGAGAATTGTCGTCAAAAGCGGGCGCTTTCTTCGGCGATACCTCGGCAAGAACCGGGCGGCAAGCCGTTGTAAAGCAAGCAAACACCAGCACAAGAATCAGCAGGATCGCCGCAGCGGACGCGCCGCGCGCAGTCTTTTGTCTGCCGAAGATCCCACGGATCCGCGTTTCCATCGTATCTTTGTCCGCACGCAGCGCCATACCGAGTCCGATCAGCTCCTGCGTGGATTTCTTTGTATTGAATAACTTCATCGTTTTCTCCTTTCTGTTCAGCCGCCGTGCGGCATGTCGTGTTCCCCTTTTCTACAAGGTCCGGTCCTTTCCGAGCTCCAGCAGAAGCGTCGCGTAAAGAAGCTTTTCTTCCGCGTTCATGCTCCGGACCGCTTTTGCATCGCAGGCGGACTCCATATCCGTCCGAAAGGACTTCTCCATCAGCCAGACGATCGGATGAAACCACCAGACGCACCGCAGGATGCCGTACCAAAGCATCACCCAATGATCGCCGCGCTTCAGATGCGTCAGCTCGTGCAGAAGCGCAAATCGGCGTTCCCGTTCCCGATCCGCTCCGAGGAGCGTCGTCGGCAGAAGGACCGTCGGCCGCAGCCCGATCGTCAGCGCGGGACTTGTCACGTCCGGCACCTCCAGGATCCGAACCGCTCTGCGAATGCGCATCTCACTGCACAGGTTCCGGAATTCCCGCACGGTTTCCGCATCGGGAATCCTTGCGCCGGCGCGCAGCCGGGCGGCAAGCAGCCCGCGCATCCACAGCCTTCGCACAAGAAGCACGATCGCGCCCGCGATCCAGATCATCGGCAGGATCTGCCATACCGTAAGCCGCGCCGCCGTCTTCCGGGCTTCGCGTTCTTCTTCCTTCGGCACGGGCGCCGTGTCCGTTTGCACAGACGGCTTCGGCGTTACGGCGACCGCGGCGGGCGTGACCGGACGCACCGTCGTTTCCGCCTGCGCCTCGACCGGTACGGAGACCGATTCCTTTGCAGGCAGCACGATGAGATGCACCGCGCTGTTCACGGTAAACGGGACTGTCAGCCGCAGCAGAAGCAGGAACCACAGAGCGAACCGAAGCGCCGGTCGGATCCTGTTTTTGAACGCCAAGCGGAATCCCATGATCGCCGCAAAGATCGCCGAAGCAAAGACGCCGATCTCCAAAAGCGTTTTCAGGATCGTCTGCGCGTCCTCCGACGTCAGGATCATACCTCGCCTCTCGCCAGCCGCTTTGCAAGCTCCATCAGATCCTGCTTTTCACGGTCGGTCAGTTTGCCCTGTTCCGCCATGTTGATCATCAGCCCCGAAACGGAGCCGTAGAAGTTCCGGCGGGAAATGAGGCTGTCCGCCTCCAGCGACATCGCTTCCTCGTACGTGATGCCCGGGCTGTAGAGATTGTTTTTGCCGGACTTCACCGCCTTCAAATACCCCTTGTCCAAAAGGATCCGGAGAAAGC
The DNA here is from genome assembly GCA_902789675.1 of uncultured Eubacteriales bacterium. Classification (GTDB taxonomy): domain Bacteria; phylum Bacillota; class Clostridia; order Christensenellales; family CAG-138; genus UBA3792. Next base: position 4,926 of record CADAPG010000017.1, read on the forward strand.
TGTGATAGGTCTTATAGTCCCAGCCGATCTGCGGATTGTCTTCCTGCACGGACCGGATGATCGACTTCAGGTCGATCGGATTCTGCTTCCATACCGCATGCAGGATGATCCATTCGTTGTCTTTGAGTCTTGTGTCCATTTGCGTACCTCGAGGTATTCTTAAGTTTATAAGATTAATCTTGTCTTAATTATATAAGAATAAGGCAAAATGTCAAGGTTTTTTTTCGCTTCTTACAACTCTTTTACACTTGTAAACAAAAAAGCGGAGAGTCCTTTCAAGGGACTCCCCGCGTTGACAGAACGATTTACAGCAGCGCTTCGATCGCCTCGCTGATATCCTTCACGGTGTTCTCGTCGAACGGATTTCGGAGGTTGCCGATCTTCAGAAGATCGAAATAGCCGACCGTGCCGCCCGCCCTGCACAACGCAAGATAGTCGTTCCATGCCTTTTCGCGGTTCTCGCGCATGCGGAGGAAGAAGTCGAACGCGCCCATCTGCGCCAGCGCATAGTCGATGTAATAGAACGGATACAGGAAGATGTGCTGCTTCTGCATCCAGAATCCGCCCTTTTCGAGGAACGGATCGCCGTCGTAATCGCGCCACGGAAGATAGACCTGCTCCAGCTCGTGCCAGACGCCGTAGCGCTCGTCGCGCGTCATCTCCGGCTTTGCATAGACGCGGTGCTGGAACTCGTCGACCATCGTAAGGTACGGAATGACCTCGAGCGCGGCGGAAAGGTGCGCTTCGCGGTATCTGGGCGCGTCGTCGCCGAAGAACTTGTCCATCCACGGATAGGTGAAGTGCTCCATGGACATGGAGTGCACCTCGCAGATCTCGATCGGCGCCTGCCAGGTTTCGGAAAGCTTGATCGCGCGCGCCGCAACGTACGCCTGAAACGCGTGCCCCGCCTCGTGCGTCAGCACGTCGACGTCCGCCGAGGTGCCGTTGAAGTTCGAAAAGATGAACGGCGCTTTCAGGCTCATGAGATCGGTGCAGTAGCCGCCCATATGCTTGCCGGGACGCGACGTGAGATCGAACAGCTGATGCTCGACCATGAAATCGAAGAACTCGCCGGTCTCCGGGCTCAGCTCGCGGTACATCTCCTGCGCGGCCTTCACCATTTCCTCCTCGGTGCCGTGTGGCATGGGGTTGCCCTCGGGATAGCAGAAGGATTCGTCGTAGTAGCGCAGCTTATCGACGCCGATGCGCTTTGCCTGCCGCTCGTGGATGCGGGCGACGGCGGGCACGATATACTGCTTGACGCCCTCGCGGAAGCGCTCGACGTCCTGCTGCGTGTAATCGTAGCGCCCGCGGGACAGGTATGCGAACGGGATGTAGTTCTCATAGCCGATCAGCTTCGCCTGCTCGGTGCGGACCTTGACCATCTCGTCGTAGATGTCGTCCAGCTCGTCCGCGATCCCTGCGTACATTTCCGCCCACTTGCGGAACGCGCCTTCACGGATCTTGCGGTCCGGGTTCTGCATGAATTTCAGCAGTCCGTAGAAATTGCAGGTCTCGCCCATGTACTCGGTCGTGCAGCCCGCGGTGAGCTTGCTGTATTTGCTCCGCAGCATCTGGTCCTGCGTCATGCCCGGGATCAGGCGCTCGTCGGCGAGCTTCACCTGTGCGTCCGCCTGCGTGAAGATGATCTTGCCGAGCGCGGCTTCCAGCTCCTTGCGGAACGGATGGTTCACCATCGCCTTCAGCTGCTTCTCGTTCAGCACGATCGTCTTACTGAGGTTCTGGTCGTAATAGGTCTGCTCCGCATCATAGAACTCGTCCTTGGTGTTGACGTCGTGGCGGATGTGCGAGATCGTGAACTGCGTCGCGACTTTCTGCATCGCCTCGTCCATCGCATAATACGCCGCAATCGCTTCTTCGGCAGTCGCCGCGTGCTCGAACGCGTCGATCCGTTTCAATCCGTCCGCGATGAATGCGTCCACATCCACGCGCTCATAGGGTAGTTCCGAGAATTTCCACATGTATCTGACCTCCTGTTTTCGTTGGAACCAGTATACCATAGAAGCCCCCGCAGACGCAACAAAAAAGAGACGGTTTTGAACCGTCTCTTTCGTGGTTACGCTCAGAACTTCAGCGAGTTGAACTTGACGCCCGGGCCCATCGTGGAGGAAACCACGACGCTGCGGAGGTACGTGCCCTTCGCCGCTGCCGGCTTCGCCTTGATGATCGCATCCATCAGGGTGTTGAGGTTCTCTTCGAGCTTGTCGACGCCGAAGGACTTCTTGCCGATCGGGCAGTGGATGATGTTGGTCTTGTCGACACGATACTCGACCTTACCGGCTTTGATGTCGTGGATCGCCTTGGTGACGTCCATGGTGACCGTACCGCTCTTCGGGTTCGGCATCAAGCCCTTCGGACCGAGGACGCGGCCGATGCGGCCGACGATACCCATCATGTCCGGGGTCGCGACGCAGACGTCGAATCCAAACCAGTTCTCGGTCTGGATCTTCTTGACCATGTCTTCATCGCCGACGAAATCTGCGCCTGCCTCGAGTGCTTCGCGCGCCTTATCGGCCTTTGCGAAGACGAGGACGCGGACGGTCTTGCCCGTGCCGTGCGGCAGAACGATCGCACCGCGGACCTGCTGGTCTGCGTGACGGGAGTCGACGCCCAGACGGACGGAGACTTCGATCGTTTCGTCAAACTTTGCCTTTGCGCTCTCGAGCACCGCTTCGAGGCCCTCGCGGACGTCGTACTGCTTGGTGCTGTCGATCAGCTTCTTGCTCTCGATATAATTCTTACCGTGCTTCATCGTTCGTTCCTCCTCAGTCCACAACGACAATACCCATGGAACGGGCGGTGCCTGCGACCATGCTCATGGCCGCTTCCACGGAAGCCGCGTTCAGGTCGGGCATCTTGAGCTCCGCGATCTCGCGGACCTGCGCCTTCGTGATCTTGGCGACCTTGGTCTTGTTCGGGGTGCCGGACGCCGACTCGATGCCGCAAGCCTTCTTGATGAGGACCGCCGCCGGAGGCGTCTTGGTGATGAACGAGAAGCTGTGATCCGCGTAAACCGTGATCACGACGGGGATGATAAGACCCGCCTGCTTGTTCGTGCGCTCATTGAACTCTTTGCAGAAACCCATGATGTTCACGCCGTGCTGGCCCAGTGCGGGACCTACGGGCGGCGCCGGCGTTGCCTTACCGGCGGGGATCTGCAGCTTCACATAACCTGTGATTTTCTTTGCCATTGCTGTTTCTCCTATATATTGTATTTATAGTTGTGGTGCGGGGTGCCTCCCCTCCCACGAAACGCTTCGCGTTCAGTCTCTTGAAAACCGAATGCGATTCGTTTTTTCAGATTTTCTGGACCTGGATGAAATCCAGTTCCACAGGGGTCTCCCTGCCGAACATGGAAACGGACAGTTTGACCTTCTGCCGTTCGGGATCGATCTTGTCGACACGTCCGAGGAAGTTCTCGAGCGGTCCGGACACGACGCGAACGGTTTCGCCGACTTCGATGTTGAGGACGATCGGGATGCGCTCAACGCCCATCGCCACGACCTCTTCATCCTTCAGAGGTACCGGCTTGCTTCCCGGACCGACAAAGCCCGTGACGCCGCGGGTGTTGCGGATGATGTACCATGCGCGCGGATTCATCTCCAGATCGTGCGATACGCCGCCGCCCCGCTCTTCGGGACGTTCCTTCTCAACGACGTCAACGATCATCTTGACCATGACGTAGCCGGGATAAACCTTATGCGTAACAGATTTGCGCTTTCCGTTCGGCTGGATCTCAATGGTCTCTTCCGTCGGATACATGACGTCCAGAATGATATCCGAAAGTCCCGCATTGTCGACGGCCTTGATCAGGTCTTCCTTGACCTTGTTCTCATACCCGGAATAGGTATGAACCACGTACCATTTCGTTTCCTGACCCACAACGGATCCTTTCGCTTCCTGACTCATGGGCGTTAACCGTTATTCTCCGCGCCCTCATCCGTGCTGTCGCCGATCTCGGGCAGTTCGATGGGTTCCGTCGTCGTTGTCTGCTCCGTCTGAGAACCGGTCAGCAGCGCCTTCACAGGCGTGTAGAAGATCAGATCCAGAACGTAGATCAGCAATGCAAATGCAAGGACGAATACCAAAACGACGGCCGTCGCTTTCACGAGCTCCTTCATATTGAGCCACGTGAGCTTTTTGACCTCGCCGGTCATCTCCTTGATGTAGACCTGCCAGCGGGACTTCATCGCAATGATCGCAAGCACGATGATCGCAAGCGCAAGCAGCGCATAGATCAGCGCAAAGAGATGCGCCCCGATGTTGACCGCGAAGAAGATCAGCGGATACATCGCAAAGATGATCGCCGCGATGCAGCTTGCCTGGAACGCACGATAGTTGCCCTTCCAAAGGTGCATGACCGTGCCGATGACAAGCAGCAGCGCAGAAACAGCCAGCATCACGTATGCAACGGTCTGACCGCCGTGGTTCGGATCCACGGTCGCTTCCGCAGCTTCTTCCGTCTTTGCGTCGAACAGCTTCAACAGCGAAGAGCCGGACACCATGTCATAAACCGAGACCGCAAGCGTTACGATCCCGACAACCAGCAGCAGAATCGTAAAGAGACGAAGCGTCTTTGCGGCTTTCTCTGCTTTCATATCCTGTACGTTAGCCATGGTTTTCTCCCGTTACTTGGACTCTCTGTGAAGCGTGTGCTTGCGGCAGAAACGGCAGTACTTGTTGAACTCAAGACGATCGGGGTCGTTCTTCTTGTTCTTGAACGTGTTGTAATTTCTCTGCTTGCATTCGGTGCAGGCCAAAGTGATCTTAACGCGCATTATGATGCTCCTCCTAAAAAATATCCATCAAAAACGAGCCCCCAACGGGGGCACCTTGAATAAGTTACCACAACACGCGCGGTTTGTCAACGAAAAAGTTTGATTTCCGCAAAAGTTTTTTGGAAAAATCGCCGTCTTTTTCCTTTATACTGCATACGCCTGCCGTTCCCTGCGATCAGTATGCACCAAGCGTGCAGATATTCCCCCCGTTTGCCGACCGTTCCCGATCGGAAAAGGAACCTATGCTTTTGCGCAGGCATGTCAGACAGCGGGAGCCGGGCGCAAACGCCCGGCTCCCGTAATCCGTTTGGTCTGGGTTTCAGTGGCAGGCACCCCCGAAAAACAGGAATGTCATCCCGATGATCAGAAGAATCAATAAAAGGCAAGGGAGACCGATGGTCAAAATCCCGGACAGCCACAGCGCAAGCATGTCGTGCTTTTCAAGCTGCACCTCTTCTTCCAATGCTTCCTTTCGGTTTTCTTCCGAAGCCCGCATTACTCTGCCTCAGTCTTCGTGGTCTTGACTTTGAACAGGAAGTTCTTATTCTCGTCGATTTTCCGCTCCGGGAAATGGCATGCGCAGAAGTGGCCGGGCTCGATCTCAACAAGCGGCGGCGATACTCTGCGGCACTTCTCCTGCGCCATGTAGCAGCGCGTGCAGAACTTGCAGCCTGCAGGCGGATTGACGGGGCTCGGAATGTTGCCTTCGAGAATAATGCGTTCCTTGTCCGCCGATCCTTCTTCCGTTGTCGGAATGGAGGACAGCAGCGCGACCGTGTACGGATGGCGCGGATCGCTGAAGATCGTCTTCTTGTCGGACAGCTCGACGATGTTGCCGAGATACATAACCGCGATACGGTCGGAAATGAATTTGACGACCGACAGGTCATGCGAAATGAACATGTACGTCAGATGCTGTTTTTCCTTCAGCTCCTGCAGAAGGTTGATGATCTGCGACTGAATGGAAACGTCCAGAGCCGAAACGCACTCGTCACATACAACGAACTTCGGCTGCACCGCGAGTGCACGCGCAATGCAGATACGCTGACGCTGACCGCCGGAGAACTGGTGCGGATACCGATGCAGCATGTATTCCTGCAGACCGCACTTTTCCATCGTATCGACGATGTACTCACGCAGCTTAGAGGAACCGTGCTTGAAGAACTTGTGCGTAACAAGACCTTCCTCGATGATCTGACCGACCGTGAAACGCGGATTCAGACTGGAATACGGATCCTGGAAGATGATCTGCAGATCCTTTCTGAGGGTACGCATTTCCGCATAGGTCAGACGCGCCAGGTCGATACCGTTGTCGCGCATCGCTTCATACTTATCGAATTCCGGATCGCCCGCGTACTTCGCCTTGACGGCGTCGAGCTTTTCCTGAATACCCGCGATCTTGCGATCCATCTCGGCGATGCTCTCATCCGTACGGCGGAGCGTCTCCTTCGCCCTGTTCATCTTGCTCTCGATCGAAGCTTTCTGATTCGGCTTCGCATCACTGAGCGCATGCTCGAAATGCTCGAAGTCGACCTGCTGCGTCTTCCGGCGCATGACGATACTTCTGCGCTTTCTGTTCTCGCCGTAGATCTCCAGCATCAGACGGCGCGCTTCGGGATCGTCCTTTGCGAAGAAACCGCCGAAGATCTTGACGATATTGCTCAGGTGCGTCTGCACTTCGCAATCGGCGATGTTGCTCTCCTGCAGCAGATAGGAATCCGCTTTGTCTTCCCCGCCTGCCTCTTCGACCTTCTTCTTCAGCTCTGCGGCTTTTTCCTCTGCCTTCTCAAGCTTTTTGCGATATTCCGATTCCTTGACGATCGTTTCACGTACATACTTCGGCGTCATCTCGTCGATGGTCGTGCCGTAGTACAGCGTGCAGCCCGCAGTCTGCGAATACAACTGCAGAAGAACGCGGCCGAGCGTGGATTTTCCGCAGCCGGACTCACCGACGATACCGAGCGTCTCACCCTCGTAGATGTCGATCGTGATGTCCTCGTTTGCACGAACGTACAGACGCTTTTTCTGGAAGATGGAGGACTTCGCAACCGGGAAGTACTTCTTCAGATTAGTGATTGACAGTAATTTCTTTGTGTTCGGCACTGTTCCGTTCCTCCTTGTTCGGATAGAAGCATCTGATCTTCTGGTTCGGTTTCACATTGATAAGATCCGGCTCCTCGTCGACGCACTTCTGCGTGCAGTATTTGCAGCGGGGACCGAACTTGCAGCCCTTCGGCAGTGCAAGCGGATGCGGCACGACGCCGGGAATCGGGTCGAGACGGTCGTTTTCGTTCTCAAGACGCGGGATCGAATTCATCAGACCTTCCGTATACGGATGGCTGAATTCGCCGCTGCCCTGGAAGATTACGTCGACCGGCGCATGCTCAACGACCTGACCGCAGTACATAACCGCAACATCATCCGCCATCTCGTTGATAACACCGAGGTCATGCGTGATGAAGATGATCGCCGTACCGGTCGATTGCTTCAGATCGTTCATCAGCTTCAGGATCTGCGCCTGGATCGTAACGTCCAGAGCCGTCGTCGGTTCGTCTGCAATCAGGATCTTGGGCTTACAGGCAAGCGCCATAGCGATCATGACACGCTGACGCATACCGCCGGACAGCTGATGCGGATACTGCTTGATGACGACCTCCGGGTTCGGAATCTGTACGTCGTACAGCATCTGCAGCGCGTGCTCGTGCGCTTCCTTCTTGTTCATGCCCTGGTGGACCATGAACGGTTCGGAAAGCTGTCTGTCAACCGAGTAGATCGGGTTCAGGCTCGTCATCGGCTCCTGGAAAATAACGGAGATATCGTTGCCGCGGACGTTGTACATCTGCTTCAGCGTATACTTCGTGAGGTCTTTTCCCTCCAGAAGGATTTCGCCGCTGTCGATATAGCCGTTGCCGTCCAGAAGCTGCAGGATGCTCATTGCGGAAACAGACTTGCCGGAACCGGATTCGCCGACGATACCGATGGTCTTGCCCGACTCAAGCGTGTAGGACACATCGTTGACCGCTTTGACAATACCTTTCTTTGTCGTAAAGAAGGTGTGAAGATGTTTAACTTCCAACAAAGGCATAGCTTTTTCCTCCTTTACTTATCATTTGTGGACTTCGGGTCCATAACGTCGCGCAGCGTGTCGCCGATGGTGTTGATGCAGATCGTCGTGAAGACGAGGATCGCAGAGGTGAATACCCACTGCCACCAGAAGTTGATCGCCGCGGTTGCGTTACTTGCACGGGAGAGCATGTTGCCCCAGCTCGGCTGCGGATAGTTGACGCCGAAACCGAGGAAGGACAGAGACGTCTCCGTCTGCATGGATGCCGCGAAGCTCAGCGTCATGTTGACGAGAATAACCGAGATGATGTTCGGCAGGATGTGCTTGAACGCGATTCGCGTTTCCTTGACGCCCATTGCCTTTGCTGCGGTAACATACTCGGATTCGCGGGCGACGAGAACCTGCGCACGGGTGATGTACGCAAATCCGGGCCAGCCGAGAATACCGAGGATGACCATGATCATGTACAATCTTTGGTCAGTCGTCATCGAGACCTGCGCAAGCAGGGAGCTCAAAATCAACATGAACGGATAAAGCGGAATCGAACTGAACACCTCCGCCACACGCATGAGGAAGATGTCGACCCAGCCGCCGAGGAAGCCCGCCATCAGACCGATCGAAACGCCGATGATGATCTCGATGATAACGGCGATTGCGCCGACCGTCATCGTGATGCGGCCGCCGGCGATAACGCGCTCCGCGATGTTCGCGCCGCGGTCATCGGTGCCGAACAGGTATCCCTTGAGACCCCATCTGTCGAGCAGCTTGCCTTCTCCGTCCACTGCGTAGCTCTGGAATGCGCCTGCAAAGATCTTCTTCGCGCCGTTTACGACGGGCGCTTCCGCCTGACGGTAGTGGTCGCCGCCGAACGAATAGACGTGACCGAGGTTGCTGAGCGCGGTGTAGTGGTACGTACCGGCTTCGATGTCGATGATGTACTCGCCTTCCTGAAGCGTCGGAACCTCGACGCTGTCCGTCTGGAAGTCACCGGTCAGCGCGATGCTGCCGTCGTCCAGAAGCAGACAGATGTTGGTGGTCGTGGAACGGATCTCAGTGATCGTTCTTCCGTCGAGGAAGTCCTTGATCTTGACCGCTTTGCCGGACGTGATCGTGCTGCGGACCTTATCGTACAGGCCCTTGGTTCCGGTATAGACACTCGTCCGCTTGTCGGTAAGACCGACAACGTAGTTCAGCGTGAAGTCGATATCCTGGATATTGTCCTTCCCGACAAACTTATCCATGTTGGAGTACGACTGCTTGTTGCCCCAGATATAGAGCGTGCCGTCGTCCATCAGGATCGCGCTCGCCTGATAGCCGCACGCGACCTTCTTGATGTGGCTGACGTCGAGCTCGCCGTTCAGAACAACGTCCGGAACCGGCTCGAGGTTCGGATTGTTCAGAATCACATCGTTAACGGCATACTGACCGAAACGGTTGCTGCCCCAGCCGTAGAACTTGCCGTCCTCGCCGATCGCGATCGCATGGTCCTGACCTGCCGCAACAAAAGCGATCTTGGCATTCTTGACTTCATCCGGGATCTTCATGGTCTCGCCGGACGCGCCGATCCGCTCAATACCCCAGAGATAGACCTTGCCGTCCTTGGAAAGACCGACTGAGAACGGACCGTAGCTGTCGATCATCTTGATGTTGTTGCGGAGCTCTTTCGGAACGCTCATGAAGGAGAGCGTCGGCGGAAGGTCCTTCTGCGTCGTTTCGGTGAACGCATCGTAGTACTTCGTCATGAAGTGCGGCGCAATGAACACGATCGCAAACATGATCAGAACGACGATGACGGAAATCACCGCGAACTTGCGTTCCATGAAGCGGTTGAATACCTGTCTGCCCGGGCTGACGATCAGTTCGGAATCGTCCGGAACGCCGTTCTTATAAACAACTTCTTTCTGTTCCCTCTGCTTCTTGCCGAACCACTTCTCTTCATACCTCAGCCCGAAGAAAGCGCGGACAAACCATCTGAGAAGCTTACGAAAGATGTTTTCTTTCTTTTTCTTTTCCATATTGCCGTCCCCCTCTTACTTGCTGATGCGGACACGCGGGTCAACCAGACCGTACGTAAGGTCGATAACGAGGTTCGCGAACAGTCCGATGAAGGTGTAAATAACCTCAAGGAACATGATCATATCGTAGTCCGCCGTTCTGGTCGCGCTCAGGAACAGGAAGCCCATGCCTTTGAAGCCGAACATCTGTTCAAGAATCATTGCGCCGGAGATCGTATTGAAGAAACCGCCGACAATGATTGCAACCATCGGAACCAATGCGTTGCGCCAGGCATGGCTGTAAACAACGGTCTTTTCCGTCAAGCCCTTTGCGCGCGCAGTGCGGATGCAGTCGAGACTCAGCGCGTCGATCATGGACGCACGGCAGATACGCGTGATGCTCGCCAGAGAACTGAACGTCAGACAGATCGTCGGCAGCGCGACGTGGTGCAGAACATCCAGCACCTTCCGGAATCCCGTATACGGATTACCCGGCGTCTGCATGCCGCTGACCGGGAACCAGTGCAGGATCGAACAGAAGAATACGATAAATACAATATAGATAATGAAGCTTGGCGTTGAGAAGCCGATCAGCGTAAAGAACTGTGTAAATCGGTCAAACCGGCTTCCTTTCTTTACGGCGCACTTAATGCCCAACGGTATCGTAACACCCAATACTGCGATTTCCGTTATGATACCTATGATAAACGAATTTCGCATATGCGTTGGTACGACTTCGATGACAGGCTTATTATAGTCGTATGAAAAACCGAAATTCCCCTCAAAAATACCCTTGAATTCGCCGTTGTAATACGGATAAAGACCAAGCCATCTGAGATACAGAATGAACTTGTTATCGGTATCCGTACCATACAACCGCTGATACTTTAAATACAGCTCATCGAATTTTGTCTTCTTCTCTTCTTCTGTCAGATTTTTCATCGTCTGAATCTCGGTCCTCGCGTCCGTATAGGCGCGGTTTGCCGGCATCAACTGATAAAGTACAAACAGAATAAAGGTCAGGAGAAAGAATACGAAGATCATGTACACCAATCTCTTTAGAATGTATCTTCCCATGGGATACTCCTTTAATCTTGAAGCTTGGATTTATAGGAACAGGGAGTGAACGGAATAATCCATAAAAACCCTGCTGATTTCCGAAACATGGTGTCGTAATTTGAAAGAAAAGCATCCGGCGGCGTAGCCGCCGCCGGATGCGGTGAGTCATTTGTTTTCCCGCAATTCTGCGAAATTACTTATTGAGCCAGAGAATGTCCGCTGCATCCTTGATGTAGTACTGAGAATAGTCGTCATACATCGAAGGATCGATGGTCATGTTGAATGCGAAATCGTATGCCGCGCTGTTGAAGCCGGTTGCGAAGTTGAATGCGCAGTACATCGGCTTGCCGGCATAGAAGCCGTAAACAGCTGCCTGATAGAGTTCGTCAAGCATCGGAGCGAAGTCGCCGATCTGGTTGTAGACATACATGCCTGCAGCCTTCACGTTGTCATTCTCACGGAAGCCGGTCTGCAAGAGATCGGTGAACTCGTTGTCAGCGGTGCCGAACCAGTTGATGACGAGCGGCATCAGGTAGACGCCATTGACTTCAACGGTCTTGTAGGTGCCGTCCTTGGACTGGTAGTTCTTGTCGTTCTCGTTGATCTTGTCAGCCGGGATCGCCTTATAGCGCGGGCCTTCGCCGGCGTACGGCTTGCCGTTTGCATCATAGATCCAGCCATCCTCTTCGAGGACTTCGATTGCGGAATCCGCGCTGGTCGCATAGCTGTCGAGGTTCATGCCCTGTTCGACTGCCGCCTTGTACATCCAGGAACCCTTGTAGTACGGGCCGTCAACAACGCCGCCGTAGCCGCCGGTGAAGTCCTTCGCGAACTGTGCACGATCCATGCAGAGAGCGATCGCCGCACGGACGGAACGGAACTGAACAGGACCGTAGTCAGCACGGAAGCCGAGCTTGCCGTAACCTGCACGGCTGTAGTGGGTGTAAACGTACTTGCCGTCGGAACCGTCTGCAAGCTTCAGAGCTTCGTCGGTTGCCGCGCCGCCGGTGATTGCCGCGATAACGTCAAGACCGCCTGCCTTGAAGTCTTCGAGCTGGGTTGCAGTAACGACCTTCTTGTAGATGATCTTGCCGATGCCCGGCTTGACGCCTTCATAGTTGCCCTTGAAGTACTCGTTCTTAACGAGAACTGCAGATGCGTCGGTGTTGTCGAAGGATTCGACTACGTACGGACCGGACCACGGATATGCCGCATAGTTCTCAGCGGACGTGTCGGTGAACAGAGTCTTGATCTTCGCAGCCTGGACATACTTGCCTTCCGCGTCCTTTGCATAGAACTCATCGGAGAGGTAGCAGCCATTGCCGTCGTCCTTGATTTCAACGCCTTCGCCGAGAACAGCCGCTGCATAGAACGGGCTGAATGCGCCGTAGGTGATCTTATAGAAGTAGTTCGCATAATCTGCCGGAACGGTGACTGCAAAGGTGTAGTCGTCGATCAGACGGAGACCGGAGAATTCCTTCGTGCCTTCCGTGCTGTCCGGCCCGGCGTACTTTTCATATGCGCCCTGCCAGCCGACAACGGTGCGGTAGCTGACTGCTCTGCCGCTCGCTTCGGTTGCAACAGGAGATGCAAACGCCATCGGGAATGCGAGGTAATCCTTCGCGGTGATGGGGCTGCCGTCGGAGAAGAGGAGGTCGTCCTTGATCTTGATCGTGAAGGTCAGGGTGCCGTCTTCATTGATGGTCTCCTCGTGAGAATCAACAACGGTGCTGTTCCACTCGTAACCGCCTTCCTTGGTGGCGACGACGGTTTCGAGACCGGTGGTCAGACCTTCGACGTCGTTATCGGACGCTCCCGGGCTGGATTTGCCGAATGTTGCATAACGGAACTGACCGGAAAGCTCGGTGGAGTTACCGATGATGATGGAATCATCTTCCTTCTCGGAGGTCCAGTCGATCAGCGCGTTGGAGGGGCTCCAGAACGGGTTGGTCGGATGTTCCTGAACGCCCTTGATCTGCGCATTGTACAGATCGTAGTACTCGTTGCTGTACAGCGGGACTTCGGGGAGCAGGTAGTTCCAACGGGTGATGTACATTCTCCACCATGCCGCATAAGCGTCGTCTTCAGTCGCATACTTTGCGGTCGGGGTGGTGTTGTAAACCATCGCCATCGTCAGGAAGTCGAGGCCGAGCATGTGCTCTTCGCCGTCAACAGTGATGTAGGCAAAGCCTTCATCGTCTTCGGTAACGTCATCAAGGGTGATATCCTTGCCGTACTGTTCGTACAGAGAGATATAATCCTTGCCATACTCGAAGTTGCCGAGCGTCATGACGTCAAACTCCGACTGCTCTTTGATGTCCTCGGGAGAAACAACCTTCTCGGGTTCGGGCGTTGCTTCCTGGGGCTGCTCATCGGGCTTTGCCGGCTGCTCCGTTGCTTCAGCGGGTTTTTCGGTCTCTTCCGCGGGCTTCTGCGTCTCGGTGTTGCAAGCCACCAGAGCGAGAACCATGACCAATGTGAGCAACAGTGCAATTAGTCTCTTCATTTTGTTTTCCTCCTACATTGTTATTTGTGTATTGTATTAATACTGATGTATAAATACCCATCGATCTCTACAGTACGGATTCATTATACAAATCGTTTACATTATTGTCAAGGTGTTCGTCGAAAATTCCTCAACAATTCGCCAACCATTTTAAGGTCCGCGCAGAAAAAAGCAGAGATTTTTATCGAAAAAAAGGTCTTTTGCTCCCGCTGCATTTTAACGCTTTTTTGGACGCAAAACACAGTTTATCGTTCAGAATCGCGTCAGTTTTTGCTCGTTCGGAAACGCATCGTTCGGTTTTTGCCGGGTTTCGATGCTTCCGAGCAGGACCAGGATCCCGATACAGCATATGATCGCCGCTGCGATTCTGACCAAAAACAGCCAGTCTTCTTTGAAAAAGGCCCAGTCCTTGTTGATGATACGGTACAAGATGCTCATCAGGACCGCCGCTCCCGCAAAAACGATGACCGCGACCGCGGAGCGCTGCATACGCGTGATCCCGTGCATGACCTGATCGCGCCGCATCGGATTCCGCCGATACGGAAGCGAAGCCGCGCCGAACAGCAGATAGAGAGCGGGAAACAGCGCCATCACCAGCGGGATCACGACCAGAAAACTGCCGCTTGACGCATGCGTGGTCAGCAGCCCCCATGCAAGAAATCCTCCGGTCAGAACCGCCGATACAGCGGCAGAGATCAGCTTCCCGAGCGTGCGCGCGCCGGTATCGTTCAGAACCGTCCATTCCCCGAGATACGTCACCTTTTTGACGATCTTTCCGTTTTCCTTTTCAATGAGTTCCGTCCGAAAATCCTCCACGTACTTCATACGGTCCGTGAACCCGATCCATTTTCCCGACTTATCCGTAAATAATCCCATAAGCGTTCCTTTCCGTTTCTTTGCTCCGATCGATGCGGGAACGATCCCGTGATTGAATTGTATCGCATCCCCTCCGAAAATGCAACCGTTTTCCGTCCGTCACATCCTTTCGGCAAAATCGCGTCTTGTTCTCGGCGTCCGGCTGTGCTATATTATATTATATGGAAAGAATCTCGCACAGCAGGCGATCCTTCCCGCAAATCCGAAACCCGCATGCAGCGTTTTGGTCCGCCGGATTGTCTTATCAGCAAAGGAGGTGACGGGATCCGTGAACGGAGTTTCCGCAAAAGCCGTCTTTTACCGCAAAACGGCGCTGCTCTCGGTCGTTCACGCACTCGTGGACATGAGCTGCGCCGCGCTGTTCTTCTCCGTGCTGAAGGGCGAAGATCTCTGGCTCGGCATGGTGCTGTACAACGCCTGCGCGTTTCTCTGTCAGCTGCCGATGGGCGTCGTCGCGGATCGGCTGAACCGCAACATGCTCTTTGCGGCGATCGGCTGCGCGCTCGTTGCGCTCGGCTTCGGGCTGCGGACCGTGCCCGTCCTGGCGATGGTCGTCGCGGGGCTCGGCAACGGCGCGTTCCACGTCGGCGGCGGGATCGAGGTGCTGAACGGTTCGGAAACGAAGGCAAGCCCGCTCGGCGTGTTCGTCTCCCCCGGCGCGATCGGGCTGTACTTCGGACGCGTATTCTCCGCAAACATGCTGTCGCTGCCGTGGCTTCTGCCCGCGATCCTGCTTCTGTTCGGCGGCGCGATCCTGCTGCTCGGAAAGCCGGAATTCAAAGAAGGCTCGCACAACGCGCCGCTGTCGTTTGAAACGCCGAAGGGCGGATATCTGCTGCTTGCGCTGCTGTTTCTCGTCGTTGCGCTGCGCTCGTTCATGAGCACGACCGCGGCGTTTTCGACCGGCGATCTGCTCTCCGGCATGCAGCCGGTCCTGTCCGGTCTGATCCCGGTGCTTTGCCTTGCGCTCGGAAAAACCGCGGGCGGGTTTGCCGCGGACCGGCTGAAGCCGATCCCGACCGCGATCGTTTCGCTCGGGCTCTGCGCGCTCTTTCTGTTCTTCCCGCTCAGCCCGGCGCTTGCGCTTTGCGCGCTGTTTTTGTTCAATATGTCCATGCCGCTGACGCTGTTCGCCTCGGCGCGGATTCTGAAAGGCGCAAAAGGGACCGCCTTCGGACTGTTGACCGCCGCGCTGTTCATGGGCATCGTACCGTTCTTTCTCGGGATCTCGCTGCCCGCGTCGAACGTTCTGCACGGCGCGCTCGCGGCGGTATCGGGCGTACTGCTCGTGATCGGGCTGAAGGAGCCGAAATGAGCTGGCCGCTGTCGCTCGTGCTCGCGCTTCTGCTGACGGAAGCGATCGAGATCCCGGTATGCCTGCTTTGGGGCATGCGCGGACGCGATCTGCTGTTCGTGCTGCTCGCGAATCTGCTGACGAACCCGGTTGTGAACGTGCTGTACGCGCTTGCGTACCTGTACACGCCGATCCCGCGCGCCGTTTCGATCGCGGTGCTGGAGATCGCCGCCGTCGTCACGGAATGGCTCGTCTATCGCAGCGCGACCGACGCAAAGCGTCCGTTCCTTGTTTCTCTGACGGCAAACGCCGCGTCCTACGGCGCGGGGTTGCTCATAACGACATTTCTGTTTTAAGGAGGGATTTCGATGTTTTGTTTGCTGACGGACCTGATTCCGGTCGAGCCGGTCGAACCGGTCGAACCTTCGCCCGCCGGTCCGCACTGGTGGATCATCGGCGTCGTTGCGGCTGTTGCCGCCGTCACCGCTGCCGTGATCGTGATTCTCAGAAAAAAGAAGAAAAAGGGCGCCGATTGAAGACGCCCCGCAGTGCCGTCCCGCGCATTGAACCGAGCTTTTCCATAAGGAGGAACCAGCCATGATCCGTATCCTGTCCGACCTCATCTTTCCGCCCCGTACATCCGCTCCGCAAACGCCGCCTCCTGCCGATCCCGGTCCGTCCTGTATGTCTGCAGGCGTTTCCGCCGATCCGAACCTCGGGCTGATCCTCGGCGTCGTCTGCGCGGTTGCGCTGCTTACCGTCGTGCTGACGGTCGTTCTCACGATCGGTTCGCGCGGTCGAAAGAGAAAAAGCGCATAACGGATCCGCTGCCGTTATCGTAAACTGCAAAACAACATAATAAAAGGAAGGTGACGAAATATGCGCATTTTCGGAGATGATATCCTTGAACCGGTCGCCCCGCCGGCCGGTCCCTCGATCTGGTGGGTCCTCGGGATCGTGGCGGCGATCGCGGCGATCACCGCTGCCGTGATCGTGATTCTTAGAAAAAGGAAGAAAGAAAAATGAATCTGTCAATTCTGCCGGACGCGGCGCTGCCGGACATTCCCGAGCCGGGCTTTTTTGAGGAGCATCTTGCGCTGATCCTCGGCATCGCCGCAGCTGCCGCCGTCGTTACCGTTCTGCTGATCGTACTTCTGATAAAGAAAAAAGGAGAAAGATGAACATGCGTATTCTGCCGGATGCGGCGCTGCCGCCGTCTCTCGCTGTGCTTGAATTCTTACTCGAGCACATTGTTTTGGTGTGCGGCGTCATTCTTGCCGTCGCGGCGATCACCGTCGTGCTGATCGTACTGCTGAAACACAAAAAAGGCGGTGATCGGAAGTGAGCGTTCTTCCGGATCTTCTCATTGATCCGCTTTCCCTGATCGAATATGCAGCCGTCCTGTGGATCCTGCTCGGCGTCGTCGCGGGCGCGATTGCGCTGACTGTCATTCTGATCGTCGTTCTCGCCCGGAAAAAGAAAGAAAAAGAAAACAGAGGAGAATCGAAATGAACGCAAGAGCCTATAAAAAGATCTTTACCGACACCGACTTTGTCCACCGCAGCGGCACGCCGGAGGAGCTGCGCGTTGCGGAATACCTGAAGGCGCGCTGCGAGGAGCTCGGCGCGGCGGCGCGCATTGAAGCGTTCCCCGTCCCGATGGGCGAGATCGAGGAATCGCACGTCTATGCCGACGGCAAAGAGATCCCCGCGAAGGGCTTTTTCTGCTGCGGCAGCGGCGAGATCGAGGGCGAGCTCTACTACATGCCCGCGCAGGACCGCGTATCTGTCGCCGGTGCAAAGGACAAGATCGTGCTGATGGACACGTCGGGCATCGGCTTTTTCGGCTATCAGGACCTCATCGAAGCCGGCGCGAAGGGCATTCTGTTCCAGTACGGCGATCTGCACAACGGCAACCGCGACATCGACGAACGCGATCTGCGCGCACACGTCGTCGGCGAACAGAGAAAGCTTCTCTGCGCCATGCTCCACGTTTCCACGGCGGTCGCGCTGGTAAAAAACAAAACGAAGCGCGTGCGCATCGTCATCCGTCAGCGCGAATACGAGGGCGAATCGCACAACGTGATTGCGGAGCTGCCCGGCAAACGCGACGAATGGATCACGCTGTCCGCGCATTACGACACGACCGCGCTCTCCCACGGCTCCTATGACAACATGACCGGCTGTGCCGGAATCCTCGGCGTGCTCGACGCGCTGAAGCATAAGCCCCTGAACTACGGTCTGCGCCTGGTCTTCTGCGGCAGTGAGGAACGCGGGCTTCTGGGCTCGAAGGCGTACGTGCGCGATCACGAAGCGGAACTAAAAAAGATCGCGCTGAACATCAATCTCGATATGATCGGCACGATCATGGGCAAGTTCATCGCCTGCGTCTCCGCAGAGGAAAAGCTCGTGCATTACATCGAATACATGAGCGCGGAGCTCGGCTTCCCGGTCGGCGCAAAGACCGGCGTGTATTCGAGCGATTCGACGCCGTTTGCCGACAAGGGCGTGCCCGCGCTGTCCTTTGCGCGGCTTGCGAACAGCAGCGTCGCGCCGATCCACTGCCGCTTTGACCGTCCGGACGTGCTCTCCATGGAGCAGATGGAAAGGGACGTCGCGTTCATTGCGGAGTTCACGCGCCGCATGGCGATGTCCGTCCCCTGCCCGGTCGGACGCGAACTGCCCGATTCGGTCAAAAAACAGCTCGACGAATACCTGTTCCGCAAGAGAAAGTCGTAAAATGCAGGTATGTAAAAAGCGGGACCCGCGCGGGTCCCGCTTTTGTATGATGCAGGATTAAGCGAGGATTTCGGTCAGCACGAACAGCGCCGTAAAGACGATGCTCGCGACGATGAATCCCGCGTTGATGTAAAACGGTCTTCTGAACCGCGGCACGTCCGACGGGATCGGCAGAAACGCCCTGCGCCGCCGGATCAGGAAGATGATCCCGAGCACGCACATTGCAAGAACGAACTGCATGTAAAGCAGCGAGACAAGCGACGACGCATACTCCGGCGCGCGCTCCTCAAGCATCGTCAGCAGCTGCGGCAAAAGCCCGCCGAAGCAGTTGATCACAACATGCAGCACGATCGTGTAGCCGATGTTTTGCGTGCGGTAATAGATGATGCCGAACAGGACGCCGAGCGGAAACGCATACAAAAACTGCGTAAGGTTGCCGTGTATCAACCCAAACAGCAGGGCGGAAAGCAGGATCGCGTCGGTCGGATGATACGCGGAAAGCCGGTCGATCATCGCCTTGCGGAAGAACAGCTCCTCCGCGATCGGACCGACGATCACCGCGCAGAGCAGCGTCACCCACGGATCGACCGCGCTCATCGTGTCGCTCACCACGTTGGACAGATCGCCTCCGAGCAGTGCGTCGATCAGCCTGCCCGTCAGCGAGCCGGCAAGCATCAGCGCGAATGCACACGGAAAATAAAACAACAGTTTTTTGAACGACAGCGGCGTGCGTGTTCCGATCTCCGGCGATGCATCTTTCGGGATCAAAAGCAGCAGAAGCCAGCAGAGCGGCATCGCGATCAGGTCGATCACAGCCGTATTGATGATCAGGCTCAGGTTGCTGCGCATCTGATCGCTCATCGATATGTCGCGTGTCAAAAGGGTCGTCGGAATCAGGAGCGCATATGCGATCGTGATCTCGGCAACCGCGGCAAACGAACAAAGCGACGCCGCGCGGCGTGCGCCTTTTGCATCCGGGACCCGCGTCTCCGGATAAAATGTACAGACCTGTGTGTCCGGTTGAAGTTCCATCGTCCTGCCTCGTTTCAGCGGATCCGCGCCATCGCGTAGTTCTGGTAGTCCGGATCGTCGGTGACCTCGCGGATCACGCGGAAGCTTTCCGGGATCACGACCTCGGCGTCCGGATCGTTCATCTCGACCTGCAGCATCGCCTTGTCCTTCCATGCGGGATAGAAGTCGACCTCATACGCGTGCGCGTCGTCGACAAGGCAGTAGCGCGTTTTGCGGATCGGCATGCACATCGGGTCCGCCTCCATCATCAGCTGCTGATAATCGTCCAGCGAAAGCCGCTTTTCGGTCTCGATCCGGCTGCCGTCCGTGCCGGTGCAGTGCGTGGTCATATAATAAATGTAGCTGCCGTCGCTGCCGCGCATGCAGATGCGGCGCTTCTCGCCCTGTACGTCCGTAAGATACGTCTGAATGATCTCGACACGGCGGCACGCGGGATGCGCTTCGAGCCATGCGCGGTCCGGCATATCGATCAGGAACCTCCGCGCGTGCTCGAACGGCGCGGGCTTGCCCAGAGCCGTCATGACCTCACGCAGGAGTTTGACGAGCTTGCCGTTGAAGTCGGTCGCGTTGTCGATGATCCGAAGATGCGGATGCCCCGCCCAGGCGGCGAGCGTCTTTGCGTCGAGCTCGATCGCCTCCTCGAGCGTTTCCACGCGCGCGGTGTTGTTGTCGGTCGTATAGAACGCCTCCGCGCCCTTTGCAGCGGTCACCATATGGAACACGGCGTCGTACTTGTCGCGGAACGCGACCTCGTTCTGCCCGAGCTCTTTCAATATCGCGGCGAACTCCTCCGGCTCCATGTAGGGCTTGTCGTCCATTGAGCCGCGGTCGCAGACGATCACGACCTCCGTCGAGGCACTCGCTTCCGCCGCCTGCCGGTAGATCTGCTCGCGCAGGAACTGATACCGCACCTGCACGCGCTGAAACTCGAAGTTCGATTTCGAAGCGCGCGCGGTGACGCCGCTGTTGTTGAGATCCGTGCAGGTCTCCGGAATGAACATGACCGCATAGCCCGCGTCGGTCAGCGCGTTCTGCAGCCAGCTCATCGCGGTCGTTTTGCCCGCGCACGGTCCGCCCGTGATGACGATGGTATGGATGTGATTCGCTTGTTCCATGGGATCCTCCTTTTACTCAGGCATACGGTTCATAATCGTCTGCATCATCAGCGCCGCAAACACCGCGGCGTTCAGCGATTCGGCTCTGCCGCGCATCGGCATGCGATACCGTTCGCACAGCGCCGCCGTTTCCTCCGAAACGCCCTGTCCCTCGCTGCCGATCACCAGGACCGTGCGCGTTCCGATCGCGGGCAGCGTTTCGGATCCTCTGAGGTGTCCGCAGATGCAGGCAAAGCCCTGCGATCTGAGCCGCTTCAGCTCCGTCTGCATCGCGCCGATCCACACCGGCAGGTGATAGGTCGAACCCATCGCCGCGCGCAGACCTTTGGGCGAAAACGGATCCGCGGAATCGGGGCTTACGAGCACGCCCGCCGCGCCCAGCGCGTCCGCGGTGCGAAGAATCGTGCCGAGGTTGCCGGGATCCTGCAGCCGGTCGAGCGCAACGATCAGCCCCTCCGGATAGACCTCCGGACAGGCGCAATCCGGCGTTTCCGCGACCGCGCAGAGATTCTGCGGCGTCTTTGCGCTTGCGATCGCGTCCATTACGCTGTCGCTTACGAAGACCGTTTCGATCCCGTCGAAGGGCTTCGCGCCCTCCTTTGCAAAGACGGTGCGTACCCGCGCGCCGGAAGCGACGGCGTCGCAAACAAGCTTGTCGCCCTCGATGAGGTGCAAGCCGGTCTCCCGCCGCGCCTTTGCGTCCTGCAATGCGCGCGCCGCTTTGATGCGTTCGTTGCTTCTGCTGGTGATGATCATTTTCTCCGATAAAACAGAAAGCCACCGGCGGCGGCTTTCTGCATAATCAATGTGTCCGCGACGGAAAGCCGTTTGGGAACTGTTCAAATCCGTCAAATTCAGCGACATGCGCGGTGAATTTGACTCCTTTCGCTTCTGCCGCCCGGAAATGCGAAGCATTTCAGGCAGAAGTGCAAAACCCGCGGCAGCGGCTCCGGATGAAAAACCCGTTTTTCATCTGCTCGAAAAAGCCACCTTTGCCGGTGGCTTTTGCTTTTACTCAAGGATTGCTCAGTTGCTTCTTGCGACCTTGCCGGAACGCAGGCAGCGAGTGCAGACGCTCATCTTCTGAACACGGCCGTCAACGACGACATGCACGGTCTGAATATTCGGCGCCCAGCTGCGCTTGGTCTTGCGATTGGAATGGCTGACCAGATTGCCGGACATGGTTCCTTTCTTGCAGACTTCACAGAACTTACCCATTCAGTCCACCTCCTTGCTAAAACTCGAACATTGCGATTCTACCACAAGGTTTTGCACAATGCAAGCATTATTTTTCAAAATCGGACTTTTTTTCTGAGAATCTTACGATTTTTCATGCCGGTGCGGCAATTTCGGGACGGAATCTCAGCGCATGCCGAAGAAATCGTTCTGCCGAAGCGCTTCGTAGACCACGATCGCGACCGCGTTACTGAGATTCAAAGAGCGCTGCCCGTCTCCCATCGGGATGCGGATCGCCTCGTCCGCGTGCGGAACGAGGATCTTCTCCCCCAGCCCCGCCGTCTCCTTGCCGAAGACGAGAAAGTCGCCGTCCCGGAAGGAAACCTCGTCATAGCGATGCGCGGCGTGCGTGCTGCAGTAGAAGAACCGCGCGTCGGGATACTGCGCCCAAAGTTCCCCGATGCTGTCATGATAAAACAGCATCAGCGTGTGCCAGTAGTCAAGCCCCGCGCGCTTCAGGGCTTTGTCGTCGGTCGAGAAGCCCAGCGGCCGCACCAGATGCAGCGCCGCGCCCGTCACTGCGCAGGTGCGCGAGATGTTCCCCGTATTGCTCGGAATCTCCGGTTCCACCAGTACAATGTGTAACATGTCTGCTCCTTGGGTTATACTGCATATATTGTAGCACAGATTCGTCGAATTTGCAAAATTTACAAAAACAAACCGAAAATCTATTGAGAATCGAACACGACCTTGCTATAATACGGTATCATGGAAACAATGGGAAATATGGGCGCTTCGCGTCCGCAGACAACCGCATACACCGCTCGCGAACACAGCTATTCGCCGCGTTCGTCGGGCTCCCATACCGCATCGGCCGGTGCGGCGCATTCCTCCGGCAGCGCCGGAACGCGCAGCGCATCCGGAACGAAACGCACCTCCGGCGGATCCTCTCAGCCCCCGAAAAAGAAAAAGCGCAGGCGCAGACGCTTCCGCAAAAATCAGCGTTTCCTGTTCTTCGTCGCGGCGTGTTTTCTTGTCGTTGCCGTTATCGTGCTCATCACGGCGATCGTCCTTGCGAACAGCTGCAAGGGCTCCGGAACCGAAAAGCCGGATCCGAACGCGTCTTCCGATCCGTCCTCGATCGGAACGCCCGCCCCGGTCATCGACAGCACCGTGATCGAAAACAGCGTCACGGTCGACGGCGTCCCGCTCGGCGGGCTCACGATGAGCCGCTGCAGCTGACCGCGGAAACCATTGGTCTCAGCTACGAGGAAGCGGACGTCAACGAAGCGCTGCGCAAGGCGGCAGCCGGCGAGGACGTCGTCGATTCGATCCCGATGCATTTCGACGGCGAGCTTCTGCGGAACGCGCTCTACGGTCTGAACGAAAAGATCCCGAACCACGCGATCAACGCGCAGGCGGAGGTCAAGTACAAGACCAACAAGATCGACGGCGTCAAGTATTATCAGCCGTACTGGAGCTATACGGAGGGACAGAACGGCGCGA
>CADAPG010000018.1 GCA_902789675.1 uncultured Eubacteriales bacterium
ATACGGCTGGATCAACGGGCTTCGTTTCGCGCCGCTGTACCTCTATGCACATGCGCTATTGCTTGCCTATGCATTGCTCGTACTGTCTCTGTTCCGGAATCACAACCGTGCACCGCATATGGGAACCTTTTTGCTCGATACGATCAAAGCCGTATTCGTTTACCCGTTTATCTCGTTCATTCACTATTTCCTGACGCTGTTCCGCTGGAACGCACGATCGAAGCGCATCGGCAGGAATGTGCTGTTTGTTTGTATCGGAATCGCCGCCGCGCTGATCCTCGGTCTGATCGTGATCGTTCTGCTGTCGTACGATCCGCGGTTTCACGAGCTCGTCAAGATCGATTTTAACGCCGAGGATATCCCGGAAGCAATTCTGAAAATCATCATTTCCGTACCCTGCGCGGCGGTGCTGTTCAGCGCATTCCGTTCTTCTGCAGAGAAAAAGCTTCCCGATTTTGCAACACAGGAAAAAGCTGACCGCATCGGCGTCAGTCTCAAGAAAATCCCCGCGATCGTCTTTGCGATACCCGCACTGACGCTGCTTGCGATCTACGGTCTGTTCTTCTTCTCGCAATGGGATATTTACACGGGCGCGTTTTCCGGCGTGCTTCCCGCCGAATATACCGCCGCGGAATATGCGCGCGGCGGATTCTTCGAGCTGTGCGCCGTTGCCGCGATCAACGCCGTTGTGTGCTTCGCATTCTCGGTATTCTCACGCGGAGCGGACCGTGCCGCAGTTCTTTGCAGAAAGATTGTAAACACGATGCTTGCCCTTGCAACGCTGATCCTGATTGCGACCGCAATTTCGAAGATGTTTCTGTACATCCGGTTCTATGATCTGACGGTGCTTCGTCTGTTTACGTCTGTTGTGATGCTTTTGCTCGCGATCGGCTTTCTGCTTTCGATCTTTGCGCAATGGCTCCGGCGGGTGGAGGTCTTCCCCATCATGCTTGTTTTAACCTGCGCGCTGCTGCTTGCGGTACCGTTTATCAATGTGCGCGGACGGATCGCGCGGTATAACGTGGACGCGTATCTTCAAAGAGCGGAACAGGGCGTTGTCGAAAATCGAATCGATTGCAATTATTTGCTCGATGATCTGGGTGACGCGGCGATTCCCGAAGCCGTCCGTCTTTTGGAATCCGACAAGCTTAACGAAACCGATGTACAGCTTGTTTACACACTTCTGCAATCAAAACATGCTCATTTACAGGAGCTTTCATCATCCCGCCACACGCTCGCAAGCCGCCGCGCGCTGAACGCCTTGAACGTTTTATTCGGAGAACCTGAGCAGTGAAAAGATTCATCCTTTCTTTACTGTTGATATTTCTTTTTTCAGGTATTCTGATCGGGTGTGATTTCTCAAGGATCTCGGATGATCTCGAATATGAAATCGTTCAGTTTTCAAACGAAATACTGTCTTCTGAATTCAGCGAATTAACGATCGGGAAAGAAGCAAACAAAGTCAAAGAAATCAATCTTGTAAACAGCAGTTCAGAGATCGTTGCAACTCTTTCCCTGCCGAAAGCATTGATCGGTCAATTCTATGATATTCGATATGAGAACGGCGATCTGATCTATGTGCAAACAGCTGCGATCGATGATGAAACAGGGATCATTTTCAGTAAAGATGCTTTCATCAATATGAACGGCTTCCGGAGCGTTGAACGAATCGGAAGAAACACATACTTCTTTACGACTTTCAGAGAGAGGTAATCGGATGAAGCAATATAAGATACGAATGCTCATATCGTGCTGTCTCTTGATAGCTGTACTGTGCGCATGTTCCTTTTTCCCGGAGAACATGATCGGCAGTATTCGCGGTGATTGGGAAGTGAATCTCTATGGGGAGTATGATCTTGTGCGTGTTAATTCGCATTGCATAGAGATTTCAAAGAAAGCCGGCGAAGGCGGATGGCATACAATGATACCGCGGTTTTTCGTGACCGGATTCAGTATTCGGGAACCCTATATCCTGCTCGAAGGGATTCAAACCGCAGACGGTTTTATGACCGATCAGGAGAAGGAAGCGCGGATCCTTAGCTATTACGCGCTCAATACGACGGATGACAGCGTGATCGGTCCGTTTGATACTGCAGACGAATTGATGAAGGAACTTGACCTTTCCGGAATCGACTGGACGCCTGTCACCGATCCGCCGGATCTGCCGAACGTGAACTATTGAATCATGAGGGTTTTATGAAGCGTTTCTGTTTGTTCTTTTCTGTCATTTGTGCGCTGTTGTTTTCCTTTGTCGGATGCGGCAGTGTTTTATCGGATGAAATTCATTCCGAATACGGACAAAACGGTTATACCAAAGAAGAACTGATTGCTTTGTTTCACGAACACAAAGAAGATTTCCTCAAGGTTGCGAACATCGTATTAGGCAGCGAATCTTTTCAGGAGATATTGAAAAACTCGAACGAGGGACAGGCTTCCATCTGGACCTACAGCAGCAACCATAGCTTTTCGGACGAAGAATGGCATGATATCACAAACCTGTTTCTTGAAACGGGCGTTCAATGTATAAACAAAAACCGAAAAGGCGGAAAGGACACCATACGGTATTTCTTTCATCAGGATAAAAACCACGAAAGCTTTGAATTGGATTACTGCGAATCGAACGATGCTTCAAATTTGCATTATCAAAGACAATACTGTTTTCTGTTCGAAAAGCTGGAAGAGCATTGGTGGATCGGCTGCCGTGATGACAGTATTTATTTTGGCAGACCATTTGGTTCTGACCTCACAAACATGCATGGTTATAACAAAGTAGTATTTGACGTCATAGTAGATCGAAATCAGTTTATACAAGAGCTTTGCAACGAAATTCTCAGGCAAAAAACAAATGATATCAGCTCGATCGAGATACATGCATCATCTATGACACTCGCTTACGTTGACGGCAGCATCGTTACAGAGCAAACACCGGACGCGATAACGCAAGCGTTCAACGAGATCAACAAGCTGGATGCGATTTATGTCAATGAACGTTATATCCTGTTTTCCGGTTGGAAATACGACAATTCCGATATCGGATTCTGTTACAATGTTTCGGACGATTTACGCATCAATGATCTTTACGAATCCTGCTGCGAGAACGAAGCAAAACAAACACGTGACGGTGCTTTGTATTGGGAGAATG
Source organism: uncultured Eubacteriales bacterium (assembly GCA_902789675.1). Classification (GTDB taxonomy): domain Bacteria; phylum Bacillota; class Clostridia; order Christensenellales; family CAG-138; genus UBA3792. Next base: position 3,143 of record CADAPG010000018.1, read on the forward strand.
AAAACGGTAACGAAAGCATATATTTTATAAAAGTTCTGCCGGGATATTATTACTTTAAAATCCACAGGTAATATACGCTATGAAAGTGCAGTAAAAAAACGGCAGCGGATGAACATCCGCTGCCGTATTGTTTTTTGATTCTTCTGCTGTCTTTGCGATTATTCAGCGAAAGGTTCCTCTTTCTCTTCGCCGATGAGCTCCTCATAGAATGCAGCATGGACGATGCCCATGAACAGCGGGAGCAAAACACCGATGCAGATCATCAGAAGGGCCATGACGATCAGGAAAAAGATACCGACATACTTGATCAGACCAAGCCCGCACAGTATCGCGATCGTGACGAAAATGAGCACATAAACTATGAAGTCGGCAAGGAACATCTGTCCTTTAAAGCCCCTCGTCTTTTCAATCGAAAGCTCTCTTGCCTGCACGGCGTTGAGTTCGGGTTTCTTGACGAGAATGTACGGAACGAGTCCGTATTCATAGCTCTTGATGATTGCAAAGACCGGACCGACGATCGGGATCAACGCCCAAAGGAAGATCCAGAGGAACGACCAGCCCATCCCTGCGAGAACGCGCTTGATGGTCGCCCAATCCTTCATGGTAGAGAACAGCTCACAGCAATAGACTTCTTCTCTGTGATACCCTTTCAGGAAGATCGCAGCAAGCGCAACCGAAAACAGCCAGGGAATCGCGATTGCAAATGCCGGAATAGAAACGCCCGCCAGTGAAACAAAGACACCGGTCAGAAGACTGCCGAGCAGAGAGATGCCCCAAAGCTTGATCGGCTTTTCCATTAAGGCGCCGAATGCCTTCCTGTAGATCCTCCAAAAGAGAGGTCCGCTCGGTTCTTTCTTTGCTTTGACAACAGGCGCGATGCCTGTCGGTGTGCCGCAGCTCGAACAAAATGCCGCTCCGTCGCTCAACCGTGCTCCGCAGTTTCTACAAAATGCCATAATCATAACCCCCTAATTGATTTATTTTATATATTATAGCATGTATATTCGTGCCGTCAATTGTTTCTTAAGGATAATCAGACCTTACTTTCGTCAAAGTCTATCAAAATCGAATCGCGCTTCGGGATGAGCTTCCGAAGCCGCACGCCCGCGGCGTTGAACAGGCGCTTACTGGCGCGGTTCATCGGTGTGTTGTTGTACTTATCGGAGAGATACACGACCTCCTTGATGCCGCACTGGATGATCGCCTTTGCGCATTCGTTGCACGGAAACAGCGCGACATAGATGCGGCAGCCCTGCAAGGATGCGCCGTCGTTGTTCAGGATCGCGTTGAGCTCTGCATGACAGACGTACGGATACTTCGTATCGTACGGATCGCCCTCGCGGTCCCACGGAAACTCGTCGTCGCTGCAGCCGATCGGGAAGCCGTTGTAGCCGACCGACATGATCTTATTGTTCTCGTTGACGATACACGCGCCGACCTGCGTGCTCGGGTCCTTGCTGCGGTACGAGGACAGCAGCGATACGCCCATAAAGTATTCGTCCCAGGAAAGATAATCCGTGCGCTTGTTCATAATGTCCTCCCTCTTTTATCAGACGGTTTCGATGGTCTCCGGCTCTTCCAGCGGAAGCGTCGGCAGTTCGGAAAGATTATGCAGCCCGAACTTATGCAAGAACGTATCGGTCGTGGCATAGAGCATCGGCTTGCCGATGACGTCCTTACGACCGACGGCGGCGATCAACCCGAGCTTTATTAGCTGACTGACCGCGTATTCGCAGCGGACGCCGCGGATCGATTCGATCTCCGCACGGGTAACCGGCTGTTTATATGCAATGACGGCAAGCGTTTCCATGATCGACTGCGAAACGCTCTTTTTCTGTTCCGGCTGAAGAAGCGTTTCCACATACGAGATGTAGTCGCGGTTCGAAACGAGCTGTGCGGTGTCGTCCGTCGTCATCAGGCAGATGCCGCGTCCCTCCTCTCGATATGTCATTTCCATCTCATAGAGCAGCGCTTTGACGGACGCCTCGTCCTGTTCGAGCACGCGCGCGATCTCGGTGATCAGCACCGGCTCGCCAGCAACGAACAGCAGGCATTCCACGATTGCAGCTTTCTTCTTTTCCATCAATCCTCAACCTCGTCCATATAAACCGTTTCCGTATCGTTCTCCGCAAGCGCTTTTGCGCGGATATAGATCGGCGCGAACGTTGCGCCCTGTGTGATATGCACTTCGCCGTGCGCAAGCATCTCCAGCAACGCCATAAAGGTCACGACCATCTCCATACGCGTGCTTGCATCGGTGAACAGGTCCTTGAAGCGTACGCGTCCTTCCTTGAGCTTTGCGCGAAGATGCAGCACGCGATCACGCACCGTAAAGGTATCGGGACGCACGTTCTGCGTTCTGTCGATCTTTTCCTCCTCCGTGTCCTCGCGGTTCAGCACCTCCAGGAACGCCGCATACAGGGAATCGATCGAGACGTTCTGCAGCTCGAACTTCTGCGGCGGAAGGATCACGTCCTCCGGCAGCCGTGCGATCGCCTTCTTTGCCTCTTCGAACCGTTCATGCAGTTCTTCGCTTGCGTTCTTGAACGCCTTGTATTCGCGCAGCTGACGGAGCAGCGCTTCCTTCGGGTCCTCTTCCTCCTCGTCCTCAACCGGCGGACGCGGCAGAAGACTTCTCGATTTGATCAGAAGAAGCTGCGCGGCAACCGTCAGAAACGAGCTTGCGCGGTCCATATCGAGCTCGGAAAGATCGTCCATGTACGCAAGATACTGCGCCGTGATCTCGGACACAAAGATGTCCTCAATATTGATCTCCGCCTTGTCTATGAGATGCAGCAGCAGATCGAGCGGTCCTTCGAATTGTGAAAGTGAAACGCTATACAAAAAACGAAATAATGATTCTGTCAAGCTGATCCATCAGCCAGGAAGAAAGCTGAGATGCAGGATGGAAGTGCAGAAACCGCATCAGCAGCAGAATACCGATCAGTATGAAGCTGCCGTATCTTCGAAGGAACAGCATCGCCTTCAGCGGTAAGTGTTTCCCGAACAGCAATTCAAAGATATGGTATCCGTCAAGCGGATAGATCGGAAGCAGATTGAACAGCATCAATGTGATATTCAACGCGATTCCGTATACCAGGACCGTCCACAGGATTTCGCTGTTTAACCAATCGTAACCGTACCTTCCCAGCATCCAGCCGAACAGCACATACAAACCGGAAAACACAATCGCAAGCAGCAGGTTCATCGTAACGCCCGCAAGCGACACGATCGCTTCGCCTGCTTTGTAATTGCGATAATTGCGGGAATTGACCGGCACGGGCTTTGCCCAACCGAAGCCTACCAAAAGGATCATCAGCAGTCCGATCGGGTCGATATGCGCAAACGGATTCAGCGTCATTCTACCGAGGTTTCTTGCCGTCGGATCGCCGCATTTATAAGCCGCAAACGCATGCCCCCATTCGTGCAGGGTCAAGCTCAACAGCATGACGGGAAGGATGCATGCAAGCTGTTTCAGAAATCCGAGCGGATCGTTTATCAGTTCACTTAAATTCAGTAATATCATATGAATATTATAACCGAAAAAGCGGGGTATTGCAAGTGCAATTCCCCCGCTTCCTTATCCGTTCAGAAACATTGTGAACATGCGTTTCAGGATCTCCGTAAATCCGCTCGACACGACCGCTTCCTTCGGGTAAAGCGCCTGCTCTGTCAGAAGAGTTCCATCCGCGCCGTAGTACGCGATACTGCCCACGGCATGCTCCGGATCGAGCGGCGCCGAAAGCGATTCCGGCAAATCGATCTTCTTCTGCGGCTCTCCGTCGCTCTTTTTCAGCAGAACGGAACATCGCTCCCTTGTGTAAAGATCCACGGCGTCCGTATCGGCTCCTGTGACCGGATAGCTTTCGATCGCCGGTTCATCAGGGTCGCTGATCGTAACATATTGATAGTTCGCAAACGCTTCTTCAAATAGTTTTATCGCTGTTTCGAACCTTGTTTTGCTGTTCTGCGCTCCGATCACCGCGCAAACATACGTCGCCTCTCCCCTTCTGCATGCAAACACGCCGCAATAGCCGTCCGATTTTGAGCTTCCCGTAAACAGCCCGATACAGCCCGGAAGCGTCGTCAAAAGCTTGTTCGACGTCGCAAGCTCGGTCTTTCTGTCTCCACGCCCGCGGCGCGCATTGTCAGCTCGATGTTTTTCAGGAAAACATCCTCCGAGCCGAACGCATGCTCCGACAGCGCATAGATGGCATCGCCCGCCGAGATCATAACCGCAGCGCGCATCAGTTCCTTTGCCGGAACGGTCTCCCCCTTGTCCAGATATGCCGAAGGTCCGCCGATCGAAGCTGCCTTTGCGCTGACCTTGATCTCTGCGTTTTCGTCGATCATCCCCTTGTCGAACGCCTGACACAGCGTCAGTACCGCCGGAAGCTTTGTCACGCCTGCAATGTTGTACCATGTATCCGAATCCCGTTCCGAAATGACCGTATCGGAATGCAGCGGCATGATACAGTACGCCGGAACCGTTTCCGCATGCGCGGAAGGAATCGAAAGCAACAAAAGAAATGCCGTTACGGCAAAGCAAAGCACTTTTCGCATGATGAAACCCTCCCACCAAAGTGTATGAGACAATACGAAAAAAAGACGCCGTTTTGTCGGCGTCTTCCCTCAGTGCTTTGCAAAGTATTGATACATCGTACAGACCATACCGCCGTTGCTGAGCTTTCGGCGCTTGTCCGCAGGCTGTCCGTAGATCGATTCGAACTCGCGGTTGGACGTGATCACGTTGATCTGCCAGCCCGGGATGCGTTCAAACACGGCGTGCATCTCCCGATAGAGCTTTTTGACCTCCTTCGCGTCTGAGAGCCGTTCGCCGTAGGGCGGATTGCAGATCAGAACGCCGTTCCTCCATTCGGTGGAAAGCTCCTTCAACGGACGCACCTTCCAATCCAGCATCACGCCCGCCTTTTTGGCATGCTTCTTACAGAGGTCGATGCAGTGCGGATCAATGTCGGAACCGAGAATGCAAAGCGGATCGTTCTTCTGCGCCGCGCGCGCGTCTTCCCTTGCCTGCCGGAACAGATCGGGATCGACAAACCGCCATTGCTCCGCGGCGAACGATCGGTTCAGCGACGGCGCAATATTGTTCGCGATCATCGCGGCTTCGATCGGGATCGTGCCAGAGCCGCACATCGGATCGATCAGCGGCGTATCCGGAAAGAATCTGGAGAGCAGGATCAGACCCGCGCCGAGCGTTTCGGACAGCGGCGCCGGCACGTTATAGGTCCGGTAACCGCGCCGCGAAAGACCCGCGCCGCAGCAATCGAGCGCAAGCGTGACCTCGTCGCGCAGAATGCCGACTTCGACGATGACCTCCTCCTCCGTCTCCGGAACGGTGTTTACGTGATAGGACGCCTTCAGCGATTCGACGATCGCCTTTTTGACGATGCTCTGACAATCGGAAACGGAAAACAGCGTGCTCTTTGCGCTCTTGCCGTTCACATGGATCTTCGTTCTCGGCGACAGATACCGATTCCACGGAAGCGCCTTCGTCTGCTCGAACAGGGAATCGAACGTGTCTGCCCGAAACGTTCCGACCGTCATCAGAAGGCGCTCTGCGGTACGAAGCCAAAGCAGCGCTTTTGCCATCTCCTGAAATCCGCCGGAAAACTTGACACGCGCATCCAGCGTTTCTGTATCGAGGATGCCGAGCTTATGCAGCTGGAACGCCACGGTCGATTCCAGACCGATCTTGGCGGTTGCGATAAATTCCATATCAGGACTCCTTTTCCCTGTGCATCGTGGACAGAATGCGCCTCAAAGCGTTCTCCATGCGTCGTTCCGATACGTCGTACAGATCCATTATGACGTCCGGCTTGATCGAGGTATCGTTGATCGCCCCGAGACCCATCAGGATAAACGCAGCGGCAAACGCATCCTCCTGCTGCCGTGTGATCGTCGGATATTTTCCGTCCGGATAGCAGGACAGATAGAAGAAGAAAATGCGCGTCGTGACTTCGCGATGATGCTCCGGCACCGTGATGTTCCGATATCGGATGTCGTCGTGCAGATCGCTTTCAAACGAACCGATATGTTCGAGAATACATTCGTAGCTCAGAGGCAGCTTCTTCGGCATCTGCATGGGACGCACGATCCCGTACTGCCATTCGCCCGAATAATAGAGCGAATACGGCGGTTTTGCTTCCATACCGAGCAAAAGTCCGAATACAAACTGCTTGTCCTCGTCGGATTGATCGAAGCGGATCAGAAACGCGCGCAATGCGCGTTCCGCTTCCGCATTTCCGATCACGGAGAGCATCTTTGCCGTTCCACGTACGGACGGCGAAAGCGGGCTGATCAACGCCCATTTGAGGACCGCGCGAAACTCTTTATCGTTCTCCCATGTTTTCCGGATCGCTTCTATGCCCGCCGTGGCGACGTCGCGGATCCGCCGCTGCCGCACGACCGCTTCCCGCACAGGAACGTCATAGTTGATCGACCAGCCGCGCTTGAAATCCGCGTCGGAATCCTCGCGGATATGCTTTTTGTAGTACGATGCGACGGTGTCGTTTTCGTTGCGCACTACAAGATCATCGTAGATCTGCTCCGCTTCGCGCTTTCTGCCCTGTACGTAGTAACAAAACGCAAGCTGATGCAGCATTTCCGTATCGTACGGAAGCGAATCGCGCAAAAGCTCCAACGCTGTCTGCGCCCGCTCATATTCGCCGATCTCCATCAGGATCGGCGCTGCATATCCAAGTTCTTCCGGCGAACATTCCTCGTCGATCAGGATCTTCTTGCTCTGTTCCTTTGCCTCCTGCTCCTGTTTCTGTACGTGCAGCAGAAGCGTCATCAGCGCGTTTCCGCGCACGCTTTTGCTGTTGCGCTTGAACAGATTGAACAGGCGCTTTTTCGCTTCGTCATATTCTCGGAGCGAAAACTGCATCATAGCAATTTCCATATCCAGCATTTCGCTGTCGGGGTATTTTTCGGAAGCCGAAAGCAGCAGCTGCAGCCCGGAATCGTCGTTGCCGGAAACATACATTGCTTTTGCGCGATGGATTGTTTCCAAAAGCGCAAGATCCTCCGCCCCGATCAGCCCGATCTGCGCTTCAAGCTCCGGCGCGTCTTCGATCAGTTCGATCATGTCCATTGCGCGGTCGGCATACGGTCCGTCCGGATCCCGTTCGATGCAAAGCTTACAGCACTGATCCGCCGCCTGAAACTCTTCAAGACCCATGAAATTCGAAGCGATGCCGAAGATCAGCTCGGTTGAATTCTGCGATTCCTCCCGTAAGGACGTCAAAAGGACGCTGAGGCTCTCCTCGAATCGGTGCATCCGATGCAGGACCTCGGCAAACGCAAGGATGTATTCATCTCGTTCCGGTTCCATTTCATACGCTCTGCGCAGATACTGTTCGGCTCTCAGAAGATCCTCGTTGTCCGTCAGGTATTTGTTTCCGCGCTGATAAAAGAACTCGGCGTTTTGCTGAAACGGGATGATTACTCCCGTTTCCCGATCATTGTTCATCCGTTCCTCCGTTGTCCGTTGCTTCCGCAAGAAGCGATTCCAAAGCGGCTCGGTCAAATTGATACGATTTCCCGCAGAACTGGCATGTAAGCTCCGCTTTTCCATCCTGTTCGATCAGCTCGGTCAGCTCTTTTCTGCCGATCGAGATCAACGCGCGTTCCAACCGCTCGCGCGAGCAGTCGCAGGAAAATGCGGGCGTATAGGTATCTGTGTAGGTCGCATCGAGATCCCTGAAAAGATCGTGCAGGATATCGTTAAGCGCTTCTCCGTCGGCAAGGCGTGTGCCGAGCGTCGGGATCCGGTCTGCGATCGCCATCACACGCTCGATCGCTTCGTCCGGACAGTTCGGCATCGTTTGAATCAAAAGACCGCCCGCACCGGTCACAAAGCCGTCCGCGGCGTTCTCATGCACGCCGAGATAGACGATCGACGGCTGCTGTTCGCTTGCGGTGAAATACTGCGCGAAGTCCTCTGCGATCTCGCCGGAAATCAGATTGCACATGCCGACGTACGGCTCCTTCAATCCGAGATCCCGGATCAGCGTCAGCTTGCCGGACGTCCCGACATATCCGCGCACGTCCAGTTTTGCGTCCGCTCGCAGCGGGAGTTCAACGTCCGGATTCGTCGCATAGCCCTTCACCGCTCCGCCGCTGCGTCCGACGCACACCAGGTTGCCGGAGGGACCGTTTCCAGCAAGCACCGTCGTGACCGTATCCGTCGCATTCTTGCACAGCGTCGCGATCACGGACGTCATCAGAAGCTGCCGTCCGAGCGCGGCGGTCGCCACGCGGGAAAGTCCGTGCGTTTGCTGCGCGTCCCGCACAAGCTGTGTTCCGTCGATCGCCGCAAAGCGCAGCGCGCGATCTGCCAGCATTCCGTGTATGATACAATCCTTCGACATTTTTATCACCCCTTGATCGCAACGAACTGGATCCGTTCGCTGTCCCGTCTGACGGGATCTCTCGTGAAGGCGTCATAGGCATGAACGTTCATGAAGCCCGCTTTTTTCAACGCTTTTGTGAGCTCGTCGACCGTGTACGCCCGCTGCAGATGCTTTTCCGTAAAGCGATCGTACTGCGCGCCGTTTTTCACAAAGCACGTCAGCTCCATCTCGCAGAGCTTTGTTTTCGCATCGTAATTGTTCTTCCAGATATAGGCGTACTCGTCCGTCTCCTCCGTAAAGGTGTTTGTGCCGAGCACCTTGCGGAACTTGTATGAAGACGAAACGTCGAACAGCAGCATGCCTCCCGGCTTCAAACAGCCCGCGGCATGCACAAAGAACGATTCGACGTCCTTCATCGACGTCAGATAGTTCACGCCGTCGCAAACGGAAAGCAGCGCGTCGATCTGCTTGTGGATCTTCAGCCTGCGCATATCCTCGCAGATAAATATGATGCCCTTCGCGCCCTCGCGGAACGCGTTGTTTCTTGCTTCGATCAGCATTTCGGGCGAGACGTCGTTGCCCGTCACATGATAACCCTTCTTGTACAGCAGGATCGCCGCCGCGCCGGTGCCGCACGCGCAGTCCATGATCCTGTGCGCGCCGTTATCGCGCAGAAATTCGTCAAGATAATCGATCCAGGCATTGCGGTCGACGTCATGCATCATCCTGTCGTAGACAGGCGCGAATGCCGTATACTGATTCTTCATTCTTCCTCCAATCCCTCGGCGAGCTTCATCAGCCGGTCAAGCCGATGATACATGCCGGATTTCTGAATTTCGGCAAGATCCGCAAGCTCCTGAACGGTCGCGTCCGGATGCGCAAGCCGAAGCTGCGCCGCCTGCTGCAGACTTGCCGGCAGCGATCGGATCCCGATCGTTCTGTCGATCACGGCGATCGCCGCCTGCTGACGGATCGACGCGACGACCTGCTTGTCCAGATTTGCCGTTTCGCAATTGTTCGTACGATTGATATAGTTTCGCATGTCCTTCTCGACACGCACGTTCTCAAGCGCCAGCGCAGAAGACGACGCGCCGATCAGAGCAAGCATGCCGCTGACGTCGTCTCCATCCTTGAGATACACAAGGTACCGGTCTCCGTTCCGCACGGAGATCCTTGCGTGAAGCCGGAATCCGCGCATGATGTCGTGAACGGCGTTTGCAACGGATTCGGAACGGAACACGATTTCCAGATGATAACCGCGTTTCGGGTCGACGCAGCTTCCGCCGCCGAGGAAGCATCCCCGGAGAAACGCGCGTTGATTTTCCTCATTCCGAAATACAACGGCAGGCACCTCGTTCATCAGACGAATGCCCTGCTCCGTCCGTACCATTGCGCCGGTATCCTGCATCAGCCGGTCGATCTCCTCGCCCGACAGCTTGACCTCATAGATCGGTTTCTTCCGATGCTCGACGATCTTTTCTTCAACGACCGCATCCGTGCGGTACAGACTCAGCGCGATCGACGCGACGTGCTTTGCCGCGCTCGGATTCTCCGTATGATAAAACAGTGAGGGCTTCAGCGAGATCCGGATTCCGCCCGCGGTAAAGGTCGATCCGGACAGCATGCAGAGACGCTGTTCGGGGTTTTTGACGCGTATGCGGATCAGTTCCTCTTTGCAATCCGATGAAAAGCTCATAGTTCCCTCTTTTCGGCGCGAAGCTCAATGTCCTGAAGCTCGCGTTTAATGTCGCGGTGATAGATTCGCACGGCTTGTCCGCGGTTGCGAAGCCGCTCCGCCATATCCACCGAAGCCGCTACGGAACGGTGCCTGCCTCCCGTACATCCAAAGCAGATGCGAAGAATATGCTTGTCCTGCTTTTCAAACAGCGGAAGCAGATCGATGATGCTTTGTTCCAGATGATCCAGGAGTTCCTTCACATAGGGCTGTTTCAGAACGAAATCACGCACTTTTTCATCCGTGCCGGACAGATATCGCATATCCTCATAGTAGAACGGATTCTCCACGAACCGCATATCGATCACGATATCGGCGTCAACCGGCACGCCGCGCTTATAACCGAAGCTCGAAAGCACGACGGTCATCTGATCCTGGTCCATCTCCGGTATGATCTTTTCCAGGCACGAGGAAAGCTCGCGCGAGGGAATATCGCTGGTGTCCAGAACAAAATCCGCCGCGTCCCGTATGACGGACAGAAAGCCGCGTTCCGTTCGGACGCCCGATTCCGCCTCGCCGGAAACACCGAGCGGATGACGCTTTCTGGTTTCGTTGTAGCGGCGCTTCAGAACATCGTCGCGCGCGTCCAGAAACAGGATCGTATGCGGCACATCGATCTTTTTGATCTCTTTCAGTACGGTTTCCGGGCTTCTCGAAAGCAGGCCCTCCCGCGAATCCATCGTGACCGCCGCATGGCGGATCGGCGGGTTCGCGTTCTTGCACATCGAAATAAACTCCGTCAGCATCGGCGAAGGAAGGTTGTCCACGCAGTAAAAGCCCATATCCTCGAGCGATTTCAATGCAAGCGATTTGCCTGCGCCGCTCATGCCCGTTACAATCAGAAGATCCATGCGCTTGTCCTTTCAGATTCGTTTGACCTCAGGTTCCAGTGTGACCCCTGTTCGTTCCTTTACTACAGCACGTACATGTTCGATCAGCGCTGTAATATCGTTCTCCGTCGCGCCGCCCGTATTCACAATGAATCCGGCATGCTTCGGCGAGACCTGCGCGCCGCCTACGGAATACCCCTTCAACCCGCACTGCTCGATCAGCGCTCCGGCAAAGTATCCCTCCGGCCGTTTGAACGTGCTGCCCGCGGACGGCAGCTCCAGCGGCTGTTTTGCGCGGCGTTTTTCCATGCACGACTGCATCGTTTCCGTCGCAGTTCCGTCGTCCTGCGCAAGTTCGAATTCCGCTTCGAGCGCGACCGTGCCGGGGAATGTAAACGCGCTTCTGCGGTATCCGAGATCCTCGTCTTTCACGTCAATCCATTCGTCGCGTCCGTTTCTCAGAACGCGGATCCGTTTCAGGATCTGTTTGATCTCGCCGCCGTATGCGCCGGCGTTCATCGCGCACGCGCCGCCGACCGTGCCGGGGATGCCGCAAAGGCGTTCCATGCCGGAAAGTCCGCGTTTTACCGTCTCGCGCGAGAGCTGCGTCAGCGAGGTGCCGCAGCAGGCAATCACCTTGGTTCCGTCGAATACCGGTTCATGCAGCGGCGTATCGAACCGGATCACAAGTCCGTCGAATCCGCTGTCGGCCGCAAGGATGTTGGTCCCCTTCCCGAGCAGCGTGACCGGCATTTCAACGGACGCCGCATATTCGATCGCCTGTCGGATCTCTTCATACGACTGCGGACGCAGCACAAAGCGTGCCGGACCGCCGACGCGGAAGCTCGTCAGCTCGGCAAGCGGAATATTCGTTTCAAACCGGAATGATTCCGGCATCTCCATATTTCCCCTATTTTGATTCATATTTTTATTATAACAAATCACACGCGAAGGCACAACACCTATCTGCAACATTCCCGCAAACGATTTGTGAACATCGTGTGCGCTTCCGCATCGCCCTTTCTTGACCGCGCCGCATCGTCGCACAGCGCGTCATAGTTCTGTTGCCATAAAAACGGATCGACCGTTTCAATCTTTTGGTATGCTTTATAGATCGGTTTCAGGATCGGATCGGGCGGCGTTTGTCGAACGTCCGAACGGACGGAAAACAAGCCGAGCGCATCCAAGGTCTGCTGCGATTCCTGCGTCAGCAGAAACGCCGTGAAATCCAGGATCACGGCAGTTTTTGCCGCATCCGTTTCCCGATCAACGCCGATCCAGCACACGGCGTCCGTAAAGCTGTCGATCGGCTCTATCGTTGAAAGCGCAAATCCATCCTTATACCGGATCAGATCCCCCGCCCGCCGCAGATCCAGAAACAGGACATCCGCTTTCTCCTCGCTTGCCGTATTCTCGCCCGCGCTCAATCGCGCGGCAAGGATCTCGTCCGCATAATATCTTTTCTCCCCCGTGCCGTCCGGATGCTTCAGTAGTTTACAATAGCCGGAAAAGCAGTACGGCACGCAGCGATCATCTTGAAACAAACCATCGCGCAGCGGGATGGAAAGGTCCGGAACACTTTGCAGACGATCCGCATACAGGCTTCCGGAGAAAAACGAATACGCGTCGGGACGTCTGCCGCCTTCCAGCCGCTCCGCAAACGTCTTTTCGTCCATTCCCTCGATCTCGATGTATGTACCTTTGTGCTTCTTTTCATATGCTTCCGCCCTGCGCTTCAGCCATTGCGTCAGGCTGCCGGCATACGGACGATGACGCACGATATGGTACAGCACGATCGACCCCGTGTACCGATCCGGATCTCTTTCAAAACGCGGATCGACGTACGATTTCTGCGCGCCCTGTACGAGCTTCGCAGGCGTAAAGAGCAGAAAGCAGATCATGGCTGCGCATAGAACGGTCCGTAAAATCTTCATGTACAATCCTATTCGACAAAACAAGTCCGTATTCACCAGGGCTTGTCCCGTTTCTTAAAAGGATGCAAAGCACAAACGGTGTATATATATCTGAACCAAATACGGAGGTGGAACTATGGAATTGAATGCGCAAAAGCGCGGTTCTCGGCTTTCCGTGCAGCTCTCCGGCGAGCTCGATCATCACAGCGCCGAACAGACCCGCATCATGCTTGACACATTATTACGCGACGTTACCGTCCACGAGCTTGTGCTCGATCTGTCCGGAATGACATTTATGGACAGCGCCGGGATCGGCGTGATCCTCGGACGGTTCCGGAAGATTTCGATGCGCGGCGGCCGAATGGTCGTAAAAGGAATGAATGCGTCGGTCGACCGGCTGTTTCAGATGTCGGGGATATACGCGATCGTAGAAAGGCAGTAAGGAGGCACGATATGCATAACGAAATGGAAGTCCGATTCTTGTCCCTGTCGGGAAACGAAGCGCTTGCACGAGCCATCGCGGTTTCCTTCGCCGCACAGATGAATCCCGGAATCGAGGAGCTGTCCGATATCCGCACGGCGGTGTCGGAAGCCGTAACGAACGCGATTATTCACGGATACGATCAGAACACCGACCGCGTCGTAACGCTGCAGATGGAGACCGAAAAGGACGTGCTGACCGTGATCGTCCGGGATGAAGGCTGCGGCATCGGCGATATCGATCTTGCCAGAAAACCGTTTTATACCTCAAAACCCGAACTGGAACGGTCCGGTATGGGCTTCTCGGTGATGGAGGCCTTTATGGACAGCGTGGACGTACGTTCCGAGCTCGGGCACGGAACGACCGTTACGATGCGAAAGCGCATCCGTCATGCAGACTGACCGGGACGCGTTTGCTATCCTGCTGAAACGCGCGCAGGACGGCGACGCCGCCGCAGAGAATACGCTCCTCGAAGAAAACCTGCCGCTTGTGACCGCCATTGCAAAGCGGTATCAGGGCTGCGGGCTCGATCCGGAAGATCTTCGTCAGCTCGGTTCCATCGGTCTTCTCAAGGCGATCCGGCGTTTTGATACACAATACAACGTCTGCTTTTCCACCTATGCCGTCCCGCTGATCGCCGGTGAGATCCGAAGATTTTTGCGCGACGACGGACTGATCAAGTTTTCGCGCGGCGCGAAATCTTTGGCGCTTCGGATCCGTCAGGCTGTCACGGAGGATCCGCGCCTTTCGGTCGAAGCGCTTGCCCAAAGGCTTCAGGTCACGGTCGAAGAGATCGCCGCCGCGATCGCAAGCGACTCCCCCGTCTCCTCGTTGGATGAAACGCTCCCGGACGGCAGCGGAAACCGGTTTGACCGGATCGGAACGGAAAGCGAAGAGGAAGCCTCCGTAAAGCGCCTGACGCTGAATGCCGCGCTCGAAACCCTGTCGGCGCGGGAACGTCTGATCGTGCGGCTTCGGTACCGCGACGAAAAATCGCAGTCCGAAGTCGGACGTCTTTTGGGTGTGTCGCAGGTTCAGATCTCGCGCCTTGAAAAAAAGATCCTGCTTCATTTGAGAAGCAGGATGCAGGATTAGTGTTTGTCGCCGGATGAAATCGCTTTCTCTTCGCCGCGCAGAAGCCGCTTGATATTGTCCTTGTGCCGGATCAGCAGCAGAAGAACAACCGGCGCGACAAAGAACAGCAGATACCGGTCCGCATTCCCCGTCGCCCATACGATATACGTGCCGATCAGATAGGAGATCGCGGTCAGGATCGAAACGAGCGATACGCGCTTCCAGATCAGGAAGATCACGATCGCGATGATCGTCGAGACAAGCGCCGCCTGCCAGCAAAGGCACCATGTCATCGCATAAGCGGACGCCGCGCCTTTTCCGCCGCGGAACTGGAACAGCACCGGATAGCAATGCCCCAGCACAACGCAGGCGCTTGCGATATATCCGCCGAGCAGAACGGAAACCGCGGGGTCCGTCGCGTTGATCCCGATCCATCCGCCGAGCAGACGCCCGATGAAGAACCCGGCAACGCATTTGCCTGCGTCGCCGAGAAACGTCAGAAGCCCGTAGTTCTTCCCGTAAACGCGGATCATATTGGTCGTTCCCGCATTACCGCTGCCATAGAGACGCACGTCGTCGCGGAATCTCAGACGGCTGATGATCAGCGCCGTCTGCATGTTTCCGATCAGATACCCGACGACTGCGACGGCTGCGATCGCGAGCGCGTTCCATTCTCCGATCATAAGTACGCGTTACTCCTCTCTTGCACGATTGCGGAACAGGATCCGGATCGGCGTTCCCGTAAAGCCGAAGGTCTTGCGGAAATAGTTTTCCAGATAGCGTTCGTAGGAAAAATGCATCAGTGTCGATTCGTTGACAAAGATCACAAACGTCGGCGGCTGGATCGCGACCTGCGTCGCATAATACAGCTTCAGCCGTCTGCCGTTCTGCGCGGGCGGTTCCGCCATGGAGACCGCCTCGTTCAGCACATCGTTCAGCATGCCGGTCGGGATGCGGCGAATGCTCTGCGCATAGACTTCTTCAACGTTCTCAAGCACCTTCTGGACGCGCTGTCCGGTCTTTGCGCTGATGAACAGGAACGGCACATAGTTCATGAACGCAAGATCGTTCTCCATGTCCTTTTTGAACTTGTCCATGGTGTGCGTGTCCTTTTCGATCAGATCCCATTTGTTGACGATCACGACGGACGGTTTTCCTTCCTCGTGCACGAATCCGGCGATCTTGACGTCCTGCTCGGACAATCCCTGCTCCGCGTCGCATACGAACAGTACGGCGTCGGCGCGGCGGATCGCGGCGAGCGATCGGATTACGCTGTACCGTTCGATGCTCTCGTCCTCGATCGCGCGTTTTCTGCGGATGCCTGCGGTATCGATCAGCACATACTGCCGCCCGTTCTTCTCAAACGGCGTGTCGATCGCGTCGCGCGTCGTGCCCGGTACGTCGGAAACGATCACGCGTTCCTCGCCCAGAAGTGCGTTCGTAAGGCTCGATTTGCCGACGTTCGGCTTGCCGACGATCGCGATATGGATGCGCGGATCCTCCTCCGTCTTCTCCGCCTGCGGGAAGTTGGCGCAGACCGCGTCCAGAAGATCGCCCAACCCGATACCCTGTCCGCCGGACAGAATGAACGGTTCACCGAGCCCGAGCTCATAGAACTCGTAGATCGTTTCATGGTATTTCGGCGCGTCAAGTTTGTTGACGGCAAGCACAACGGGCTTGTTGCACTTTCGCAGCATGGCGGCAACCTCGCGGTCCGCAGAGGTCATGCCGTCGCGTCCGTCCGTCAGAAAGATGATGACGTCCGCCGTCTCGATCGCAAGCTCCGCCTGCCGCCGCATCTGAACCGCGATCTTGTCCTCGCTCGCGGGTTCGATGCCGCCCGTATCGATCAGCGTAAATGAATGGTCCAGCCACTCCGCGTCGCCGTAGATCCGGTCGCGCGTGACGCCCGGCGTATCCTCCACGATGGAGATCCGCTTGCCCGTCAGACGATTGAATAAGGTTGATTTGCCGACGTTCGGTCTGCCGACGATCGCTACCAAAGGTTTTGCCATAGTTTACTCCTCAAACAAACAGGAAATGAGTTCCGTTCCGTCCGCAAAGGTCCGGATCGACACGCCGAGCGCAGTTTGAACTTCCGAAAGCGTCATGCCGTCCAAGAAGACGTCCTCCGTCTCCCGGAGCATATTCTTCGGGATCAGCAGCGGATCGGAAAGATCCTTTCCGGAAAGCTCGGTCAGAAGGTCGCTGCCCGTCACAAGCCCCGCCACATGCACGTTTCCGCCGAACCAGCGATTCGGAATCGGATGCAGGTCGGTTACGATCCTGTATGGTTCCAGCGCGCGGTACATGTCACGAAAAAACGGATATGCCGCCGTGCCGCCCGCGATCGAAGCACGTTTCGGCTTCGTTCGCTTTTCACATTCTGCAAGCGCATAGCGGAAGTCCTCCTCGAACATGCGCAGCAGTCCTACGCCGTTTTCGATCTGTTCGTACTCCTCATACGCTTCCGGTTCCGGCAGCGGTAGGTTCGCATTCAGATACCACTCGTCAGAAAGGAATACCAGCCTTGTGCCGAAGCGATCGAGGTATTCCCGCTGCAGCGTCTCGATCGTGCGGATCACCGCATCGCTTTGCTGCGCATCGAAGGTTCCGAGTGCAGGAAGCCCTTCGCGGTATTTCGTGACGCCGACCGGAACGATCGCAACGGACGAGCATGCAGGCGCAAGCGACGACAGATCCGAAAGCGTTTTCATAAGGACGTCGCCGTCGTTCAGCCCGCGGCACAGCACGATCTGCGCGTTGAACCGCAGCCCGGCGTCACGGAGTGCGGTCAGCCGTTCCATGATGCGTCCCGCCGAAGGATTGCGCATGATCCTTGTGCGGATCTCCGGATCGGTGGCGTGCACGGACACATAGAGCGGGCTGACGCGGCGTTCAATGATGCGGGCAAATTCCGCGTCGCTCACGTTCGTCAGCGTCACATAGTTGCCCATGATAAACGACATCCGCCAGTCGTCGTCCTTGACGTTCAGGCTGCTCCGGACGCCTTTCGGCATCTGGTCGATGAAGCAGAACACGCAATGGTTCCGGCACGTCATCATGCGGCTCATCAGCGTCGTTTTAAAGCACAGACCCAACGGTTCGTATTCATCCTTGTGCAGCACGATCGAAAACGGCTCTCCCTTGCGTTCGAGATCGAGCTTCAGCGCGCGCCGCGCGGTCAGCGCTTCGTAGTCGATGAGGTCGATGACGGGCGTATCGTTGATGCGAAACAGGACGTCGCCGACCTGCACGCCCGCACGCTTTGCAGGCGTATTCGGTTCCACAAATGTGATCGGTTGTCCTTTAACGTATATTTCCATAAATATACCTTACCACATCTTTACCTCTTTTGCAAGCACATGAAATCGGATCTCATCCATTCAACGCTAAAGAGTTCACAACTAATATCCCGCTCTTCTCTTGATTTTTTATCTGTACATGCTACAATAAATTTGTTCATTTTATTCGGAGGCAAGGAAATGAAAAAGTGGCTGCAAGTTTTACTGATGTACGTCGGCATTCCGGCTGCCGGTACAATCGCTTGGTTGTTATTCTTCCTCATTGAATGGTTATTGAACGGATGGGGTCTAACAATCTGCGTCCCTGCTGTTACAATTGTACTGTATATTGTGCTGCGCAAAAAGCTTGATCTTCGCTTTGCTGCAAAAGTCAATGCTATGATCCTGATTGTGCTTTCTGTTGCTTTGGGGATCATTCTGCATATCACCACCGGCTCAACACGTGATCCCCTGTTTTCCGTTTTCCGGATCATGACATTTCCGTTTTTGATTCCATCTTTTGCAATGCAACTTTTTGATACCATGCATATCGCTTTTGTTTGCATCTTTGCGACCTATGCAGCGGCAGTGGTTACGTGTATCATCTTGTCATGCTGCATGAAATCCGGTGGATCCGAAAGCGCTTGTAAACCGGTTTATCGCAAGCTTCTACCATATCTCATTACCGCCGCTGTGGTCCTGCTCTGCGGTGCGTTCAGCATAAAACAGTATCTGAACCGACCGGAAGTACGCTATGCCGGACACGGCTTTAACTATATGCACGGATACTCTACGACAGACTTTACCGATTACACGGTCTACAGTGAGCATTCGAAGCTTGTCACGCTCGACCATGAGCCGGAATTCATGATCGAGAACGAGGCTGATATGCCGGTTATGGACGGCGCGGAAGCGTGCTATCCGGTCTATGCCGCCGTTGCAAAGGCGGTGTACCGCGATATCGACGTGATCGAATCGCAAGCCGCGCAGGACGAAAATCGCAAAAACGGCAGGGTCGTAACCTTTACAAACACAGTTCTAGGTTTTCGAAGACTGATCGACGAAGAGGTCGACCTGCTCTTCGGCGCAAGGCCGTCAAAGAGTCAATTCGCTGAGGCAGAAGCCAAAGGGATCGCGCTGAACGTAACGCCGATCGGACGCGAGGGCTTTGTCTTCTTTGTGGAGGAAGATAATCCCGTCGAAAATCTCACAAGCGAGCAGATCCGCGCGATCTATCACGGCGACATTACAAACTGGAAAGAGGTCGGAGGAAGGGATCAGAAGATCAAAGCTTTTCAACGGCCGAAGGATTCCGGTTCGCAGGCGATGATGGAATACTTTATGGGCGACGTCTCATTGATGGAGCCGGACACATATGAAATCATCGGCGGTATGCTGGACGTCATCGATAAGGTTGCGCAGTATGCAAACGAGGACGGCGCATTCGGCTACTCCTTCCGGTATTTTGTGGAGGAGCTCAGTCAGGAAAAAGGTGTAAAACTCTTATCGATCGACGGCATTGCGCCGACGCTGGAAAACATCGAAAACGGGAGCTATCCGCTTACGGTCGATCTGTGTCTTACCACACGCACGGAGGATCCGAATCCGTATGTACAGAAGATGATCGACTTCATGCTCTCGAAGGACGGTCAGGAAATCGTAAGGTGCACCGGCTATGCGGGGCTGCAATCAAAAGATTGATCTGCTCCCCTGTCTTTCCAAATAGACATCAAAAGGGACTGCATCGAATCGGATGCAGTCCCTTCGCATTTGGTCAGATTACTTCGCTTCCTTGATTGCTGCCTGTGCTGCGGCGAGACGAGCAATCGGTACGCGGAACGGCGAGCAGGACACATAGTCGAGACCGATCTCGTGGCAGAATTCGACGGACGTCGGATCGCCGCCGTGTTCGCCGCAGATACCGAGCTCGAGGTCCGGACGGTCGTCACGGCTGAAGCCGAACGTCATCTGGGTCAGGTCGTTCGTGCCGAAGCAGAAGAACTCTGCGTCCTTCGCGATCTCATCCGCGGTGAGGCACGCGCGCGGGATCTCGATCATGGTGCCGACCTCATACTTGAGCGCGACGCCGGAAGCCTTGATCTCCTCGTCCGCAACGGCGACGACGATGTCGCGCACAAAGCGGAACTCCTTGGGATCGCCGACGAGCGGGATCATGATCTCGGGCTCCATCTTCCATTCCGGATGCTTCTTCTGCACGTTGATCGCAGCGCGGATAACAGCCTTGGTCTGCATCTTTGCGATCTCCGGGAATGTGACAGTCAGACGGCAGCCGCGGTGACCCATCATCGGGTTGAACTCGTGCAGACCTGCGATGATGTTCTTGATCTCCTCAACGGTCTTGCCCTGCGTTTTTGCAAGCAGCTCGATGTCGGCTTCCTCGGTCGGAACGAACTCATGAAGCGGCGGATCCAGGAAGCGGATGACGACCGGATAGCCTTCCATCGCCTCGTAGATCGCTTCAAAGTCGCCCTGCTGCATGGGGAGCAGTTTATTGAGCGCATTCTCGCGTTCTTCCACGGTGTCGGAGCAGATCATTTCACGGATCGCCGCGATGCGGTCGCCGTCAAAGAACATGTGCTCCGTGCGGCAGAGACCGATGCCCTCTGCGCCGAGCTCGCGCGCCTTCTTCGCGTCGCGCGGAGTGTCTGCATTGGTGCGGACGGAAAGTCTTCTGTACTTGTCCGCCCAGCCCATGATGCGGCCGAACTCGCCTGCGATCTCTGCGTCGACGGTCGGGATGATGCCGTCATAGATGCAGCCGGTGGAACCGTCGATGGACAGCCAGTCACCCTCGTGGTATTCCTTGCCCGCGAGAACGAAGCGCTTGTTCTCCTCGTCCATGGCGATCGCGGAGCAGCCGGAGACGCAGCAGGTGCCCATGCCGCGCGCGACGACCGCCGCGTGGGAGGTCATACCGCCGCGAACGGTCAGGATGCCCTGGGACGCCTTCATACCTTCGATGTCCTCGGGAGAGGTCTCAAGACGGACCAGCAGGACTTTCTCGCCGCGTGCTTTCCATGCCTTTGCGTCCTCTGCGGTGAAGACGATCTTGCCGCATGCCGCGCCGGGAGACGCTGCGAGCGCCTTTGCGACGGGCGTTGCCGCCTTGATCGCATTTGCGTCAAACTGCGGGTGGAGCAGCGTGTCGAGGTTTCTCGGGTCGATCATTGCAACCGCTTCCTGCTCGGTGCGCATACCCTCGTCAACGAGATCGCACGCGATCTTGAGCGCCGCCTTTGCGGTACGCTTGCCGTTGCGGGTCTGCAGCATGTACAGCTTGCCGTGCTCGACGGTGAACTCCATGTCCTGCATGTCGCGATAGTGACCTTCGAGGATCTTGCAGACCTCGTTAAACTGCTCGAACGCTTCGGGGAACTTCTGTTCCATCTCGGCGATGTGCATCGGGGTGCGGACGCCTGCGACGACGTCTTCGCCCTGCGCGTTGGTCAGGAATTCGCCGAACAGACCCTTTTCGCCGGTTGCGGGGTCACGCGTGAACGCAACGCCGGTGCCGCAATCGTCGCCCATGTTGCCGAATGCCATCGACTGTACGTTGACCGCGGTGCCCCAGGAATACGGGATGTCGTTGTCGCGGCGATAGACGTTTGCGCGCGGGTTGTCCCAGGAACGGAAAACGGCCTTGATCGCCTCAAACAGCTGTACCTTCGGATCGGACGGGAAGTCCTCACCGATCTTCTCTTTGTACTCTGCCTTGAACTGATTCGCGAGCTCCTTGAGGTCTTCCGCGGTCAGATCGACGTCCTGCTTGACGCCCTTCTGTTCCTTCATGCGGTCGATCAGGATCTCGAAATACTTCTTGCCGACTTCCATAACGACGTCGGAGAACATCTGGATGAATCTGCGGTAGCAGTCCCATGCCCAGTTCAGGATCGTGTCCATCATGCCGGGCATCGATGCGCGTGCGCCGGAACGAACGGAAACGAGAAGCGGGTTTTCGTGATCGCCGAACTTCTTGCCGGTGATCTTTTCCATCTTCTCGATGTATTCCATGATCTGTGCCTGGATCTCGGGATTGATCGTGCGGCCGTCCTCATAATACTGCGTGCACGCTTCCGTCGTGATCGTAAAGCCCTGCGGAACCGGAAGACCGAGGTTGGTCATTTCGGCAAGGTTTGCGCCTTTGCCGCCCAACAGGTTGCGCATTTCCGCATTGCCTTCACTGAACAGGTAGACATACTTTGTAGACATGTGTATCCTCCTAACAATTAGTAACAATTTATTATACCATAAAAATGAAACGATGCAAGAAAAATCTTGCATCGTTGAATATTATATATAGATTTATCTGATCTGGTCGAGCAGTGCGACGCCCTTGTCTCCCTCGCCGAGCATGTTTGCGCAGGAATTCCGGAGCATCGGCAGGATCTCATCCCTGAGTTCCGGCTTCAGAACAACGCGGTTCAGGTCTTCGTGCGAAAGCAGCAGAATCCGCCGCATCGCTTCCAGCGCGAGCTTGTCGATCCGTTTCCCGCTGTCAGCGAAGGACGGTACCCCGCATGGTCCAGATAATGCAGCAGAAACGCGATCATTAGATCGTTCGGATCGGAATCGGAATACGCAAGAAACGACAGGATATGATACAGCAGTGAAAACAGCTGTTCGTCCGCAGACTCATGCTCGATGACCGTATTGCAAAGCTGCGTGCAAACCGACGCCGTCATGAATCGGTCGACGTCCTCCCGCAGCGGATAGAACGTTTCTCGCACGTCGCACGCGTTCACGGTCACGCGATCGTTGTTGATAAACAGCTCGAACTCGCCGAAGACAAACGGCTGCGTGCAGGAAAGCAACGGCGAGGTCGGCTTGCGGCAGTTCCTTGCCTTGCAGTCGATCCGTCCGCGCTGCGGCGAGAACAGCGTCAGCATGCGGTCGTTGTCCTTGTAGTCGGTATATCCCGTTACGATGGCTTGTGTGAGCTCTGTCGGCATTCCCTTTGCTTCGCCTTATAGGCAAGATAATCCTTTACGCTTCCGGAACGCAGAAAGCGCTCCCATTCCTCTGTCTGTTTGTTCTTCATACGGACAGTATGCCCGTCCGCCGTTCATTTCATGTCCGAATCTGATTTGGGAGATCGAAGCGTCAGTCTTCGCGGTAGCCGAGCTCGTTCAGCATCTGCTGCCGGTTGCGCCAATCCTCCTTGACCTTGATCCAGAGCTGCAGATTGACCTGCACGTCCAGAAGCCATTCGATATCCTTGCGCGCTTCGGAGCCGATGCGCTTCAGCATCTTGCCGCCTCTGCCGATGATGATTCCCTTGTGACTTTCGCGTTCGCAGTAGATCGTCGCCCAGACGTCCATCAACTTCCCGTCCGGACGCATCTGCATCTTGTCGATGCCGACGCCGATTCCGTGCGGGATCTCCTCGCGCAAAAGCTCCAGCGTCTTTTCGCGGATCATTTCGGCGCAGATCACGCGCTCCGGCTGATCGGTCACCATATCTTCGGGATAGTATTGCGGTCCCTCGGTCAGATAGTTTTTCAGAAGCTCTTCAAGCTTGTCGAGGTTTTCGCCGGTCTGCGCGGAAATCGCAAGCACGGTGTCGAATCCGGCTTCTTTGATCGCGTCGCGCGCTTCCTGCATTTTGAGCGCGCTTGCGACGTCGCATTTGTTGATCAGCACGATCGCAGGCGAACGCTGTGCCTTCACGATCCGCATGACCTCCGCGTCGCGTTCGCGCACGCCCTGCAGCGCGTCGACGACAAGCAGGATCGCTTCGGTGTCCTTCGACGCGTCCTCAGCCGTTTTCTGCATGAACTCGCCGAGCTTGTTCCGCGGCTTCGTCATGCCGGGCGTGTCGAGGAAGATCATCTGATAATCCTTACGCGTGAGAATGCCCGTGATGCGGTTGCGCGTGGTCTGCGCGCGATCCGTCACGATCGCGATCTTCTGTCCCACCAACCGGTTGATCAGCGTCGATTTTCCGACGTTCGGACAGCCGACGATGCTGAAGAACCCGCTTTTATACCCCGTCGCGTTCATAGCAGATCCTTCGGTCCGAACCGGTGCGGCATCATCTGATCGAGCGTTTCGGTCACAATCTCGCTTCCGTCGCGATTCGAAACGACGATCTCAAAGTCTCCGTCGCAGAACTCGGACATCACCTGACGGCAGACGCCGCACGGAAATGCCGGAAGGTCACCCGAACCGGTGATCGCAATCGCGGAGAATGCGCGGACGCCGTCGTAGATCGCCTTGAAAAACGCGGTTCGCTCAGCACAGATCGTCGGCGTGAACGACGCGTTTTCGATATTGCAGCCCTGATAGATCTTTCCGTCCTTTGTGAGCAGCGCGGCGCCGACGCTGTAATGCGAATACGGCGAATACGAATGATCGCGCGCTTCCGCCGCAAGCTTCAGCAGGATCTCTTTCTGTTCCTGTTCCATTACCTTGTCACTCCTATTCCGTCCAGAATCGTCGTTTGTTTTTCGCGCATGACACGCTCGTCCGCTTCCGTCATGTGATCATAGCCCAAAAGATGCAGCACGCCGTGCACCGCAAGGAACGACAGCTCGCGCAGGAGCGAATGTCCGTACGTCTCCGCCTGTTCGACCGCGCGATCGTAACAGATCATGATGTCGCCGAGATAGCCGTCCGCCGAAAGCGGATCCTCCCCCTCCCACGCGGGAAAGGTCAGAACGTCCGTCACCGCGTCGACGTGCCGGAACTCGCGGTTCAGCGTTTGAATGCGTTCCGGCGTGTCGATCAGGATCGTCAGATCGCCGTCGCGTCCTTCGGCGTCGAGCGCCGCCTGTGCAGCCCGCGCAATGCCTGTCCGCTCTGCATCGGTGATTTCGACCGTTTCGGAAAAGACGTCAATCATTGCCGCGCTCCCTGTTCCTTGCGTTTTCGTGACGCTCGTACGCCTGAATGATGCGCTGCACCAGTTCGTGACGAACGACGTCCTTGTGCGTCAGCTTCACGACAGAAATGCCCTCCACGCCGTCAAGCACACGGATCGCATGGACAAGCCCGCTCATCTTCTCTTTCGGCAGGTCGATCTGCGTCACGTCGCCGGTCACGACGATGCGGCTGCCCTCACCGAAGCGCGTCAGGAACATCTTCATTTGTTCGATCGAGCAGTTCTGCGCCTCGTCGAGGATGATGAACGCGTTGTTCAGCGTGCGGCCGCGCATGTATGCGAGAGGCGCAACTTCGATCGCGCCGCGCTCCATCAGCTGCTTATAGGTTTCGAGCCCGAAAAACTCCTGCAGCGCGTCGTACAGCGGACGGAGATACGGATCGACCTTGTTCTGCAGATCGCCCGGCAAAAAGCCCAGCTTTTCGCCCGCTTCGACCGCCGGACGCGTCAGGATGATGCGCTCGACCTCTTTATTCTTGAACGCAACGACCGCCATTGCAACCGCAAGATATGTTTTGCCGGTGCCGGCGGGACCGACGCCGAACACAAGCTCGTGCGTTTTCAGCGCCTGAATGTATTTCTTCTGCCCGAGCGTCTTGCACTTGATCTGCTTGCCGCGGTTCGTCAGCGCCACGACGTCGCCCATGATCTCCTTGATCAGCTCGGCGTTGCCGTCCTTGGCGATATCGATCGCGTAGCGGATGCGTCCGCGGTTGATCGGCTCGCCCTTCCGCTGCATGTCCAGCAGTTTTTCGAGGACCGTTCTGCAAAGATTGACCTGTTCCTCGTCGCCCTCGATCGCGATCCCGTCCGAGCGAATCCGGATCCGAACTCCGATTTCCTCCTCAAACACGTTCAGGTTTTCGTCAAACACACCGAACAGACCGATGGAATCGTCCATCGACTCCAGTTCGATCCGGGCAACCGACTTGCCCATTTCATCCGTCATGCGGGTCTTCCTCCGTTCTTCCTATCGTTTCTTCCGCGGTTACGGTCACGACCGCAAACCGTTTTCCGTGTTTCGTCCGTACCGTACCGTATATGTTGATCACCGCCGCGTCGCGCGGCACCTGTTCCAAAGCCTGTTCCCGCGCGAGCATCAGCGCGTTCTGTTCCGCTTCCTCCTCGGAAAGCGCACGCTCCCGGAATCCGATCTCCCGCGCCGTGTATGTGTCCATCAGGACCGGCAGCAGTTCGCCGATCGCCCGCGACTTCCCGTCTGTAAGCCGATAGTGTTCGAACGTCGGCTTTGCACGCAGGATCTCCCACGGTCCGATCCGGATCACGCGAACGGTTTCGATTGCATCGGTCTCATAGGATTCCGTAACAGTATCGGTCAGCTCGACTTCGCTTCGATAACAGACGGACGCCTTTACCGTTCCGTCCGCATTGGTCCCGTAGCCTTTTTCCTTATAAAACACCGTTCCGGAGATCAGTACGTCCCCCGCCTTTACGGCATCGCCGATCTTTACCCGCGCCTGCCCGCGCATCACCTGAACCGAGGTCACGACGCCGTCCTTTTGTGCGATCACGTCGGACGGGACCTGCGTCGTCTTCTTCGACGTTTCGGGGATCGCTTCGACCACGTTGACCTTCAGCATCACGCCTTCGCGGTCCAGCCCGATCCATGCGGCGTCTTTGATTTGCGCCGAAAGATCGTTCGCCGCCGTGATCAGGATCGGTCCCTCCGGGCGAAAACCGGGTCGGATCCCGCGTTCCTCGAGCAGCGAAAGGATCTCCTCCCGGTCGACGCGCTTCGTTTCGTCGATCCGGATGATCCAGACTCTCGAAGACAGGATCAGCATCCCGCAGAACAGCAGCGGGATCCCGATCCAAAGGACCGGACGACGGCGGAGCCTTTGCAGCAGAAACGGCAGCCCGACGCGGGAAAGAACGCGGATCCGAAGGTGCAGCCCCGTTCCGAGTCTGTGGATCGCAAAGAACGCTTTGACCGGAATCGTCAGGCGGACGGTCTTTGCATCGACCTTGCGAACATTGCGTACGCGAACGCCGGATGCCGTAAGTCTGCCGAGCAGACGGGATGCGTATGCTCCCTCAATTTGAATTATAACATACCCGTTCAGAAATTGCCACATCAACTTTTTGCCTCAAGCGAAACGGAACGGATCTTTCCGCAGACTTTTGCGCGGGATGCGGTCATCTGTTCCAGTTCCAGATCCTCGCCTTCCGCCGTCAGTATCCCCTGCTCGGTCAGAAAGCGGATCTGCGTCGCCGCAAAGCTCAGTATCCCGCGATGCTGCTCGATCATACATTCGTTCCCGCCGAGCCACTGCACAAAAAACAGGTGCGGATCCAGATCCATGGGAAGATCCGCCGCCCTGACGACGCGATGGAATAATTTGCCGTATCGTTTCATGGTGCAGTATATGCGCCGAATCGGGACATCCATGCAAAAAGCCGCGAAACGCGGCTTTGTTTAGATGATCACCCATTTGTAAAGATGTTTGAGTTTCAGAGTTTGAGCATTTTCGAGATAGGCAACCAGCGCATTGACGACCGGATTGTCCTTGACCGGTTCGAAGCCGACCGGCTGCGGCAGCGTAACGCCCGTGATCACACGGTCCTCAAGCGACAGCCATTCCTCATCGAGATACGGACGCAGCAGCAGTTCCTCGTCCGGCTTTTCCGCAAGGATCAGCGTAAACACTTCGTCGTCTTCCACGTCTTTTCCGGAGCTGTGCTCCAAAAAACCGATCGGCGTATCGGGATTCAGCGTATTCAGAAGATAGCTGAGCCCGTACAGCGAATAGACCGTCTTCTCGGTCAGGATCGAGCCGGAATAGGCGGACAGCCATGCGCGAAGCTCGCTGCCGCGGATCAGCATCAGCGTATACTGCGGCGTTTCCGGTTTCAGCACGAACAGTTCCCGATACCGGAGCGGTCCCTCTCTGCGGGCTTCCATCGGTAGATACGAATAGGCAACGGAAAGGATCTCGTGCGGCATATCCAGTCCGTTTTCCTCTATGTACTTTCGCGCCGCGTAGATCTGCATCTCATGCGTGATCTCCATGCAATCCGTGGATCCGAGCGCATTCGGTTCAAACGCGTCGACTCTTCCTTCCACATTGCAGACCACACCGTCCATCAATCCGGAAAATGCGCTGACATAGGGCTTGACGGCTTTGCGGATCGTATCGTCCGGCACGCTGTTCTTTGTGTCGATCTGCTCGACAAGCACTGCCGGGCGACCTCTTTCGCGCAGGGAAACGGATACGGCGGTCAGCGTTTCCGTTCCGCCGCGAAGCGAGACGATCGGGATCTCGACCCCGGAGGCGTTTCGTTCCGATCGGACGCTCTCCCCTTCGCCGTGCGCGGCGACGACGAGATCGATGCTGTCTGTTTTCTTCAGCAGATCCCGGAGCGAATAGACGCCGTCGCCGAGCGCGTCCGATTCGATATTCCCGTGGTAAACAAGAACGGTATAATCGACCTTATCCTTCAGCGCTTTTCGCAGTTTGGAATAGACGATGAGCGGTTCGGCGGGAAGCACTTCGTCATCGGACGGGCAGAGATCCGGCTGCGTCATGCCGATCACGGCGATTTTCATCGGATCCTTTCCATCTCCCTGCGGCGATTCAAGAATCACATACGGCACAAGGTCGTTCCAAAGCGCATCGGAAGGATCGAAAACCGTCGGATCCGCTTTCTGCAGATTCGCGCCGATGACGGGGATCTTTTTCAGCAGCAGTTCGTTGACCTCTTTCCGGACGGTCTGCGAGGGATAGGACATCGCTTCGTCGCCCAGTAATACGGCGTCGTACTGCATCTTGACAAACAGCGCTGTCACCGGTCCGTACATCTTGTCCGTCTTCTGCGCATAGTCGTCCGCAATCGAGCTGCCGAGCAGCGACCCGCCCGCGTCGATCAGATACAGATTCGGATTCTTTTCGCGAAGCGCGGCAACGCATGCCGCCACGTTCATCACCGTGCACGCACTGTTTTCTTCGGTTTCGGCGGGATCCCACGCAAAGCCGCGCATATCGGACGTGAACAGCATCGAAACGGATTTTGTCGCCGGAACGGAAAACTCCGGCGCTGCGAACGAATTCAGGATCAACGATGCGTCGAGCTCGGTAACAAGGCCGTCGCCGTCGTAATCCGCGCGCGATAAACCGGCGGCGTCCATCAGCTTGAACCCGGTGAGATGACGTGTGATACAGCTTGCGTCCTGCACGGTCAGTTCGCCGTCCCCGTCCGCATCTCCGAAAACGGCAGCGTTCGGAACGGTCTTTTCATCCGCAACCGAAACAAACCCGCACAGAAGCAGGCTTGAAAGCAGAAGCAGTATTCCGTTGCGCAGCAGTTGTATTACCCGTTTCATATTATAAAATATTATATCCCAGTTTTCTGCAAAATGCAAGATTCCGGGGATGCAAAAAAGGGAGTCCGAAGACTCCCTGTTCAGGTATGAATCAATACATGCCGCCCATGCCTGCGCCGCCCATGTCGGGCGCTGCGGGTTCGGGCTTCGGAATGTCCGCAACGATGCTTTCGGTGGTCAGCACCATCGCCGCAACGGACGCCGCATTCTGCAGTGCGGAACGCGTGACCTTGGTCGGATCGACGATGCCCTTTTCGTCCATCATGCCGTAGGTGTCGGTCGCCGCGTCGTAGCCGTAGCCGATCTTGCCTTCACGGCGGATATTCTCGATGATGACGGAACCCTCGACGCCCGCGTTCTTCGCGATCTGACGGATCGGCTCTTCAAGCGCGCGCAGCACGATCTGGACGCCGGTCTTCTTATCGCCCGTTTCCTTCTCGGCAAGCGCCTTCACACGGTCCGCAACCGACAGCAGCGCCACGCCGCCGCCCGGAACGATGCCTTCCTCGACCGCCGCACGGGTCGCGTTGAGCGCGTCTTCCATACGGAGCTTCGAATCCTTCATCTCGACCTCGGTGGCTGCGCCGACCGCGATGACGGCTACGCCGCCCGCCAGCTTTGCAAGACGCTCCTGCAGCTTTTCCTTATCGTAATCGGAAGTCGTCTCCTCGATCTGCGCACGAATGGACTTCACGCGTGCCGCGATCTCTGCGGAATCGCCCGCGCCTTCGACGATGACGGTCTTCTCCTTGTCGACCTTGACCTGCTTTGCGCTGCCGAGCATGTCGAGCGTGGTCTCCTTAAGATCCATGCCGAGCTCGTCGGAGATCACCTGACCGCCGGTCAGGATCGCGATATCCTGCAGCATCGCCTTGCGTCTGTCGCCGAAGCCCGGCGCTTTGACCGCAACGCAGGTGAACGTGCCGCGCAGCTTGTTGATGACGAGCGTTGCAAGCGCTTCGCCCTCGACGTCCTCCGCGATGATGAGGAGCTTTCTGCCTGCCTGCGCGATCTGCTCAAGCACGGGCAGGATCTCCTGAATGTTGCTGATCTTCTTTTCGGTGATCAGGATCATCGGGTTGTCGAGCACCGCTTCCATCTTGTCGGTGTCGGTCGCCATGTATGCGGAGCAATAGCCGCGGTCGAACTGCATGCCTTCGACGATGTTCAGTTCGGTCTTCATGGTCTTGCTCTCTTCGATCGTGATGACGCCGTCCTTGCCGACCTTCTCCATGGCGTCCGCGATCAGCTTGCCGACCGTTTCATCGCTTGCGGAGATCGCTGCGACCTGTTCGATCGCATGCTTGTTGCCGACCGGAACGGAGAGTTCCTTAAGCCCTTCGACCGCCTCGTTGACCGCCGCTTCGATGCCGCGGCGCACCACCATCGGGTTTGCACCCGCCGCGACGTTCCGGAGACCCTCGCGAACGATCGCCTGCGCCAGAAGCGTTGCGGTCGTCGTGCCGTCGCCCGCGACGTCGTTCGTCTTGGTTGCGACTTCCTTCACGAGCTGTGCGCCCATGTTTTCAAACGGATCCTCGAGCTCGATCTCCTTCGCGATCGTCACGCCGTCGTTCGTGATGAGCGGCGCACCGAATTTCTTTTCGAGAACCACGTTTCTGCCCTTCGGTCCGAGCGTGATCTTCACGGTGTCCGCAAGCTGATTCAGACCGTTTTCCAGTGCTTTTCTGGCGTCCTCGCCGTATTTCAACTGCTTTGCCATAGCTGTTTCCTCCTATTATTCAACGACCGCAAGAATATCGTTCTGCTTGATAACGATGACTTCCTGTCCGTCGATCTTGACTTCCGTACCGGCATATTTCTGATAGACGACCTTGTCGCCCACTTTCAGAACCATTTCAACGTCCTTTGCGCCGGGACCGACTGCAAGCACTTCCGCCATCTGCGGCTTTTCCTTTGCGGCGCTCGTCAGAAGGATCCCACCCTTGGTGACCTCTTCCGTTTCGATGTTCTTGATCACAACACGATCGAATAACGGTTTCAATGACATAACTCATACCTCCTGTGAATCTTTTAGCACTCATTCCTTTCGAGTGCTAACCATCGTCCCCTATTATAGTGACCGCTCTCCGGAATGTCAATCGGGGAATTGCAACGAAGTTGTGAACTCTTCGGCGAGCATTCACGCTTCCATGTTATGCAAAAACGCTTTCTCCGATTCTCTTTCAAAAAAAGGTGAAAAAACGCAAAAATAATCCTTGCATTGTGAGATTCTTTGTGATAAAATGTACTGCGTTCGTATCGGGAGACCGTTCGGGCAAATCTTACAGGGGGTGAAATGCTTTGGCAAACATCAAGTCCGCTATGAAGCGTGCGAAGACTTCCGTTGGTGAAAACCTCAGAAATCGCATGGACAAGTCCGCTCTGAAGACTGCTGTCCGTCGTTTTGATGAAGCGCTGAAGTCCGGCGATAAGGAAGCTGTCGAAACGGCTTACCTCGCGGCTGTCAAGACCGTTGACCAGTCTGCCGCGAAGGGCGTTATCCACAAGAACGCAGCTGATCGCAAAAAGGCACAGTTGGCAAAGAAACTTGCAGCTAACAACTGAACCCCGGTATTCGCATGACATAGCGTCCGTTTTCCCGGACGCTTTTCTTTATGCTTGCAATATTGCTCCGATGCGTTTAGAATACGGTTGAAGGAGAAACAGATGGCTACGGACGGATTTACCTTATACGCTTGCATACGGGAACTTCAAAACCTTGTCGGCGGAAAGATCGACAAAGTGCAGCAGCCCAATAAAGATATCGTCATTCTGCACATTCACGCGCCGAACGCAGGTCGCGTGAAGCTGATGCTCTGTATCCATGCGGAAAACGGACGCATCCAGACGATCGCAAAGAATCTGGAGAATCCCGAAGCCGCGCCCGCGTTCTGCATGCTGCTCCGGAAATACCTGATCGGCTGCCGCATCGTTTCGATCGAACAGCAGGGGCTGAACCGCATCGCGGTCTTCTCCCTCTCCGGGCGCAACGAATTCATGGACGAGGTGCAGCTGCGGCTCGTCGTCGAGCTGATGGGACGCCACGGCAATCTTTTCCTTCTGGACGAAACCGACAGGATCATCGACTGTCTGCGGCATTTCGGCATCGGTGAGAGCGCCGCGCGCATCTGTCTGCCGAACGTGCCGTACGAAGCTCCGCCCGAAGCGGAAAAGCGCGATCCCTTTACGGCGACCGTCGACGAGATCGCCGTGCTGGCGCACGGACGCACGTCGTTCCGCTGGCTGACCGACGCGTTCCACGGCGTTTCGCGGCTCTGTGCCGAACAGATCGTCAAAGACGGCACGCCGCCCGAACGTACGGGCGAAGAGATCCATGCCGTGTTTCAGTCGATCCGCGAATACCGGTTCGAGCCTTCCGTGATCCCGAACGCCGGCGTTCTCCCCTTCCGTCCCAAGAATACAGCGTCCGTTGCCTGCGGCAGCATCAACGAGGCGCAGGATCTGTTCTACCGTCAGCGGGACGAGCAGACGGTCCTTTTGAAGCAGCACAACGCGCTTCGGACCGTGCTCGAGCATGCGGTGAAGCGGACGGAAAAGAAGCTTGCGGAATGTATGAAAACGATCGGCAGCGAGGAGCAGATCGAACGCGATCGGCTTTACGGCGAGCTGCTGCTGTCGACACGGAATGCGCCGGGCGGGCAATCCTCCGTCACCGTGCAGAACTATTACGAATTCCCCCCGGTCCCGATCGAGATCCCGCTCGATCCGAAGATGTCTGCGGCGGACAACGCGCAGCGATATTTCAAGCGCTACCGCAAGAACAAGGCGGCGCGCGCATATGCGCTCGAGCAGACCGATGCGCTGAACGCGGAACTGGACTATCTCAAAGGTCAGCTTTTGAATACCGCGGCGTGCAGCACGCGTGAAGAGCTTTCCGAGATCCGTGACGAGCTGATCCGGGAACGGTATATCCGCGAGCAATCCGAACAGCGAAAGCCCTCCGCTTCGCACAGCCGCCCGCTGCATTACCGCACGAGCGGCGGCGTCGATATCCTGGTCGGCAAGAACAATCTGCAGAACGAGCGCCTGATCCGCACGTCCGATCCGAACGCGATCTGGCTGCACGCAAAAGGCGTTCCGGCTTCGCATGTGATCCTGAACACAGCCGACCCTTCGCGCGAGGATCTGTTCCTTGCCGCTAAGATCGCGGCGTATCATTCCGGCGCGTCGGCGTCCGAGAACGTTCCCGTTGACTATACGCATGTCCGTTATGTCAAAAAGCCCTCCGGCGCACGACCGGGGTTTGTCAACTATTTTCATCAGCATACGCTGTACGCAACGCCCTCGCAGGATGCGATCGCGCCGTACCGCGTCGGGGAGGAATCATGAAGCTTTTACTGGCAACCAACAACGCGCACAAGGCGCAGGAAATCCGCGAGATCTTAAGCGGCAGCTTTTCGGATATCATGACCATGCGGGAAGCCGGGATCGAACTTGAGGTTGAAGAAAACGGAACGACGTTCCGTGAGAACGCCTTGAAGAAAGCCGTCGAAACGCTTGCGTTCGCCGGCGACCGGTTCGATGCGGTCCTTGCCGACGACAGCGGGCTCTGCGTCGACGCGCTGGACGGCGCGCCGGGCGTCTATTCCGCACGGTTTTCCGGCGAAGGGCACAACGATGCCGCAAACAACGCGAAGCTGATCGCGCTTCTCAGGGATGTTCCCGACGATAAGCGCACCGCACGGTTCTGCTGCTGCGTTGCGCTCGCGCGGACCGGCATGGATCCGATCGCCGTGCAGGGCGAGGTCGAGGGCACAATCCTTCACGCGGCACGCGGAGAGAACGGATTCGGTTACGATCCTTTCTTCTACTATGCGCCGTTCGGAAAGAGCTTTGCGGAGCTGTCCGCCGAGGAAAAGAACGCGGTCAGCCACAGGCGGCGCGCACTGAATCTGCTCAGGGAGGCGCTCGATGTCGAAAATCGCAGTCATATCTGACACGCACGGTTCCATTGAAAACATCCGGCTGTTTCTTCCGCGGCTCAAAGGCGTCGACGCGCTGTATCATCTCGGCGACCATGCCGAGGACGCGCCGGACCTTGCGCGGATCCTGAACTGCGGGTTTGTTTCCGTCTGCGGAAACTGCGATCCCTTCTCCGCCTCTCCCGTACAGTACGTGGTGGACTGGCACGGTAAGCGGATCCTGCTTCTGCACGGGCATACCGTCTTCGGTCGTCAGCATCTGTTCTATGCCGCCAGGCAGGAGAACTGCGACGCCGTGCTGTTCGGACATTCCCATGTGGCATCGATCGAAACATATGAGGGCGTTCTGATGGTGAATCCCGGAAGTCTTTCGCGTCCGCGCGGCGGAAAGGGTCCGAGCATGGCGCTTCTGACGCTTACCGATGAAGCGCTCAACGCGGAGCTGCTTTTTTGAACAAAGTTTTAAACCGTATTATTCACAATTTTTCAACAGTTTTATGCATTGACAAGCATAAGCATTGTCAGTAAACTGTTATACAGAAACGAATGTCTCCGAAAGGTTTATTATAGTTATGAAAAGAATACTGTCCCTTGTTTTTGCCGCGCTTTTGTTCTTCGGTTCCTTTTCATTCATCCCGTTTGCCGAAGCAGGCGCGGATTCTTTTTCCAAGAGTTCGATCTATGAGCCGTATTTTATCCTTGTCAACGCCGAAACGCCCGAAACATCCTACCGCGGAATCGAGCAGGACGCGGACAGGCAGGTCTTTCCGGCAAGCACGACCAAGATTCTGACCTGTATTGTCGCGCTTGAAAGAGGCAACCTCAGCGACATGGTCACCGTATCCGCAAAGGCTGTCAACTTCGGACGCGGCAATTCTCTGATGGGGCTGCAGGAAGGCGATCAGTATTCGCTCAAAGATCTTCTTTACGGCATGATGCTGCCGTCCGGCAACGACGCGGCGATCGCGATCGCGGAACATATCGCCGGCAGTACGGACGCCTATGCCGACTTGATGAATCAGAAAGCGAAAGAGATCGGCATGGATCATTCGCATTTTGTCACGGTGCACGGCAAGCAGAACGATAACCATTACACGACCGTCCGCGATATGGCAGTCCTGACCGCCTATGCGCTGAATAAAAGCCCCAAGAGCACTGAATTTCGCAGCATCGTCGGCGCCGCATCGTATACGACGGAGAGCGGTCCGCGCGCGATCACTCTGATCAACTCAAACCGCATGCTGATCGACGCGCCGGCAACCGAGACGATGACGAAACCGATCTCCTGTCTGTATCCGGACGCGATCGGCGTCAAGACCGGCGATACGAACGCCGCGGGCAAGTGTCTGATCGCAGCGGCAGAGCGCAACGGCGTCACGCTGATCGCCGTACTGTACGGCGGTACGCTCGGCGATCCCGAATATAACGACGGCTGGACCGACGCGCAGAAGGATAAATACAATGTCCGCCGGTTCCAGGACGCCGCGGCGATGTTCGACTATGCGTTTGCCGACATGGTCAGGTCCTACAGCGTCTCCGATCTTGCCGCAAACGGCATGCCCATTTCCTTCGACGTTCAGATCACCAACGCCTCTGCCGAGGATTCGCAGGGCGGCACATTGACCGCCAATGCGAACCTGTCTATGGATACGATGATCTCGGTGATGCAGCCCGATCCGAACGCAAAGATCAGCGATCTGAACATTGAAGCCGTACCGAATTTCACGAACATCTATGCGCCGATCGGCGAAGGCGCGGTCATCGGAACCGTCGAATACAGGTATATGGGCGAAACGCTCCTCCGCGTGAACCTGCTTGCGTCCCGCAGCGTCAAGGAAGGCACTGCGCAGACGGAGATCGCCCCCGCAACGTCGGGCAACAATACGGCTCCGCAAGGCAGTCTGATCGGCGATGCGAACGCGCCGACCGTCAACCCCGTCGATCCCGTCAACGGAACGCCTGTCAGCGAAAGCACAGGCAGCTGCGGTCTTCCGAAGAACATGCAATGGATCCCGATCGTGATGATCATCGTCTTTGTGCTTCTTCTGATCTGCGTCGTTCTGTTCATTCTCTATCTGCGTGCCGAAGCAAAACGCAGACGCGCCGCCGCCCGCCGCCGCGCAAGACAGCGCGCGAGGCAGGCAGGACAAGATTACACGCGCCGCTAAGGAGTCCACATGAAACATACCGTCCTCTGCTTGCTCTTGGTCGTTTTGCTCCTTCCCTTTCACGGGATCGCCGAAACATCCGAATCGACAGGATTCGACCTCAAGTCGCTTGCGGAGGACACAGTATTTTTGGTCAACCTCGAGGATCCCACACAGGCGATCCTCGGTCTTGAGCGCAATGCCGACAAGAAGCGGTACCCCGCCAGTACGACCAAGATCATGACCTGCATCCTCGCGCTTGAGGAATCGGATCCGGATGAGATCGTTACGGTCAGCAAGCGCGCATGCAACCTCTCCGACCGCAATTCCAAAATGGGTCTGGAACCCGGCGAGCATTATAAGATGATCGATCTGCTGTACGGTCTGATGCTCCCCTCCGGCAACGACGCCGCGATCGCGATCGCCGAGCACATCGGCGGCAGCGTCAACGGTTTTGCCGATCTGATGAACCGGAAAGCGGAAGACCTCGGCATGGAGCATTCGCACTTCATGAATCCGCACGGACTTCACCATTCCGATCATTACACGACCGCGCGCGATCTCGCGCTGCTGGCTGCGTACGCCATGGGCAACGATACGTTCCGCGAGATCGTTTCCACGTCGCAGCGCACCGTCAGGTCCGAGGAGGGCCGCAAGATCGTTCTCCGGAACTCCAACCGTCTTTTGCGCGACAGGACCGCGGAGGACTATAAGCCGTATTCGTGTCTTTACGAGAACGCGATCGGCATCAAAACCGGCGATACGCATCTTGCGGGCAAATGTCTCGTCGCCGCCGCGAAAAAGAACGACACCACCTATCTGCTCGTTCTGCTCAAAGGCGAAGCCGCGCCTGACAATGTGAAAGGTCGGAAGAAGGACAAATACTCTGCGCAGCGCTATTTCGACGCGATCAAGCTGTTCGAATATGCCTTCGAGCACGATACCGTGTCGCTGACTGTCGACGATCTTACAGAGGGCAGCCTACCCGATACCTATGCCGTATCGCCCGATCCGAAGGAAACGCTTGCCGCGGAAGCGCTTTACCGGATCGAATGGGATCGCTCCGATGAACTGACGCTCCCCCGCTGGATCGCCGATACGTATCTGAACGACCCGCTCCCGGAGGACAGCTTCGCTTACTCCGTCGATTCCTACCGCGCCGCCGTCGGTACGAAAGCAGGCGCCGTTTCCGTCACGATCAACGGCAGCGTCGCTTTTCGCGGCGATCTGATCGTCGAGGAATACACCTACCCCCCGACGCCCGAGTCCACGGAGGAGCCTGTCTATATCCCTGCGGACGAGACCGTGCCGCCTTCCTCCCTGCCCTCGCCCGGCAGCACTGCGTTATCGCCGGACACCAGTGCAAATCCCTCGCCCTCTTGGATGCCGATCCCGACCGCGGATCCGAACAAGAACGAATCCTGGTTCTTCCGGCTGCTCCGCTGCGGCGGCTGCGGATCCTAAAACGGAAGTCCGAGCGCGAAGAACGTATTCTTCCCGGCGATCCCGTCCGCCTTCAATCCGCATGATTTCTGGAACCGCTTTACGGCGCGTTCCGTTTTTTTACCGAAAATACCGTCCGTCTGTCCCGGATCGAACCCCTGATCCCGCAGCGCGATCTGCAGCCGTCTGACGTCCTCGCCTCGCATATAGGGATGCGTCAATCTGAGCTCGCGCGATCCGAAAAACGGCGGTCGCCCGAACCGGTCCCATCCGGATACCTTGCTCTCCACAACGCCCACGTCCCTGCCCTTCGCCTCGATCACACGGTCGCGGTCGATCGCATAACCGACGTGCACCGCGCGTCCGCCGCTCATCCGGAACGTCATATCGCCCTCGCGCAGCTCGCTGCGTTCGATCTCGCGGCATAGCTTTCTGAGTCCGTCCGCGTTCACGTCATGGTCGATCAGATTGTGCTTCAGGAAGAAAAACGTCCCGAGCCCCGAACAGTCGAATGCGCGCAGAACGTCGCCGTAGCCCTCGCGGACTTCCTTTTTCCAATGCGCGATCGCGCGATCGGCATTCCGCTTCGTTTTCTCCCGTTTCCGGATCCACGCCTCCGTGATCGTCGGCTTTTTCTGTCCCTGCGCACCCCAGACATAGATGCTGTGGTTGCGCACCTGTTCCTTCAAGTACTCCGTAAAATCCGATGCTTTCATATAAAAATCCTCCCCTTCATTCTATGTGAAGAGGAGGATCGGCGGTGCATTCCAAAGCGTATCACCATTTATTGAAGACCTTTTCCGCAAAACCGGGGAATTCCGAAAGCGCAAGTTCCGTACCGTCGTCAAGCACGACCCTGCCGGTGAACCTGCCGAACACCTGATGCTGATCGGAACAGATGATCTTCACGTCCGTTTTCGACGCGCGGTCGAGGATCGGCGTAAAGAGAAGATCGAGCCGATTCGCATCGTCTGTGAAATGCCACGGAGAAAGCAGATCGTCCGTCCCGTCCGGCTTTTTCGGAATACCGAAATCGACGCGTCCGAGCTTGTGCGCGATCCCGTCGTAAAACAGCATGTTTTCGCTTGCGGCGCTTGTGTTCCCGAAGCCGTATCCGAGGTTGAAGCCGAACACATGCCCGTCGACCGCGCCCTGCGCCGCGCTCCAGTACCACGTGTTCCTGTAGGTCCAAACGCCCCTGCCCCAGTCGAGCAGGCCGAAGGTTTCCTGCGGATCGAGCTCCGTCCGTTCGTCGCCGACCGCAAAGAAGCCGCCGGCGCGCATGCCGATGATCTTTTGGTTGTAATAGAAATGTCCTTTCTTTTCAAACGGCGTTGCGATGACCATGGAATCCTGCGGCGCATCCGAGAGCAGGATATCGCACACGAACGGCTTTCCGTCGCGGAAGCTGTCGATCCGAAACTGCAGCCGTCTTCCCTCCGGGGTATGCGCAAACGAACCGGACGCGTTCTTCAGCGTCTTTTGAACGTCGCCTTCCGCCGAGCTTGCCGGAAAGCCGGTCTTTCCCAACGGCAGCCAGAACATCGGCGACACGGTCGTTTCCGTGCAGGCTTCGAAATCGAGCACAGACG
The DNA here is from genome assembly GCA_902789675.1 of uncultured Eubacteriales bacterium. GTDB lineage: Bacteria > Bacillota > Clostridia > Christensenellales > CAG-138 > UBA3792. The sequence goes on from CADAPG010000018.1 coordinate 42,209, forward strand.
CGGAGAGCAGTCCCATATAGCCGTTGTCGTCGATCGTCAGCGCGACGCCCCACCGGTCGTTCGTGATCAGATAATAGTCCCATTCCTTGATGCGAAGCTTGCTTGCCTTGATCGCCTTGCGGTCGTACGTTTTCAGAAGCGCCGTCGCAAAGCCGGGTTCCGCAAGATTGCCCTGTCCGTCCAACAGCGGACCGGGACCGAACCGATGCTGTTCCATATGTTCCTCCATGATAAAAAAAGGAGGGCGTTTCCGCCCTCCGATCGTTTCTTACAGGCTCTGCGCGATCGCAACCGCGACGGCGACCGTTGCGCCGACCATCGGGTTGTTGCCCATGCCGATGAGACCCATCATCTCGACGTGCGCCGGAACGGAGCTGGAGCCCGCAAACTGCGCGTCGCTGTGCATTCTGCCCATCGTATCGGTCATGCCGTAGGATGCGGGACCCGCCGCCATGTTGTCCGGATGGAGCGTTCTGCCCGTGCCGCCGCCGGACGCCACGGAGAAGTATTTCTTGCCGTTTTCGACGCACCATTTCTTATAGGTGCCCGCGACCGGATGTTGGAAGCGCGTCGGGTTCGTGGAGTTGCCCGTGATGGAAACGTCGACGTTCTCGTGACGCATGATCGCAACGCCCTCGTTGACATCGTCCGCGCCGTAGCAGCGGACCTTTGCGCGTTCGCCGTCACTGAACGGCTTGGTGTAAACGATCTTCAGATCGCCGGTGTAGTAATCATACTCCGTTTCCACATAGGTGAAGCCGTTGATGCGGGAAATGATGTATGCCGCGTCCTTGCCGAGACCGTTCAGGATGACCTGCAGGGGCTTTGTGCGGACCTTGTTCGCGGTACGCGCAATGCCGATCGCGCCTTCCGCGGCCGCGAAGGATTCGTGACCCGCCAGGAACGCGAAGCAGCTCGTCTCTTCGCGAAGGAGCATCGCGCCGAGGTTACCGTGACCGAGACCCACCTTGCGCTGATCCGCAACGGAGCCCGGGATGCAGAACGACTGGAGACCGATGCCGATCGCTTCCGCCGCTTCCGCCGCGTCCTTGACGCCCTTCTTGTATGCAATCGCCGCGCCGACGGTGTATGCCCATCCCGCGTTTTCAAATGCGATCGGCTGAATGCCCTTGACGATGCCGTACGGATCGACGCCGTGCGCGTCGCAGATCGCTTTCGCTTCCTCAAGATCCTTGATGCCGTACTCGTTCAGCACCTTCGTGATCTTGTCGATTCTTCTTTCAAAACCTTCAAACGTAATCATGCGGCACCTCCGTTATTCCTTACGCGGGTCGATGACCTTTGCGGCGGTTGCGAATCTGCCGTAGGTCCCGATGTTCTTCTCGAACGCTTCCTTGGGATCCATGCCCTTCTTGATTGCGTCCATCATCTTGCCGAGGCTGACGAACTGGTAGCCGATGATCTCGCCTTCTTCGTCGAGACCGATCTTCAGAACATAGCCCTCTGCCATTTCGAGGTATCTCGGTCCCTTTGCCTTGGTGCCGTACATCGTGCCGATCTGCGAACGAAGTCCCTTGCCGAGGTCCTCAAGCCCTGCGCCGATCGTGAGACCGTCGTCCGAGAATGCGCTCTGGCTTCTGCCGTAAACGATCTGCAGGAACAGCTCGCGCATTGCGGTGTTGATCGCGTCGCACACAAGGTCGCTGTTCAGCGCTTCGAGGATCGTCTTGCCGGGCAGGATCTCCGCCGCCATTGCCGCAGAGTGCGTCATGCCGGAGCAGCCGAGCGTTTCGACGAGCGCTTCTTCGATGACGCCTTCCTTGATGTTGAGCGTGAGCTTGCATGCGCCCTGCTGCGGTGCGCACCAGCCGACGCCGTGCGTCAGACCGCTGATGTCCTTGATCTCCTTCGCCTTGACCCACTTGCCCTCCTCGGGGATCGGAGCGGGTTCATGCTTCGCGCCTTTTTTGACGCATACCATTTCTTCCACGTCGCGGGAATACTGCATGAATGTAGATACCTCCTTTATTACTCGGGCGCGAAAAACCGCATTCCCGGATTATGAAAAAAGTATATCATAGAATTTTTCTCTTCGCAAGATGGGAAAAGCGTGGTATAATCATTTTGGAGGTGGTATTTCTGCATCCCGTATGGACAATCGTATTCGCAGCGCTGTTTTTCTGCGATGCGGTGCTGCATTTGATCGCATGCTACCGCAGGTATCCGAAGCTTCGCACCGTCACCAAAGCGCTGCTGATGCCGCTTTTGTGCGCGCTGTATGTGTTCTCCGTGCGCGAGCCGCGTCTTTTGGTCGTCGCGGCGCTTGTGTTCGGCTGGCTCGGCGACGTCTTTCTTCTGTTCAAGAACGGACGGCTCTTCATGCTGCTCGGGATCTGCGCGTTTGCGCTCGGTCACGTCTTCTATATCGGCGCGTTTCTTTCCGAGCATCCTTCCTTCCATGTGCTGATGCTGATTCCGGTTGCGCTCTGCGCCGTCTGGATGACGTTTGTTTTTAAAAAGCTGATCCCCTATGCGCCGAGATCGCTCAGAAAGCCCGGCTTTCTCTATGCGCTGCTGCTCTCGTGGACCGGACTGTCCGCGCTTTATCTGCTGCTGTTGACGCAGAAGCTTCCGTACCTTGTCGCGTTTGTCGGCGGATTGTTCTTTATGGTCAGCGACACGATCCTGACCGGACAGCAATACCGCAAAGAAACAAAACACGGAAATTTCTACGTCATGCTGACCTATATCATCGCGCAATCCCTTCTTGTGCTGGGATTCGTACTTTTGGGAGGAATATAAATGGAACTTGCCGCTTTGATCCTTTCCGGCGTCACACTGGTCGTGATGCTCGTGATCCTGATCGTTCTGCTGCTGAGCAGCCGCAAAGACGGCTCATCGGAGCTGCGCATGGAGCTCAGCAACTCGCTTGAGGCGTTCGGCAGAACGATCTCCGAGAATCAGCGCACCGCGTCCGAATCGCAGGACAAACGCCTTTCCGCAATGGAACAGAACAACGCGCTGGACTTTGAGCGCCTCCGCAAATCACAGGAAGACCGTATCAGCTCGCTTGAGCGGAACAACGAACTGAAGCTTGAATCGATTCGTCAGACGATGGAACGTCGGCTCTCATCGATCCAGACCGAGAACGCCGAAAAGCTCGAAAAGATGCAGATGGTCGTCGATGAAAAGCTTGAAAAGACGCTCGAAAGCCGCATCTCGGAATCGTTCAAGGTCGTATCCACACAGCTCGAGCAGGTCTATAAGGGACTCGGCGAGATGCAGGCGGTTGCCGCCGGCGTCACCGATCTCAAGAAAGTCCTGTCGAACGTCAAGACGCGCGGCATCCTGGGCGAAGCGCAGCTCGGCGCCATTCTTTCCGAGATCCTTCCGCCCGAGCAGTACGACGTCGACATTGCAACCAAACCCGGTTCCAGAGATCACGTGGAGTTTGCGATCAAACTGCCCGGCGATGGCGAAACGCCGGTGTATCTTCCGATCGATGCAAAGTTTCCGGGCGAAACCTTTGCGCAGCTGCAGGACGCCTACGAAAGCGGCGATGCAGAACGCGTCGCAGCAGCGGCAAAGATGCTGGAAATTCGTCTGAAATCCGAGGCAAAGGACATCCGCGAAAAGTACATCGACCCGCCGCACACGACCGATTTCGGCATTCTCTTCCTTCCGTTCGAGGGGCTTTACGCCGAGGCGGTCAACCGCGGTTTCATTGAGGAGCTGCAGCGGACCTACCGCATCAACGTGACCGGTCCGTCCACGATGGCGGCGTTTCTGAACTCCCTGCAGATGGGATTCCGCACGCTTGCGATCCAAAAGCGTTCCGGCGAGGTCTGGCAGATATTGGGCGCGGTCAAGACCGAATTCGAATCATTCGGCACCATTCTCGAAAAATCCCAGGACAAGCTTCGTCAGGTCAACGACGAGCTTGACAAACTGATCGGCACGCGAACCCGTGCGATCAACCGCAAGCTCAAGGACGTCGAAAAGCTCGACTCCGCCGATTCCGTCAAGCTTTTGGAGAGCTGATCCCAACGCAACAGCCGGTTGCTTGTGCGCCGCACGGATTTGCATTACAATGCAATCAGAAAACGGACGGGAGGTGCCCCCATGGAAACCAAGGATGTCATTTATTCGCTTCGAACCGGGAACGGTCTGTCGCAGGATGAACTTGCCGAAAAGGTCTTTGTAACGCGACAGGCGGTGTCGCGCTGGGAGAACGGCGAAACAGTGCCGAATACCGAAACGCTGAAGCTGCTATCCAGGCTGTTCGATGTGTCCATCAACACGCTGCTCGGCTCCCCGCAAAAGCTCATCTGCCAGTGCTGCGGCATGCCGCTGGAGGACAAAATCATCGGCAAGGACAAGGACGGCACGCCGAATGAATCGTACTGCAAGTGGTGCTATGCAGACGGCACATACACGTACAGCAATATGGACGAGCTGATCAACGTATGTATCCCGCATATGGTCAGCGAATCCTTTTCCGAAGATCAGGCACGCGCCTATCTGAAACAGATGCTGCCGCAGCTGGATTACTGGAAGCACTACGAGGAGTTGAGCGACAATGGGCAGTTTGAAGCGTTCAAGAAGCAGCTCATCCGCGAGATCAACGATCTGCATATCGAAGGCATGCCAAAGGTGGAACGGCTCAACGCGCTTGTCGGAAGCTACGTGAATCTCGCCTATTCGCTGCCGAGCGGCGTCAGCGTCAGGTTTCTGAACGACGGTACAACCTACCTCGGTAACCAGCTCGAATCGGAATTCGGCGGCGACCGGTGTTTCGGTGTGCTTGCCAACATGGATTTCATTCTTGTCTGCACCTATGAAGCGGAGGGCAAAAACCCCGAGCTCGTGCTGTATAAGAAACGATAACCTGAACCTTTCAAAACTAAAACGACCGGGCGATTCGCCCGGTCGTTTTGCTTATTCCTTCGTGTATTTTTCAAACCAGTTTGTAATCTCGGTGAGCCTGCGAATGCGATGTTTCGGCTTGCCGGAGCGGGACAGCTCGTGGTTTTCGCCGTGGAACACGCAGATGTGCGAAGGAATGCCGCGGTCGACCAGCGCGGCATACATCTGCAAGCCCTGATCGAGCGGGCAGCGATAGTCCTCGTCCGAATGGATGAACAGCGTCGGCGTTTTCACGTTCTTCGCGTATTTCAGCGGGCTGTGCTCCCAGAGCTTTGCGTGGTCGGTATAGAAGTCCGCCTTGTTCTGATCGCCGACGAAGTAGTAACCGATGTCCGAGAGTCCGTTGAAGCTCAGCCAGTTCGAGATCGAGCGTTGCGACGCGCAGGCACAGAACCGGTCCGTATGCCCGATGATCCAGTTCGTCATAAAGCCGCCGTAACTGCCGCCCGTTTCGCATACACGGTTCGGATCGATCGCGGGATAGCGGCGCAGGACCTCGTCCGCAAAGTCCATGAGGTTCTTATAATCCGTCTCGCCGTAGTGTCCCATGATGTCCGCAAAGGCGTCTCCCCTGCCGTCCGAGCCCTTCGGGTTGCAGAAGAACACAAAGTAGCCCATGCCTGCCCAAAGCTGCATTTCGTGATAGAACACCGTGCCATAGACCGTCTTCGGTCCGCCGTGAATGTCGAACACCGCGGGATATTTCTTGCTCGGATCATAATCCTTGGGCTTGAGCACCCAGCCGTCGATCTTCCAGCCTTCGCTTTCCGCCGAGACCGGCTCGCACTTCGCGACATACTTGTCCTTCAGCGCATCGTCGTTGAAATGCGACAGCTTTTTGAGTTCGCTTGTCTTCAGGTTCTTTGCGTAAAGCTCCTGTAAGCTGCCCTCGTACAGCGCAATAAACAGCGCTTCTTCATTGTCCGGATGGATCGCCACAGCGTCGATGGAGCCGATTTCCGTCGCAATCGGAACATTGTTCCCAACAAGGTCCAAAGCGTACAAATGCGAGCTCTCAAAGCGCGTGGTGATGTACCAGAGGCGATCGTTCGCGCCGATCATGCTCTCGCCGCCGCCGTACCGCACGTCGCTCCCCACCGAGTTCCATAGGCTCTCGGTGTTCTCGTACAACATGGTCAGTTCACCGGTCTCGCGGTCGACGGTATAGAAATCGACGTTCTCGTTTAAGCCGATATCCTTCCCCTCCGTCGCCGTCATCACGAGCGTTTCGCCGACCGCCTTGATGCGATCGACATAATAACCCGCGTACTCCCGCAGGAAACGAACCGTGCCGGTGCATCCATCCATCACGTACAGTTTCGAATGCGTCAGATCGCGCCGCGCGGTGTAGGTGTCGCCGAGGAAATACGCCGTATCGCCGATCGTTTCGATCGCGTCGACCGAGAAGAACGGTTCCGTGACGCGTTTGATCTCCTTTGCGTCCGCCGACACAAGGAACAGCGCCGTGCGGTTCTTGTTGATGATCCCGCCGCCGTTGAACCGGTACGGCAGCTCGTCGAAGACCTCATAGTCCGCATCGTCGGCGTAGCCCTTCTCGACCTTCTCGCGGTCCTCTTTGCTCATGCAATAGTAATCCGGCGCGTTTGCGTCGATATCGCCGAGCACGGCATAGGCGCCGTTCGGAAGCTTTTTGATCCACGTCGCCGTAAACGGCAGCGTAAACGCATGCAGCGCTTCGCCGCCGGACAGGCGCAGGCGATAATAGGCAGTGAACTGCTCCTTCTTTTCGGCGCGTTTCTTTTCGTCTGCAGAGCGCACGGCGGGAAACAGGATCGTATCCGTGTCCTCCCAGAAATACCGGCTCTCCTTGCCGAGATCGGTCAGCTGCCGGAAAGCGCCGTCATAGAGCCAAAGGCGGCTTTCGTAGCTGTTTTCCTCCTCGTTGCAGTTGGACACGACAAACGCGGCGCGCTTGCCGTCCGGAGCGTATTTCACGTTTGACAGGAATTTGTAATTCAGAAAGTCTTTGATGCCGATCGGTTCCATAGCAGTCCTCCTCATGTTCTGTATCTTTATTGTAGCGGGTTGCGAAGGGATTTGCAAGCAAAAGAAAAGAACGGCATTTGCCGTTCCGTAATAATGAATTCAGTTGACAGGCGCTTCCGAATAGAGCATCGAAAGCGAAAGATAGACGCCCACGAGGAGGTCCGCTCCGCCGCCCAAGGGCAGCGCGGCGATCCGGTTCGCGCTCGCGATCAGCGTGGAATACGCGGCGTCGGACAGCGTATTGCGCAGCAGGATGAACAGGTCCTCGGAAACGAGCCCTTCCCCGCTCTGCAGCAGAAACGCGCCGGAAAGCTCCGTCGTATGCGCTGCGGACGTGCCCGCAAGCTCGCGTGTCATCTCGAGCACGCGGTTGAAGCTCCTGCCGAGCGCGGCGGAAAGCGCTGCGTAGCCTGCCATATATCCGCACAGAAGGCGGTCGGCGGACGGGATCAGCCCCGCGCCGATGCCCGCGATCGCAGATGCGGCTTCGCGGCATTCCGCCGGGTCCTGTTCGCGGAACGCGGCGTGCAGCCGCGGCAAAAGCGGCTTCAGCGTTTCGGAGTATTCGTTCGGCTTTGCGTCGGTCACGATCGGACCGAGATCGTCCTCCTTCGCATTCGTTTCGATCGCGCGAAGGATGTGTCTTAGCCGGATGTCGTAATCGTTCGGCAGAAAGACCGCACGGATCGAATCGAGCGACAGATCGTAATCGGTTGCCTGCGAAAGGTCCACGGTAAATTCCGCTTCCGGGATCTCGATGCGCTCGTTGCCCAAAAGCACCTGCTGTCCTTCCTCGATCTCGTAACGCGTCAGCGCCTTGGTCGAGGGCACGACGGCGGAGAACGGCGCGAGGCAGTGCGCGTTTGTGAGGATCGCAAGCATGCCGATCGACGTATCCAGATAAACCGCGTCCGGATACACGGCGTGCACCGTTCCGGCGTAGTTGCTCATGCGAAGATATGCGTGCAGTCTTCTGCAGATTTTTCTTGCTGTTTCGGTCATGGGAAATCCGGCGGGCCGTACCGCGGTCGACCGCGTATATACAAGCTCCGTCTCGTTTATATTTTATCGTGCCGATTCGACTTTGTAAAGCATTCCACGCGGTTTTGAACGCCGTACATTATGAATAGACTGTAAATTTATTCATCCGATGAGACAAACAAAACAGGGAGAAGCGATTTGCCTCCCCCTGTCGTTTCGTTCGGATTATGCTTCCGGATCCTTTTCCGGGATGTTCAGCTCGATCGGCTCGTTGCAGTTCGGGCAGATGAGACCGTCCGGCGTGTCGAGCATGTCCTGATCGAAATAGATGGTTTCGCCGCAGTTCGGGCAGACGATCTCAAAGAAATCGTCCTCGTCGAACTCGTCTTCCTCATCCTCGTCCTCGTCGCCGTACAGAAAATCGTCGTACTCGTCGAGATTCTCGAAGATTTCTTCCACGCTGTCGTCGAGGTCCGCAAGCGTATCCTCGTGATCGGAGATCTCCTCCGCGATCAGATCGAGCGCGTCGACGATCGCCGTAAAGATCTTGGCGTATTTGTCCTCTTGGATGTTGAGGCCTTCCATCAGACCGTCCAGATATGCGACCTTCTCAGAAATTCTGCTCATGCTGCACCTCCGAATGATTGTAATGTGTATTCAGCGTTATACGCGGGACATGTATTCGCCGGTTCTCGTGTCGATGCGGATGATGTCGCCTTCGTTGACGAACAGCGGGACCGCAATGTGGTAGCCGGTCTCAACGACCGCGGGCTTGGTCGTGCCGGTCGCGGTGTCGCCCTTGAAGCCGGGCTCGGTCTGCGTGACCTTGAGCTCGACGAAGTTCGGCGCTTCGACGGAGAACGCGCTGCCCTTGTAGAAGCGCATCTTGACCTGATCGTTCTCCTTGATGAAGTCGATCGCGTCCTCGACCTGCTCGAAGTTCAGCGGGATCTGCTCATAGGTCTCGATGTCCATGAAGTAGTAGAGCTCGCCGTCGGAATACAGATATTCCATGTCCTTGGTTTCGATGTGTGCCAGCGGGTACTTATCCGTCGGGCTGAAGGTACGCTCCAGCACTGCGCCGGTCATAACGTTCTTGAGCCTGGTGCGCACAAATGCCGCGCCCTTGCCCGGTTTTACATGCTGAAAGTCGGAAATCGACCAAACGACGCCGTCGATCTCAACCGTCACGCCCTTGCGGAAATCGCCTGCCATAATCATAAGTATGTCCTCCCAATTTGATTCCTTGTATTGTTAAATGTGCTGCAGCTCTTTGGTTGCATGCGCAAAGTTCAGCTTGCCGTCCTTGGTGACCACGCAGCAATCCTCGATGCGGACGCCGAACTTATCTTCGATGTAGATGCCGGGCTCGACCGTGATCGTCATGCCCTCGGTAAAGACCGTGTCGCCGGTGACGGACGCGCGCGGCTC
>CADAPG010000019.1 GCA_902789675.1 uncultured Eubacteriales bacterium
TTCCCGTATATGTTCGTACGTCTGCGATTTTGTTTCTCTCTGCAAAAACTGTATGCCTGCGATGCGAACCTGCGCCATGCAAGCCCTCCGCTCTGATGATACCGCTATTGTATCAGCTTTTTTCGCAAAAGAAAAGTGTCCGCATTCCTTGTAATTCAGGTGTATATGTGCTATATTATAAAACTGATTAAATTGATCGAAGTGAAGAGAGAAAACTATGGAAGAAGTCGGAAGGGAAATTTTGGAAGGCGTAATGAATCACGACGCGCTTTCGATCGCGTATTTGGTCGTATCGTTGCTCGTCGTTATCATGGCGATCGTTGCTCTCGCAATGAAGATTCTCATCGCGGTTCGCTACTGGAAAGCAAACAAGATGCCGATCTCTTCTCACATGACCGGCGCGGAAGCAGCGCGGTTCGTGCTTGACAGGGACGGGCTCACGCACATCAAGGTCAAGAAGGCGGGCGTCATCCGCGGCGTGCTGTTCGGAAATTATTACAACGTCTTTACCAAGACGATCTATCTGCGCAGCATTCTCTTCAAGATTGACGACAAGAAGTCCGTTACTGCAACGGCGCTCGCCGTGCAGAAGGCGGGTCTTGCAAAGCTGTGCGAACAGGGCGACAGAGCAACGCTTCTGCGCAACCGCCTGTCTGTGATCGGTATTTTCGGACCGTTCCTGTTCCTCCCGGTGATCCTGCTCAGCGTTGTGATCGATCTGTTCCTGATGAAAACGAGCGGCGTGTTTACAATGATCGGCATGGCGCTCGGCGGTCTGCTGCTGATTGCCGGCTTCATCGTGACGATGCTGAACATCCCGGTCGAAAAGAAGGCGAACGAGCTTGCGCTTGAAATGATCCGCGAATACGGTCTCGCGAACGAGTCCGAAATGGCGGTCATGAAGAAGGTGTTCGACACATACATCATTTCGTATATCTGCGACTTCATTCTTGAAGTCCTGCGCGTCATCCAGTGGGTACTGGAGATTCTGATAAAGGTGCGCGGCGGCTCAAAGAGCTGAGGATGCAGTAATATAAAAGCAGTAAACAGAAGGAGAAAGAACAAATGAAGAAACTGGTTGTATTGTTACTCGTCATCGCGATGTCCCTTGCGGTCTTTGCATGCACGAAGATCGAAGAAACGCGCGTAGAACCTATTGATCCGAACGGAAGCGGAAACGCTGCCGCCGTTCAGGAGGATACGAAGTTCGTCGACAAACTGTCCTTTGTGAAGGACGGCGAAATCTACTTCGACCTGCACGTGACGGATTCAATCAAAGGTTTTAAGGTCACGGTCGACGGCAAGGAAGCAAACAAGGCTGTGCCGTTTACCGCGAACAGTGTTGTCGCGTTCGAGGGTGAAGGCGATCCGGAAAAATCCGTTTATGCCTATATTGTCTACGCAAAGAAGGACGGCAAGGAATACACCTACAATATGCAGATCCTGAACGGTCTCGACGCGGATAAGGGTCCCGAGATGTTCGGCAACAGGCTCAGCAATGTGATCGGCGGCAATGATAAGCTCTTCGTTTCGATCTGCGATACGGCAGAAGGCTGGGATCACTCTCTCAGCGAGTCGCTGAACGCTTTGCTGCTCGGAAACAGCACCGGCAAATAATTTTCGTGTAAAGCGAAAGGGACTGTTAAAATGTCCCGGCAGCAACAGCGGGACTCCCAAGCAGAACGCCGCGCGTTTGTACAGACGGCGAAGCCGACTGCTCGGCGCTGCTTCCCTGTCCTTCAAATCCAAAGCAGCGCCGTAACGCGCTGAGGACGCCATCCCCCGAAAACACTGCGTTTTCGGGGGTATTCTCATCTCTGTGTTTTTGTTTTCTTTTACTGCACACGCGGAGTATTGCCTGCTGTCGAAATGCATGGTCAATTACAATATGCACCGGCAGATTGTCCCTGTCTCTGTTCTAAACTAATGAATCTTTGCCGAATGTGGTTCTGTACGATCCGTGCTTATAAAATGCCCTCCTTTTTCTCACAAATCCGTCCTTTGCAATTCACCGTTTTGCATAAAACTTCTTTATGCAGTGCGGCATACAGCTGATCAATCCTGCAGCAAATGTGCCGAAAATCCCGATAAGTTGCTGTGTTTTCCGGATGCTTCATCCATGGTGATAGTATAATACAGGGTGGGCAGGCAGCGGCGCATCCCGCGCCGGCGGGGAGATTTATTACGACATTATATTGATTTCCGGCAGTATTTCTGTTATTATATTTAATTAGGATATATAATAATTCAACAGCACGTATCCGGATACGGCAAAACGGGCATAAGACGCATCACAGGACAGGATCCTGTCCTGTTTGGAATGTTTGCGCGAAGAACGCGCCCAGCGGCGGAACCAAACGGAAACCGGCATACGGGTCCGGACGAACCGGATTCCCGGAAAAAAGCGAGGAAGAAACATGGCGGAGAACGATCAAACATTATTCCGGAAAAAAGCGATGGACAAGATTTCCTCACCGGAGCAGCTTACGGATTATCTCAGGGTTACGTCGCCGCGGATGTGGATCATCATTGCGGCTGTGGCGCTGCTTCTGGCTGCCGGTATCGTGTGGAGCGCGATCGGATCGATCGAGATCGTGAAGGACGTGCACATCGTCGTTTCGGACGGCGAGGCGCGGATCGTCACGCTGATCCCGTCCGACGTCGAAGCGGGAATGATCGTGCGGATCGACGGAGAAGAGTATCATGTCAGCAAAACGGAAGAGGACGAATTCGGCATCAAGACCGGGCTTGCGTACGTTGAGCTGCCGGACGGTCAATATCCGGGAAAGATCGTAACGGGCGAAATCAAACTGATCCGGTATATTCTCGGAGACAGATAAACGACGATGGTAAGACGGAACGGAAAACAAACGCTCACAAAGGGCGTTGCCAGAGTCCCGGTTATGATGCAGCTTGAATGGCTGGAGTGCGGCGCTGCATCTCTGGCTATGATTATGGCCTATTACGGAAAATGGGTTCCGATCGAACAGGTGCGTACGGACTGCAGCGTCTCGCGGGACGGCGTCAACGCGGAGAAGATCTATCTTGCGGCAAAGTCGTACGGGCTTGACGTGAAGGTCTTTAAGATGTCGCCGGAAGAGCTTCGCGAAAAAGGACGGTTTCCGTGCATCATCCACTGGAATATGAACCATTTCGTCGTGCTGAAAGGGTTCCGGGGAAAATACGTCTATTTGAACGATCCGGCGCGCGGAGCGGTCCGTGTCACGAAGAAGGAGTTCGACGAATCCTTCACCGGCATCGTGATGATCATGAAGCCGACGGAACGGTTTCGGCGGGACGGAAAGCCCGCGAGCATCTACGCGTTCGCAAAGAAGCGGCTGTCCGGCATGGGCGGGGCGATCGCGTTCATTGCCGCTGTGATGCTGATCTTCTACATATTCAATATCGTAAACTTTGTCGCGTCACGTTTTTTCGTCGACCACCTGCTTCTGGAACAGAACGAGCAGTGGGCGGAACCGTTCCTTGTCGTTCTGCTTGTGCTCAGCATCGTACAGATCGCCGCGGAATGGGCGCGCGCGGTCTATTCGCTTCGGATAAATGGCAAGATGGCGGCGATCGGCAGCACATCCTATATGTGGAAAGTGCTCAGGATGCCGATGGACTTTTTCGTGCAGCGCCGTCCGGGCGACATTCAGGCCCGCGAGGCGATGAACGCTTCCATTGCGGGCGTGTTCGTGAATTCGCTCGCGCCGCTGGCGATGAACACGGTGGCGGTCGGGCTGTATCTCGTCCTGATGCTGCGCAGAAGCGTTATCCTTTCCCTGTTCGGAATTGCGGTCCTTACGGCGAACGTCTTCCTGTCCGGAAGCGTTTCGCGGCGGCGGATCAATATCACGCGCGTACGCCTGCGGGAGACTGCGCTTGCCGGCATCGACTTGATCGAATCCATTAAGGCAAACGGCGCCGAAAGCAACTTTTTCCGCCGCTGGGCTGGTTATCAGGCGCTTGTCAATCTGCAGACAGTAAAAGAGAAAAAGGTCGAGCAGTACCTCGGTCAGCTTCCGACGTTCCTGGTCACGCTCGCAAACTATGCAGTTCTGGCGATCGGCGTTTATCTGACGATCCGCGGTGAGTTCACGCTCGGTGCGGTACTGATGTTTCAGGGCTTTATGAGCTCGTTCCTGTCGCCGGCGATGTCGTTTGTGAAAGCCGGTCAGACGATGCAGGAGATGCGGGCGCAGATGGAACGCGTAGAGGACGTCATGCAGTATCGGGACGACGAGACGTTCCGGGAAGCGGGAGAAAGCGCAGAAGACGTGATCGGAAAGATCCGCGGAGGGATCGAACTGAAAAACGTGACGTTCGGCTACTCCAAAGCGAGCGCGCCGATCATCGAGAACTTTTCGCTTTCCGTGAAGCCCGGGCAATGGATCGCGCTGGTCGGACCGTCCGGCTGCGGGAAATCCACGATCGCAGGCATGGTCGCGGGGCTGTATCAGCCGTGGTCGGGCGAGATCCTGTACGACGGCAAGCCGCGGAGCGCGTACCCGCGGGAGGCGCTTTCGAGCTCGCTCACGGTCATCGATCAGGAGCCGTCGCTGTTTGAAGGCACGGTGAGCAACAATATCCGGATGTGGGACAGCTCGATCATGGATTTCGAGGTTGTCTGCGCGGTGCGCGACGCGGCGATTCACAAGGACGTTTCCGAGATGGTAAACGGGTATCAGCATAAGCTTCGCAGCGGCGGACGGAATCTGTCCGGCGGACAGCGTCAGCGGCTGGAGATCGCGCGGGCGCTTGCGATGGATCCCTCCGTTCTGATTCTGGATGAGGCGACGTCCGCGTTGGACGCGGCGACGGAATACGAGGTCTTCAGCGCCATACGCAACAGGGGCATTACCTGCATCGTTATCACGCACAGGCTCTCCGTAGCGAGAGACTGCGATGAAATTGTCGTTCTGGATCACGGGAAGGCGGTCGAACACGGCACGCACGGTTCCCTCATGGAAAAGAACGGCGCATACGCAAAACTGATCGCAAGCGAATCGTGAGGCACCGTCATGAGCTTGTTTAAGGAACAACTGAATGAACGGAATAATACGGACCAGCGGCTTCTGGAGAATTCTTTCGACGAGATCGCGGGCGTCGTTCTCGGGTCACGCCCGATCATCCGGAACGAGGACAAGCGGGACGTCGCGAAGAATGCGATCGACGAGATCCTGCAGTTTTTCGAATTGAGACCGCTCGACATACCGGAGAGCTTCGTCGGCATTTCCGATCTCACGGAGTACTATCAGCAGGCGTACGGCATGATGTACCGCGAGGTCGAGCTGAAAGACAGCTGGTACCTCGACGCATTCGGACCGATCCTCGCGTTCACGAAGGACAATCAGACGCCCGTCGCGTTGATCCCCGGACACTTCGGCGGATACAGTTTCAACGATCCGGTGACGAAAAAACGGCTGCGGGTCACACGACGCAGCGCGGCGAGGTTCGAAACGGCGGCGTTGAGCTTCTGCCGTCCGTTCCCGCAAAAGGAAATTGAGCCGATCGAACTGATCCGCTTTATCCGGAAATCGGTTCCCTTGGGCGAACGGCTCCTGCTCAACGCGTCACGGCTCCTCGTCCTGGCGATCGGGCTGATCCTGCCGTATCTCGTCAAGCTGCTGACGGGACCTGTGGCCGGCTCCGGAAGCGCCGAACCGCTGATCGGGGTTTCCGTCTGCATGATTTGTATTCTGGTCTCCATGCATCTGTTCAGCGTCGTGAAAGGGCTTCTCACCGGGAGACAGATGCAGAAAACGCTCACCGCAGTACGCACTGCGGTGATGACACGTCTGCTGTCGCTCCCCGTCGGGTTCTTTCAGCGTTTCGGCGCGGGCGAGATGAAAACGCGCGCGGACGCCGTCGTAAGTTTTGCGGAGCAGTATCTGAACGTCACGACGACGATGGGATTAACGCTGATTACGTCTCTTCTGTACTTTTTCGTGATCTACCGTCAGGCACGCGCACTGCTGCCGGCGGCGGTCGCGTACGTTCTGGTGATGCTTCTCTTGTCGCTGATCATGATCCGCATGGAACGGAAATTTTATGAGCGGAGCATGGAGATCCAGGCAGAAGAGGCGGGTTTCAGCTATTCCCTGATTACCGGCGTCCGGAAGATCCGGCTCGTCGGCGCGGAAAAGCGGATGTTCGCACGATGGATGAAGCTGTATTCGGAAAAGGCAGGACTGGTCTACCGTCCTCCGCTGCTGATCAAGATCAGCAGCGCCGTAACCTCGGGGATCGGTCTCCTTTCCATGATTCTTGTTTACCGGCTCGCGCTCAAACACGAAGTGGACGCGCCCTCGTTCTTTGCGTTTTCCGCGGCGTACGGTTCCATCGTCAGCATGGTGACCGCCGCGTTCGGCGTCACGTTTACGGCGTATCAGATCCGTCCGCTGCTGAAGATCGCGGAGCCGATCCTGAAAACGGCTCCGGAGGAAACGAAGGACAAGGAGATCATAACGAAGCTGACTGGCAGGATCGAACTCGACCGCGTTTCGTTCCGCTACGACAAGGATGCTCCGTACGTCTTTCAGAACGTGTCTTTGAGGATCAATCCGAAAGAATACGTCGCGGTTGTCGGAAAGAGCGGCTGCGGCAAATCCACGCTGATGCGGCTGATCCTCGGTTTTGAGAAGCCGGAAACCGGCGCTGTTTTCTTCGACGGTAAAAATCTCCGCAATCTGAATCTTTCCTGTCTTCATAAGATGATCGGGACCGTGCTGCAGAACAACGATCTGTTTCCCGGCGATATCTACAGCAACATCGCAGCCATGAAGCCGGGGCTTTCCGTGGAGGAAGCGTGGGACGCCGCGGAGAAGGCGGGCATCGCCGACGACATCCGCGAAATGCCGATGGGCATGCGTACGTTCGTTTCAGAGGGGCGCGGCACGCTGTCCGGCGGACAGAAGCAGCGGATTCTGATCGCGCGGGTGATCGCGGCGAAGCCGAAGGTGCTGGTGTTCGACGAGGCGACGTCGGCGCTGGACAACGTTGCGCAGAAGAAAGTATCCGACGCGCTGGATGCGATGCGCTGCACGCGCATCGTGATCGCGCACAGGATCTCCACCGTCAGGCACTGCGACCGGATCATCGCGATCGACGGCGGAAGGATCGTTGAGGAGGGAAGCTTCGACGAGCTGATCGCAAAGAACGGCTTCTTTGCCGACCTGGTGAAACGGCAGATGGCGGAATAAAAAGGGAAAAACCGGTTTCGGTTGATTCATAGAAACAGAGAGGAAAACATACAAGGAGGAACCCACATGACAAACAGATGGATCAAAATCCTGAGCACGGCGCTCGCGCTTTTGATGCTGATCGGCTTGCTGCCGATGAGCACGATCGCGGATGCCGTGAAGGACGAGCGGCAGGATGTTTTCATCCCCGAGATCGAGCTCGGGGAAGACGTCCTTATGCACGACGTCTTCTATCTGACCGCTCCGGCGGCGGAGATCGAAGAAAACGCCGACGCGATCTATCTGCTGCGCATCGGACGCGGCGGAAACGCGGAAAGCGAATCCACGGCGCTTGTCAGGATCTCCGATATGACGGCGAAATACGGCGAGGACTATATCGTCCGTGTGCGCGGTACTGCGGAGGAGGTCGTAAACCCGGATTACAACATGTCCCTGGCGGAGATGATGGAAGATTCCGAATACGGCCAGATGCCGCTCGAGGATTACGAAGCGGCGATCGAGGAGATCATGAACGATCCCGAGGCGCTGGAAGCATATCAGGAGGGTGTCAATGAAGCGCTGGAGTTCCTGGAGGAACAGAGCGGTCTTGGCGAAAAGTACGACGATGAGAATCCCTATGCCGAAGCGGTAGAGGACCTGTACGGCGAAAATGCGGAGGAACCCGCAGAGGAACCGGCGATCGAGCCCGATCCCAACGTGGTCGTCACCGACGGATCCGAAACCGTGACGATCGGCGAACCGGATGACGGTCTCGATCCCGTGCAGCGGGCGTCGAACCTGTTTACCGGCGAGGACGCGATTTCGCAGCGGCTGACCTCGAGCACGGATCTGTTCCAGGATCTGCAGAAGGTCGCAAACGTCCTGACCGACGCCGTTGTCGGCGCATACGTCGAGATCACCTTTGCGCCGGGCGAAACCTCCAAGTATATCGAGATCATCCCGCTGAACAACGATAAGAGCGACGGCGACAGGATGTTCTACCTGATGCTCGGCGCGCCGAGCGGCACGACCACGAACAGCGCGGCAAGCGCGTGCGCGATCACGATCCTCGACGACGAAGAACCCGAGGAGTGTGTGCTTTCCTTCAGTCAGGTCGAATACGTCCATACGCCCGGCGAGGAAAGCGTCGTGATCACGGTCGAGCGTACCGGCGCGATCAATTCCGTCGTCGGCGGCACCGTAAAGACCACCGGCGAAGGCAACGCGGTCATGGGCAGGGACTATTCCGAGGTCGATCAGACCCTCATCTTCCCGTTCGGCATTCCGACGCTCACGGTCACCATTCCCGTGCGCACGGAGTACTTCAAGGGCGACGCTTCGTTCGGCCTTTCTTTGGTGGCGGACGCGGGCTGCACGATCGGCATTGATCACGCGACGGTCACGATGAAGGGCACCTATTCGGAAAAGAAAGCGGAAGACGCTTTCACCACGGACCCCGGCAGCGTTTCCGACAAGAGAACTGTCAGCGACACGAAGGACGGCACGGAGC
This sequence comes from uncultured Eubacteriales bacterium, assembly GCA_902789675.1. GTDB lineage: Bacteria > Bacillota > Clostridia > Christensenellales > CAG-138 > UBA3792. Next base: position 8,692 of record CADAPG010000019.1, read on the forward strand.
CGGTGCGGCGTGAGCTCAGCAGACCCGAGCTGATGGACGAAGTCCGAATTGACGCACCGTATTATCACGGCCACGAAAATAACAAGTTCGGTGGCAACGATAAGTACGACAGCAAGAAACAGGCATGGGACCTGATGTGGACCGACAACTCGTTCTGGTATGACCGCAAGGGCCTTGTAGGCGTTATCTATCAGATCGGCAGCAAGAACTCTCCGTACGCGATCGCGGGCGCGCAGGTTACGTGGGCCCGCACGGGCGATCACGCATACATGAAGGTCACGTTTGAGGGCGGAGACGAGCCTACCGATTGGATGAAGGAAATGACCAGGCGTTCGAAGGACAGTGCAAAGGAGCTTTCTTATGATTCCAAAGCGAGCTTCGGCGAGAAGACCCTGAACATGTTCCCGAGCAAATACCTCATTGACCGCGCACCTAACGGCGTCAGACCGCAGTGGATCGGCTTCTACAACCACGGTCATTGCGACGACTGCAACCATCTGTATATCTACAGAGTTCAGCCGATCAAGCGCATGTTCCAGTTTAACCTGAAGCAGGCGGACGGGCTTCTGTTCCTGCAGGAAAACGGCGCCCGGAACAGCGATGCCGGCGTGGCGACGAAATCTTCCATCGTCGACAGCGGAAAGGACGTGCTGCTCATTGCCGACGACAGCATCACCGTGCAGGACGTCTCCGACTCCAACGTCACGCAGTTCGCTTACATGAAGGAGTTGAACTGGGTCCGGGAAAACGGCACGACGATCTATCAGCTCGGCAGCAACCAAAGCGCATCCAACCATTCCATTACGTTCACGCTTTCGAACGAGATGATGAATGAGATGTTCGGCGGAGGGCGTGATCAGTATTTTAGAGATTCGATCGTCGAAAACACAGGGCTTGCAAATACGGTCGGCTATGCAAACTACAGCAAGCTGTACATCAAGCCGGCGTTCGACTACATCGATTCGAAGGTCATTCTGCGGAACCCGTACAGCTACGACGTGAAGTTTACCATCAGCACGATGGAATACGTCGTTCCGGCAGGGGAGACCGTTGAGATCAAGGCGGGAGACGTCAGCTTCCATAAGGGCGACACGCTTGCGCTGACCTCCATCGAGATCCTGGATCCCGAAGCGAACAATTTCAATAAGGTCGTCGGCGCTAACCAGTATTATAAGGTCAGCGGCGCCGAAGCGGATTACGAAGCCGATCCGCGGGTGTTCTGGAACGATCAGCCGATCTACATTGCCGGCGAGCCGAAAACGAAGCGTCTCTGCGCGGTGGAGGTCGTGGTTGAGCCGAATATCCAGAAAAAGGACAACAAGATCACGGTCCGCGTCAAGACCTCCGATCTTGCAAAATTCGATACGACCAGCCTTTCCGCCGGTCTGCTCAAGCGGGCGGGCGATACGACCGTTGAAGCGGGCTACACCTACTACACCTTTGCCAGCGAGGACAAGACGGTCGCGGGCAAGCTTTATCCGATCACCGTGAATCCGCAAAAAGGCTGGGTCGCGGTCTGGACGGATCGAAACGTCGCCCGCACGTACACGCAGAACACGCTGTACTTCAAACCCGGCTCTCTGCCCGACCGGAACATCATCGACCTGACGGCGGCGCCGCAGCAGGGCTCCGTTACGCTGACGGGTACCTTCCGGTACATGGATTACAACCTGAGAGATAAGGACGCGGGCAGCATGTCGAACCGTCCGGCGGTCGGCGCGGTGATCACCGCGGGCTCCGCGGGCGGCACGGCGGACCAGGACGGTAAAGTGACCGCGGGACCGGTCCCGGGCACGGGCGAGGAGAACAAATATCTGCGATACCTCGTTTCCGTCAACGGCACCGCCATGCTCTACGAGGTCCCCATGCCGACGGGAGAAAATGACGCCGCGATCGATATCTCGGCGAATTTCCCGAACGGCGTCAGCCCGGTCACGGCGAATATCTTCAAAGGAGTCACGATCTTCGGCGTCATGAGCGATCCGGCGTACGAGATTGCCGACGGAAAGTTCATTCCGATCCTTCCGATGGGCAAGAGTGCGCAGATGACGATCGAGATCAGTCCGCGTCCGTACGCGGTCTCCCTGACCACGCCGATGGGCGTTCTCGAAACGAGAAAGGTCGAGGCGCCTCTCGGGATCCAGCTCGTGGTTTACGACGCGAACGACGTCTACAAGGGTGAATACGAGCTCGTCAAACCCGATGAATACGATGCGTCGAGAGGCGTATACATCTTCCGGTCCACGGTCGAATTCGAAATCGCCGCTCCGATCGAGATCGATCCGGACGCGCCTGAACCTGATCCGGACGAGCCCGAACCCGAAACGGAGGGCGGATTCTCGGTCGACCCCGGCGACAAGCTGTATATCCGAGTCGTCACCAACCGTATGTCCGCGGCGGACGCGCTTCTGACCGATCTGAAGGAAGCGGTCGAACTGCTGCCGGAGCCCGAGACGGTCACCTCCAACGAAGCGACGGTCATCGTCACAACGGGCGCAAACGGTTCCGTCGTCGATCCGAATACGCGCGAAGCGGAAGAACCGAAACCCGAGCTGACGGTCGAAGCGACGGCGGACCCGACGGAGGATCTTCAGGTCGGCGATCCGATCACCTATACGATCAGGATCACGAATACCGGCGGCGTTCGTCTCGGCAACATCAGGATCAACCAGTCGCTGACCGATCTGGAGCAGGTCACCTCGCCCGATATGTCGGTTCTGGATCTCGACGAATCCGTCACGGTCAAGTACTGGTATTACGTCACGCAGGCGGACGTCGACGCCGGCAGCGTCACGAACAAAATCACGGCGATCGGCGAGATCGACCCGGTCATCGGAAACTTCGCGGACAGCTACCAGTATTCCGACGTCTATACCGGCATCAACTTCTACAACCCGCTCGCCATGGAGATCCCGCCGAAGCAGACCTTCACGAGCCCGGTGACGATAACCTATCCGGAGCTGCCTTTGATCGGCAGCACGGGCATGGCGCTTCCGTTCCCGTTCGTAACGGTCGGATGCATGCGCATCCCGCAGGGCTACCGTCTGTATTTCGGCGTGTCGGTCGTGCAGATCTATGACACGGTCAAGGGAACGCATATCAGTTCCTTCCACTCGGACCAGCCGGGTCAGGACGGAACGGATGATTACTGGAAGAGCACCTTCTCCATGGCCAATCCGTTCGGCACCTTCTGGAAAGGACTCAAGGACTCCTGGAACAAGGTCGGTACGCTGCATGAGAAAGCCAAGTTTGCAAAGGAACTGGGCAGGAAACTGTCCCTTGCGAGCTTCGGCAGTCCGCAGTGGAGGTTTGACGTCATGATCGGCGCGTACTTCAACTTCCATTACTTCACGATCTACGCGAACGGCATCGAAAAGACGGTGCTGAAATTCTCCGGCATGGGCGCTTACTTCTGCGTGAACGGCGGGTTCAAGGTGGCGTTCTACACGATCATTCCCCTCGTATTCATACCGGCGTATTTCGGGATCGAGATCAACGCCTACCTCATGGCGTTCGTCGGCGGCGGCTGCGATCTGGAGACGTCCGTTACGCTGGACGAGGCGCAGCAGTCACAGGTCGACTATGCAAATTCGGGGACCCGCTTCGACGGCGGCGTCCGTTTGCAGGGCTATATTCAGTTCAGTCTCGGCGTCGGGCTTTGCGACGTCATCGGCATACGACTGGTGGCCAGGGCCAACGCCTTGGGCGCCTGGGAACCGAATAACAAGTACGGGGCGTTCGGTCTGTACCTCAGCGTCTCGGCGGGCATCATCGTCGACCTGTTCCTGTTCTCGGTTCCGGTCGTGGTCGAGCTTGCCGGCAAGCCGTTCGGATTCTTCAAGCACTATGTTAATAATCCGGACGATGTGGCCGGCAATCAGGAGCCGGGCATGAGGAAGTCGACCTCGTCGCAGGGCTTCCGCCTCCGTCAGGGAAGCGGAACGGATTCCACCTGGGTCGGCGGAAAGAACGCGACGCGCTACGCGTTTACACCCGGTTCCACGCAGATCCTTGCGGAGAACGCGTATGAACGTGCGGATTCGCAGCTCATTACCCTGGATGACGGCACCGTCGTACTTGCGTTCATCGACAGCGACAACGCGAAGGGCGAATATCAGCGCACCACGCTGAAGCTCGCGACCTACAAGAACGGCGTCTGGAGCAACCCGGTCCCGGTCTCCGTGGACGATACGGCGGACTTCCAGCCTTCCATCGCGGAAACGAAGGACGGCAACGTGCTGGTCGCGTGGGTCTCCACCGGCAGCAACGATATCGACGAGAATACAGAGGTTACGGACTACCTGAACAGCATGGAAGTCTATGCGGCGCTTGCGACAATCGGCGAGGACGGTTCGATCACGATGGACGAGCCGGTCAAGATCACCAACGACCATCGCATCAAGGACGGCGTCGAGAAGGGCTATTACGACTGCATGCCGACCGTCGTCTGCGACAAGATCAGCGGCGACGCGATCGTCTACTACGTCAAGAGCGGCAACACCACCACGGACGGCGCGACGCTCGCGAACCCGTACGTCAATGACTGCCGCGTGTTCTACATGATCTACAACGCGGAAGAGGACGTCGATACGGACGGCAGAGTGGTTCCCGAAGGGTGGCTCTTCAACAACTTCTACTTTGCCGAATTCCACGGCAATACGGCAAACGAGCAGTACATGATCGAAAACTTCGGCGGTCAGCGCTCGTTGGCCGGTCCGACCTACACGGACGGGAACGGCAGCACGGTCGCGTACGCGATCCCGGACTTCACGGCGATCGGCTACAACGGTCTTGCGGTCTACGCCTACACCGTGGATACGGACGGCAGCAACGACACTTACGAAGACAAGGAGCTGTATCTGCAGGTCTACAACTTCGAGCAGCATGAGACGAAGTACCGTATCCGCATCACCGACGACGACGTGGCGGACACGCTGCCGCAGTTCTTCCGCTCCAGGGACGCGCAGCTCAGCACGGAGGAGGAAGCGACGCACACCAAGCTGTTCTGGTACCGCGACAACAAAGGCGTCGTCTACATCGACGTCACGCAGCTTATGCAGCAGGGCATCAATCCGGACGGCACGCTGAAGATCAAGGGCGACGGCGGCGATTCGACCTACGCGGATCCCATCGAGACCGGTTTGAGACCCAAGGACAGCAACGAATCCAGACAGTCCGCAGACTACCGCGTGGTCGAGGACGCCAACGGCAGCTTGTTCATTCTTTGGACCGACACCGTTGTCGACGGCGATCCGGCGGATGAGAACGCGGCCGTTTCGCAGGAGATCTTTGCGACGAGCCTGATCTCCAGCGGCAGGGTGTTGACCGACGAGGAGGCCGACGCGCCCGACGCGGATCTCGGCAGCACCGGCTGGTCGAAACCGTATCAGCTCACCAGAGACGGATACTTCAACGACGAGCTCGCCGTCACCATGACGGGCGAGAACCTCATGGTGGTTCACAACCGCTTCAGGCAGGAGCTGGTCATTCCGGAGACGGATACCCCTGCCGAGGACGGCATCAACTACAACGGCGAAGTCGACTTTGACCCGCTTGTGATCACCGAAATGACGCTGGCTGCGACCGTGATGGAGCCCTGCGGCGCAGTCGAACCCGAGGAGATCGAAATCCGGCAGCCCAACGAGGACGGCGAGGCATCCGCTCTGACGCTCGATCATGCGATCGGCGGCGAGGATACCGTCATCACAGTCAAGGCGTCCAACAACGGTCTGACCACGGCGCCGGGCTATATGCTGACGCTGTATGCGGTGGATAAGAACGGAACCGAAACGCAGATCGGCACGATCGAATCGACCGATGCGCTGCGTCCGAACAACGCAAGGATCCACGAATTCGCGTATACGATGCCCGACAGCGTTGAAGGACTGACGTTCAAGGCGGTCACGAAGGAGCTCAAGGAGGAGGGCGTCTACTTTACCAACACGGCGGAGTACGTCTCCGAGCCCCTGCTTTCCGATCCGGATTACCGCATTGAGAACATCGTGACCTATCAGACCAACGACGGCTTCCGTGCCTCGTTCGAAATCACGAACACGGGCAATGCACCGTCCGGCGAAGACGACATGCTGACGATCGATTGGAAGGGCCCCGAGAACCTGATCATGGATGTCGACAAGGATGCGCTTACGCTGGTACACGTGCCGTTCGAGACGCCGATCCAGCCGGGCGAGACCCGCGAGATGGACATCGCAGTCCCGGTCACGATCGAAATGGTGCAGCGCTACGGCTTCATCGACGCTTCGTTCGCCGTCACGAGAGAATACGTAGAGACCTATAATGATATCGACTACACCGGTCGTCGATACGTCGGCGACATCGCGTATGACTGCTTCGTGCAGACGCAGCCGATGAACATGACGCTTGAGGATGTTGCGGTCAGGGAAGATGAAACCGCGGATATCGTCTTTGCAATGGATCTCGGCAACAAGTTCGGCAACAGCGCTGACGTAGCATATACGGTCGAGGACCTCGAAATCGCGCAGATCAGCGACGGCAAGGTGCTCGGTATCGGCGGAGGCACAACGACGCTTTATGCGACGCATGTAGCAACCGGCACGACGGTACAGGCAACGATCACCGTCACGCCCAAGCCGCAGCCCGAAGCGCCGACTGCCGTGACGTTCGCCGGCGAAGACGTCGTCGGCAACGACGAATACGAGATCATCGACGGCGAGATCCTGTATCGCTACGACGTGCACGTTGAGGATCTGCCGGAGGGCGGCTCCTATGTGAGCAGCGCGCAGATCTTCCTCGCATACGATCCGGAAGTCCTTGCGCTTCGTAAGACGGAGGGCGCGTTCAATTGGACGGTCAACGACAAGAACGGCACGATCTCCGCGGTCTGGGCGTCCGATACGGAACAGCTCCTCAAAAACGGCGAAGAGGTGCTGACGCTCTGGTTTGCGAAGATCGGAGACGCGGAGAAGACGGACCTTACGTTCACCGAGAACACACTCGGAACAGGCAGCTCGATCGGATTCGCGGCGAACGGCAGTGTGGTTGAACTCGAAGCGGGAACCGCGGACGGCAGCATCACGTTCGATGCGATTCTGTACGGCGACGCAAACTGCGACGGCATGATCACGGCGGCGGACGCGGCGCTTGTCCTGCGCTCGATCGTCGGTCTGTCGGCGCTCACAAAGCGCGGCGCACTCAATGCGGAGGTCGACGGTGACGGCAGCGTTACCGCGGCGGATGCGGCGGCGATCCTGCGCTATGTGGTCGGTCTGATCAATATATTCCCGGTACAGCAGCCGTAAACAAACAGAATAGCTGAAAGAAAGGAGAACGAAAATGGAACTCAAAAAGAAAACAGCGCCGGAAGCGGTCGTCGGCGAAGAAAAGAAGACCGAGATGGAAGAGGTAGCGTTCGAGGATCTTCGGAAGATCACGGGCGCAGGCAGCGAGTGGGACGACGTTCCTCCCGTTGACGAACATCCTTATGATCCGGATACGATCAAGAAAACCTGATCGTACACAAGCATGAAAACAGGGGCGAAGCCGATCGACTTCGCCCCTGTTTTTTACTGCAGCGACTGATTTATTCGTGCGTTTGACAATACAACCGAAAACGATTGCCGGATACTGTAAAAACTTGATTATCAGCACGTTTTTCTGCTGTAATTATTCTGTTAGATTATGCGATCACGAAAGGAAAAAGAACGATGATGAACCGGAGAAAAGCAATAGCCGTTCTGCTGGCGTTGGTCATGGTGTTCAGCCTGATGCCCGCCATAGATTATGAATATAGCGTTATTCGAACTCAGGGCATATTTCCCATTTTGGTTTTGACTACATTTTGACTACAATTCATCCCAAAACCGTTCCGACAAAGGTCTTGATATTGGATTCCATTGTATTCCAATGGCGCTGAGAAGCACTTCGAAAATCGTGTTTTTCCGACATGCCACTTGTAAAAAAGTCCCTATTTATCGGGCTTTTTCGGGGCTCCTAAGCGGAACGCAGTTCGTATACGCGGCGCAGCCGCGTCGCCGGCGCTGCTTCCTATGTCTTATAAATCAAAAGCAGCGCCGTAACGCGCCGGGGACGCCACGTCGCCGCAAGCATCGCATCGCTTGCGGCGGCTTTTTTATGCGGTGCATGAAAAACCGCCGTTCGCCCGCTCAGCTGCGGCTCCTTTCCGCAAAATGTCACGCTCCGATTTTCTGCTCACTTGCAAACGCGTTCGCGACGAAAATCTGTCGCTACCAACATTTTGCGGGACGCCGACGGCGCATTTTTGTGTCCTTTATCGGCGCGATGAGAACGCAGTTCGTATACGCGGCGCAGCCGCGTCGCCGGCGCGATGGGAACGCAGTTCCGGAATGATTTTGGAAAAGCCGTGTCTGCGGTGTTCGGATCGCGGGTGCATTCTTCATCCGTTGACGACCGTTATATACCTACGGAAGAAGACAGTGCTGACCGCAGATCGCCGTGTTGACCCGTTTCGCCTTGTCAAGCTGCAGGAGGATCGCTTTTTGTTTCATGTCATACACCGGCTCGACGGAAATCAGATCCAGCGTTCTGCGGACGCCCATCTTTTTGCAAAGCGTCCGGCCAAAGCCGTCGTTCCGAACGCAGATGCCTTTCAAACCCCCGTGATACACGATTTCCGGAATGGCATAACCATAATCGGTCATTTCATCGGTGAACCGGAGTCCCACCAGCGTCTTCGGTTCGTTGATGACGATGTGGAAGTACAGAGGATTTCCCATCGTTTTCAGGATTTCGACAGGGATGGTAAAAATGAAAGAACGGTTGTTGAGATAGATCTTGCCCGGATCATAGGGGCTTTCGGGAAGCGCGTAAGGATCCTTGTATTCAGGCGCCGGCAAAACATTGTAATATGCCGTGAAAGGGACCGTTTCGCCGGTCAGATTTCCGTTGCGATCCACCAATGCAAGCTCATAGCCGGAAAGGTCAATATACATATCGTTGCCGTCCTCATCTTTCCACATGCCAGCGACACGGACCTGTTCGTCGATGCGATCCATATATGCGGCAATGTCCTGTTTCAGTTCTTTGTCAAACATTTCCAACCCGACGAGGAGTTCGACCGGATTCAGCCCGAGGACCCGAAACAGCATGACCTGCGCCGATGCGTCGGGAAACCGTTTTCCCTTTTCCCACAGGCTGACCGCCTGCGGCGTAACGGCGAGCTCTTTTGATAATTGCAGCTGCGTCAATCCCAAAGCTTGTCTTTTCCTTCGGATCAGGCGTCCTGTCTTTTCGTAATTCATTTTTCTGCCTCCGTAAGAATTTCGGCAAAAGATCTTCTGCGGTTTCAGAATAGCGAAAAACGGATCAAAAAGCAAGCAACACTTTGTTGTTTCGGGATCGCCGGACGGCTCTTTCAACACGCGCGGATCTTCGTCGGCCGACGACAAAAGGGACGTCCTCCTGACGTCCTCAAAACGTGCTTATTTTGTTTGTACGCAATGATACGTCGTATGACTGCGGGTTCGGTTTGACGCTGTGCCCGGAGCCGAAGCGACCCTGCCGATCCGATTAAAAAACAAGGGGATGTTTTCTTTCGGCAATACGGAATTCATCAATTATATCTCCGGGTGTTCAGATTGTCTGTTCGTGCGTTTACTGCTTTTGCGCGGAAAGCTCGGCGCGGCGCATGCGGCGGAGAAGCTTTCGGAGCTCGCGCCTGCACGCGTACGGGACCGGGTGCCTTTTCGCATCCGACAGGATACAGCGTCGGATCCATTCAAAAAACGTCATGTCTTCGATTCTCCTCATCTCTTCTGCCTATAAGGAGGGGACAGGAGCGGATCCGGTTTTGCAAATTGAAAAAAACAGCCCGGAAAACGCCGGACTGTTGAGATTGTTTGCGCAGGCGCGGTTTCGGAACGCCGCGGCGCTTTCACGCAACGATCCACGTCGCGCAGCGGCTGACCGGCTCGGGGTCGTGCGTGAAGCCCATGGAGCGGTAGAGCGCGATCGCGGGTTCGTTGTCGACGTCGACGATCAGCATCATGCGCTTCGGGCGGTTCGCCTCGATCGCTTTATAAAGAAGCTTTCTGCCCCAGCCGCGCCGCCGGTATTCCTCCTTGACCAGAAAATCGAACGGCTCGTTCTCCTCGTTGTTCTTGGTCACGTCGATGTAGCCCATGACGGTTCCGCCGTCCGCCGCGACAAAGACACGAAAGATATCCGGCGCCTTCACGACCTTGTCGCCCGTCCAGTAGCGATCCGTGTCGTGCATGGCGATATACTGCTCCTCATACTGCGCGGACAGCGGTTCGACGCCGGTCGTGTCGACTGCGGGCGGTTCCCCGGTGAGAACCATCTTGAACTGTTCCGGATCGAATGTCGCGCCGCGCTTTTCCAGCATACCCAGAATCGCGTCATTCTTCGGATTGAACACGAAATCGACATGATAGCCCGGGTAGTTTGCCGCGAGCCAGTCTGCGATCTCCTCGTACGCGGCGGGGCTGCGCGACAGCCCGACGAGCATTTCGATGTACCGTTCCTCCTTGATGACAAGAAACACGAACAGCCCCGTCATCACATCGTTTTCAAACACGCCGAGCGGGACCTGATCCGGGTTCTTCAAGGCGCTCAGAAGATTGCCTTCGATCTGCTCCTGCGTGGAAAGCATCGGCTCAAGGTAGGCGGGATCGGCGTTGATCCCGTTGATAAAGTCCCAATAAGGTTCAAATTCGGTCAGTTCCCGGATCATATCGGTTCCTCCGTTTCAAAAAATGCGGCGCGCGGTCATTCTGCGCGCAGTTCCCAGAACGCAACGGCGGATGCGGCGGCAACGTTCAACGAATCCACGCCGTGCGCCATCGGGATCTTCACAGCAAAATCGCAGGCTGCGATCGTTTCCTTCGAAAGCCCGTCGCCCTCCGTGCCGAGCACGATCGCAAGGCGTTCGCAATCCTTCAGCCGCGGATCGTCCATCGAAAGCGAATCGTCGACGAGCGCCATCGCCGCGTTTCGGAATCCGTGCGCCCGAAGCAGCGAAAGCCCGCCTTCGGGCCAATCGGGAAGGATCGTCCACGGGACCTGAAAGACCGTGCCCATGGAGACGCGCACCGCGCGGCGGTTCAAGGGATCGCAGCAGGTGGGGGAGAACAGCACCGCGTCGACGTTCAGCGCGGCGGCGCTGCGTACGATCGCGCCGAGGTTTGAAGCGTCCACGACGCCTTCGAGCACCGCGATGCGCTTCGCGTCGGAAAGGATCGTTTCCGGCGCGGGCAGCGACTTTCTTTTCATGGCGGAGAGCACGCCGCGGGTCAGCGCATAGCCGGTGAGCGATTGTAAGAGCGCGCGCTCGCCGGTGTAAACCGGAATGTCGGGACAGCGCAAAAGAAGGTCCTTCGCGTCGCCCTCGATGTGCTTTTGCTCCATCAGAAAGGACACGGGTTCAAAGCCCGCGTCCAGCGCAAGCCGGATCACCTTCGGGCTTTCCGCAATGAAGACGCCCTTCTCGGGCTCCAGACGGTTTCGGATCTGCGCCTCGGTCAGCCGCGCGTACACGTCGAGCGCGGGATCGTCCAGCGAATTGAGAGTAACAATGGTTCCCATAGGATTACTGGTTCAGAATCTGGTCGGAATGCCGATCGACATACTGCATGAGAATCGTCAGCAAAGAGGGGTCAAAGTCATAATATGCGTTGTCCGTCTCCTGCCAGTCGTCGGACGCGCCCGTCTCCGCCGCTTTTCGGAAATTGTCGGCGATCGCGTCGCCTCCGATCCTGCGGATCGCGGATTCCGTTTCTTCGGGCGCGGCGATCGGATCGCTGTCAAAATAGGCGGAATGCCCGCCGTTCTGCATCTCCGCGTCGTACCAAAAGCAGATTACCGCATCGCGCTGCCGTTCGTTCAGAGAAGCGCAATCGCGCATACAGATTTCGGAGACGAATCGATTCCATTGTTTTGTACGTTCGTTCATAGTCATTCCTTTCTGAGAGAGGATCCGGCGCAGGGAGGCTTCCTCTTGAGGGGAAGCTCCGCCGCAGGCGGTGATGAGGTGGTATGATTATGATTCTCCGCAGGAGAATCCTCCTGAACGTGCCCGCAGGGCACACATCACTTGCCGAAGGCAAACATCATCGCAAAGCGATATCATGCGCCGCAGGCGTATATCATCGCGAAGCGATAAAAATGCCCCGCCGGGATCGGCAGGGCGGTTGGTCCGTTGCTTATTGCTTGTTCTCGAGGTAGTCGTTGAGCTCCTTGCACAGCTCGTCCGCGTCGATGCCGTGGACGGCGCATGCTTCTTCGAGGTTCTCAAAGTGCGACATTGCGCAGCCGAGGCAGTGCATGCCGGATGCGATCAGAATGCCCGCAAGGTCCTCGTCGATCTCGATGATTTTACGGATGTTCATGTCCTTCGTGATCATGGTGCTATCTCCTTTATTTGTCGGTGGGATTAGTATAACAAGTTCCGACGCGTTTTTCAACACCGGATTGTGATTTTTTCGTGACGCTTACGCCTTTTTCAGGATCCGGAACCCGTTTGCGGGCACGGTGAGCGAAAGCGAGCTGCGCGCTTCGATCGGCTTGCCGGTCTCGTCACGGAACGTTCCGGACAGATCGGGAGCGGTCCCGGCATCCGGTCCCTCGCGGAACAGGGCGGGGTAGAGCACGGCGCGAACCGGGGCGTCTGCGGCGTTTGCAAGCAGGATCAGCGTTTCCGCTTCGCTTTCGCGGATCACGCAGAGCGTTTGTCTGCCGATCGCGGCGATGCGCGTCGTACCGTTTCGGATCGCGTCGCTCTCGTTGTGCAGCCGCATCAGCGATCGGACCCGGTCGGTCAGCATCGTGTCCTCGCGTCCCCAAGGGAACGTGCCGCGGTTCAGAGGATCGGACATGCCGGTCATGCCCGCTTCGTCGCCGTAATAGATGCACGGTACACCGGGCAGGAACGTCATCAGCGCATAGCCGAGCACAAGGCGGTCGCTTGCGCGGGCAAGGGTCGCGGCGTCCGGATGGATCGCAAGCTGCTGCCTGCGCGAAAGCGTTCGCGCGTCGGGAATGCCGCACAGCGCGGAACGCGTGCGCTCGGTGTCGTGCGAGCCCAAAAGGTTCAGGCACGCGTCCAGGAACGGCTTCGGATAGTCCTCTAAAAGCCGGTTCTGCGTTTCGGCAAACCAGTACGCGTCCTTTCTGCCGTTCAGGAACTCGATCGCGGGTTCCCGGAACCGATAGTTCATCGGCGCGTCGAGCTCGTCGCCGTTGACATACCCGCGGCGGCCTTCGGGACCGAGCTTCGTTGCGCAGTTGTCCCAGACCTCGCCGATCAGCACGGCGTCGGGATCCTGCGATTTGATCGAGCGGCGGATGCCGCGGATGAACGAATCGGGCAGTTCGTCCGCAACGTCGAGCCGCCAGCCGGACGCGCCCGCGCGAAGCCAAGTGCGGAGAACGCCGTTTTCGCCCTGAATGAATTCCGTATAGCTCGGTTCGGTCTCCTCAACGTCGGGAAGGGTTTCGAAATTCCACCAGCATTCGTAGGTATGCGGATAATCATAGAACCGGTACCACGGATAATAGGGGGAATTCTTGCTTTCGCAGGCGCCGTGCGAATGATAGCGCCCGTAGCGGTCGAAATAGATCGAATCGTCGCCGGTGTGCGAGAACACGCCGTCGAGCACGATGCGGATGCCGTATGCCTTCGCCGCATCGCACAGCGCCCTGAAATCGTCGTTTGTGCCGAGGATCGGGTCGATCGAAAGGTAGTCCGCCGTGTTGTACCGGTGGTTCGAATGCGCGGCAAAGATCGGATTCAGATAGATGCACGTGACGCCGAGCGAGGCGATGTACGGAAGCTTTTCCCGGATCCCGGCAAGATCCCCGCCGAAATAATCGTCCGGTACATATTCCTTCGCGCCGCCGTGCGGCAGGAAGAAGGGCAGATCGTCCCAATGCTGATGCACAAAGATCGGGCGTCCCGCCGCGCGGTAATCCGCAGCCGCGCGTCTGAAGCGTTCGCGGTCGGAGCAGAAAAACCGGTCGGGAAAGATCTGATAGACGACGGAACGGCGGAACCATTCCGGCGTTTCGAACGCGCCGTCGTAAACGGTCAGCCCGTAGGTCTGCGGCGTGTCGGCAAAGCGCGCTTCGCCGCCGTCCGCGCCGAAATACCGCCCGTTGATGCGGAACCCGTAGCCCATGCGGCACGGAACGTCCGGCGCCGAAAACGACGCGCGGTAACGATGCCCGTCCCAGTGCATGGGAAGGGTCACGGGTCCGGTCGGCGGATACAGGAGAAGCTCGACCATGGCGCTCGGTTCGCCGTCGAGACAAAGGGAAACGGTCTCTTTCGTCCGGACGGCACCGAACGGCTGCTTATATTGCGGATAACGCGAATGATAATACCAATTCATACAAAGCATTATACGCGCATTCGGTCCGTAATGCAAGTTTTTGTCGAGAAGAATGCTTTGACGGACGTGCGGCTTTGTGCTATACTGCCGGTAAGAACCGAATGCGGGGCGCGAAGATCTGCGGATTTTTGTAAAAAACATGCAAAAATCAAAGCTTGGCAACACTCGTGTTACATTTTGTCCGCATTTGTATGTTACAATTCCTTCCAGATAAAGAGAAATCGGAGGATGGGAGTATGATTAAAATTCTGATCGTGGACGACGAGGAGCCGATCGCAAACCTGATCCGCATGAATCTGACGCGGCAGGGGTATGTGTGCACCTGCGCCTATGACGGGCAGCAGGCGGCGGACCTTCTCGAAAAGAACCCGTTCGATCTGGTGCTGCTGGATATCATGCTGCCGAAATTCGACGGCTATGATCTCCTTGCCTATATTCGTCCGATGGGGATCCCCGTGATCTTCCTGACGGCAAAGAGCGACCTCAACGACCGCGTCAAGGGTCTGAAGCTCGGCGCGGAGGATTACATCGTCAAGCCGTTCGAGATCGTGGAGCTTTTGGCGCGCATCGAGGTGGTGCTGCGTCGCTTCAACAAGAGCCAGGGCATGATCCAGTGCCTGGACATTCTGATCGACATGGACGCGCGCGACGTCATTCAGAACGGAAAGCACATCGAACTGACCCGCAAGGAATTCGACCTGCTCGTTCTGTTTGTGCAGAACCCCAACACCGCGCTGTTCCGCGAGACGCTGTTCGAGCGCGTTTGGGAGACGGACTACATCGGCGAGACCCGCACGTTGGACAGCCATGTGCAGCGCCTGCGCCGGAAGCTC
Organism: uncultured Eubacteriales bacterium; assembly: GCA_902789675.1. GTDB lineage: Bacteria > Bacillota > Clostridia > Christensenellales > CAG-138 > UBA3792. The sequence continues at coordinate 23,891 of CADAPG010000019.1, forward strand.
AACTGGCAGGACCGCATTCGCACGGTCCATAAGATCGGCTATCGGCTGGACATTCCCGAAGCATGAGATTTGCGCTGAAAATCTGCATATGTACCGTTTTGATCGTAGCGCTGTTGTTCGGCGTGGCAGGACAGATCCTGATCGCGCGGAGCTTTGACACGGCGCTGCGTTTTCGCGTTCAGGCGGCGGTCGCAGAGTATTCGGCGCTGGCTTCCGCCATGGAGGCGGAGCTGTACGGCATCTATCTGTACTACAACACCGCGTCGCCCGACATGTACGCGGAGATATTAAAGCGCGCGGGGTCGAATCAGGGCGTGGAATCGCCCTGCGCGATCTACGACATGGATCAGCATCTGATCACCGCAAGCGCGGAGGACTTTCCCGAGACGCTTCCGTTCACGGAGCTGCGCGTGCGCCGCTTTGCCTACCGGCTTTTACGCGACGGCGCGCGGACGATCCTCGACACCGCGGGCTGCGTTTCGATCGGCGGACGGAACTACTTCCTGTCCGTGCGGTACGACGCGACCGACCTGATGCGCCTGCGCGAGGAACAGATCCGTTCCGTCACGATCCTGCACATCATCACCGTCGCGTTTTCGATCGCGGCGATGCTGCTGCTGTCCTATTTCACGACAAAGCCGCTGCGCCGCCTGCAGAAGTTCACGCAGATCATCGGCAAGGGCAACTATTCCCGCCGCGCGCGCGTCACCACGCTCGACGAGATCGGCGACCTCACCGTCGCGTTCAACGATATGACCGGCGCGATCGAGCAGAAGGTCGACGCGCTCGAGCTGAACGCCAAGCAGCAGAAGGACTTTGTCGCAAGCTTCTCGCACGAGCTGAAGACCCCGATGACCTCGATCATCGGCTACGCGGACATGCTTCGAAGCACCGAGCTCGACGAGGAGGACGCCTTCATGGCGGCGAACTTCATCTTTTCGGAGGGCAAGCGGCTCGAGGCGATGTCCCTGAAGCTCATGGACCTCGTGGTGCTCGACAAGAACGAATTCAAGCTGATCCGCGGCTACGCGCGGCGCGCGCTCGGGCATGTCGTGGCGGTCGTCACGCCGATGATGGAGAAGGCGGAGCTGACCTTCAACTACGATATCGAACAGCAGATCATTCTGTACGAAAAGGATCTTCTGCTGACGCTCGTCACAAACCTGATCGACAACGCGCGCAAAGCGAGCTCGCCCGGCAAGACGGTCACGCTGTCCGGCAGACATGAGGCGGGGCGGTACCGCATCTCGGTCAAAGACGAGGGCATCGGCATCCCGGAGGAGGAGATCTCCCGCATCACCGAGGCGTTCTTCATGGTCGACAAATCGCGTTCGCGCGCGCAGCACGGCGCGGGGCTCGGACTTGCGATCGGCAACCGCATCGCGCAGATCCACGGCAGCACCCTGCATTTTGAAAGCAAAGTCGGCGAGGGAACGCTCGTCTGGTTCGACGTGCCGCTCTACAAGCGCGAGAAGGGAGGCGAGGAGGAATGAAAAAGATCCGTCTGTTTGCCAACCGCGACCGCGTGACGCGCACGCGCATCGTGTATATCGCGCTGACGGCGGGCACCGTGCTCGTCGCGTTCCTGCTCGTTCTGCTGAACCGCGGGATCTTCCGGCTTTCGGAACGCGCGCTGTACGACGATCCGAAATACGAGGTCGTCAGCATTATCAGCGCAAACAGCATCGGCGCGCCGCTTTCGCTGAAGACGCGCGTCGCCCTGTATCTCGGATGCGAGCGGCAGGGGGAGGAGCGCGCCGTTATGCCCGGCGAGCTGGACGCGGAAGCGATCACCGAAAAACTCAGGGACCTTTGGAAGGACACGCTTGCGTTCCATGCGGAAAACGGCAAGCTCATCACAGGGCAAACGGTCGATACCGTGCTGCGCAAGAGCCGCTATACCGTGACACTGCGCGATTTCTATAACGACGAGACCGGCGCAAAGCTCGCGCTGTGGTGCGGGCAGGCGTATTATACGACGGAATCCGGACGCATCTTCTGCCTGTCCGTGCAGTTCGACAGCCGCGTGGGCGACGTGTATTCGATGACCTGCGCCCTGTTCGGCAACGTCCGCGGGGAGCTTGCACCGTCCGCCTTCGAGCCGCTTTTGCGGGCGAACGGATATGCGAAATCGCTCTCCGGACGGGCGATCCTCACGCCGACCGAGAAGGGCTTTTCCGGCACGCTCACGCTGCCGGACGGGCTCAGGCTTACTCTCTTCTACGATGTGAACGAGCAGTATTCCGTTTCGTTTGCACGGTGACGATCCGCGGCGTTTGTGACATGTGCTAAATACCCTCCCTGTGCAGGGGAGGGTGTTTTTTGCAAAGCAAAAGCCGGGAGGGTTGTCTGAAATAGCACATCGCATATGCGGACCGTCGGAACGATTCCTGCCTCCCTTGTGTAAAGGGCGGCGCCGGGGAACGAGGCGGAGGGATTGTGAATGAATTGACCGGACGGTCATGAATTGCGGCAAAGCCGCATAAAATGCTTGCAATATATCGAATGCATCTCTATAATGATACTGTTATGGAAGCTTCGATTCGTAAAAACAGAATGGGAACGGAGCCGGAAGGACGGCTCCTTCTTTCTTTGGGCTGGCCGATCATCGTGTCCATGCTCGTGCAGGCGCTCTACAACATCGTAGACAGCGTCTTTGTGTCGCGCATGGGATCGCTGCCGGAAGCGGATCTGATGCGGATCCTGGGCGATCTGTACAACGCAGAAACCGTCAGGGAACTCAGCAACGACGCGCTTGCCGCGCTCGGACTCGTCTATCCGCTGCAGATGCTGCTGATTTCGGTCGCGGTCGGCACCTCGGTCGGCATCAATTCGCTGATCTCGCGGCGCCTCGGCGCACGACGCTATGAGGACGCGAACCGCGCGGCGGGCAACGGACTGGTCGTTCTGGTGCTTTCCGCAGCGGTGTTCACCGTCGTCGGACTGACGCTGTCCGGTCCGTTCCTGCGCTGGCAGAGCAACGATCCGATCGTGCAGCTGATGGGCACGCACTATATGTCGATCTGTCTTTCCCTCTGCATCGGCGTGTTCCTTGCCTGCGGCATCGAACGCATCATGACGGCGCAGGGCAAAACGATCTATGCCATGCTGATGCAGCTGACCGGCGCGATCGTCAACATCGTGCTCGACCGCGTGTTCGTCCTCGGCTGGGGTCCCGTCCCCGCAATGGGCGTCAGGGGCGCGGCGATCGCCACGGTTGCGGGGCAGTTCGCCTCGATGATCCTTGCGATCGTTCTGCTGTACGGCACAAAGCACGACATCAAAGTCCGCCTGTCGGACTACAAGCTGAACGGACGCACGGTCTATGAGATCTACCGCGTGGGACTTCCGTCGATCCTGATGCAGGCGGTCGGCACGGTCATGATGTTCGGCATGAACACGATCCTCAAGGCGCTCGGCGACTATCAGCTCAAAGCCGATCCCGGCGGGAACTATCCGGATCTGTACGTCGGCGCGTTCGGCACATACTTTAAGCTGCAGTCGATCATCTTTATGCCGGTGTTCGGGCTGACCAACGCGGCGATGAGCGTGCTCGGCTTCAACTTCGGCGCGCGTAACCGCAAGCGCTTTATGCGGGCGTTCAAGATGCTTTTGATCTACTGCTGCATCTTTATGATCTGCGGCACGCTGATCTTCCAGTTTTTCAGCGGACAGATCATTTCGCTCTTTGAAATGACGGCGCAGATGCAGGCGGTCACACAGCGCGCGATCCGCATCATCTCGATCGGCTTCGTGCTGGCGGCGGCGGGCATTTCGTTCTCCACCGCGTTCGGCGCGACGGACAC